>DAYA01000023.1:0-8861 GCA_002506705.1 Euryarchaeota archaeon UBA550
CCAGTTCTGGATCGCTTTCAGCGCCAGTCAAAATTGTATAGTTTTTGAACCCCCTTTCGTCGTTATATACATCATGCGTGGTAAGAATGTTGTAGTTTTGACAGGGGCTGGGGTTAGCGCTGAATCTGGTGTCAAAACCTTCAGAGATAACGATGGGTTGTGGGAAAACCATCGCATAGAGGACGTAGCAACTCCTGATGCTTGGCGTGCTGACCCGCAACTGGTTTGGAAGTTCTACCAAGCACGCAGGAGACAGATGAACGAAGTCGAGCCAAATCCTGCTCATGAGGCACTAGCAAAATTAGAATCTGAAATAGACGATTTCACATTGATCACTCAAAACGTCGACGATTTACACGAAAGAGGTGGTAGTAATTCCGTGATTCACATGCACGGTAGACTACAGACGCTTCGATGTGAGACAAGTAAACAAATCGAACACAGGATGTCTGATTCTGATTTGAGTGATGACTTTGTTTACTGTAATTGCTGCGCAGAGCCATCCAGAATGCGACCTGACATTGTTTGGTTTGGAGAAATGCCAATGCACATGGAAGAGATTTATTCGGCTGGAGAGTCATGTGATGTGTTCATTGTAGTAGGCAGTTCTGGTCACGTCTACCCTGCTGCAGGTATGGTGCATGTAGCGCGCTCAATCGGTGCCCATACAATTCTGGTCAATTATGAGATGCCTGCAAATGGTGAGGACTTTGACGAGGTTCACCTTGGTAAGGCTGGAGAAATACTGCCCAAACTGGTAGAGGAATGGCTTGCAGAATAATCAGCGTCGGCGTCTTTGTTTCTGACTACGCTGAGCTCTTGCTTGAGCAGCTCGCGCTTTGTTTGCACCCTTTCTTTGAGAACGCGCTCGCTTGTCACCGACCTTTGGACCGCGCTTTTGCGCTTCTTTCTCATCGTTTCTCTGGTCCTTCTGCATCTGACGCCACTGACCACCAATTAGTTGCATGATTTCCTCTTTGCTTCCAGCACCGATGGATTCCTTTGCACCTTTCTTCGACACCCAAAGTCTGCCTTCTTTGGCATGAGGACGATTTGGATGAGAAACTCTCTCTTCGCGCTTGATTTTTCTTAAGCCAAGGGCACGAGATGCAATAAACAGACCTTCTAAGTCCGGTTTTAGGACACTTGAATCCCGTGGAACACGCCTACCGCTCCTGCGACTAACCTTTGCATTGAAGTAGCCAGGCCAAACTGCGATTCGGTCTGGATTGTGGTCCATGTCAACCCCTCAGTGGGTGGTTGGCTTTGAATCCATTCAAAGAACAACGCCGTTTAGAACACCATCGTGTCCTGGGCGTGAAGTAATCTTGACTTGTCCTTTGTTTGTATCAACGATTGCACCCTTGGTTAGGATGTTTCTTCGAGTGTAGTTTGGATTTGCATCGTTCTTGATTACGTTGGTAATCGTTGCAACTGAGGACTTTCCGTCCTTGCCGTTGACTGTGCACTTGTTTTCTGAAAGTACGCGCACAAGGACGTTTCCACCGGTGGTTCGGTAGATCTTTCTGCGAGGCTCGCCAATTAGTGCGAACTGCTTCTCAGATGAAATTTCGGTGCTGCGCTTTCCACGAGCGGGAACGCGGCGGCCACCTGTTGACTTGCGACGAGAAATTCCGTGCCACTGTGCCATGTTAATTGTCTCCAGCGGCTTGCCGACCAGCCGTTCATATTTGAATGGTATGCTTCATACACAAGTTGCTGAATGGGAGGAAACAACCTCCCCATCGACGTACAGCAAGGCTGTTATTTCATCTCCTGCATTGAGAGGCCCCACTCCTGAAGGAGTTCCTGTAAACAGGATATCCCCTCTACCTATTGGAGCCCAATCTGAAAGTTTAGAAATTAGCTCAGATGCACTCCAACTCATTTCTTCCAGTGAACCGGTTTGTACCTGATTTTCGTTGATTTGTAGTTGATACTCTGCACTTTCATCAAACTCTACCCATTCACCCAATACGGCAGCACCAGAGAAAGCCTTAGCTTCAGCCCACGGCAATCTTTTCTCCTTGAGCATGTCTTGAACACTGCGTTTTGTGAGATCTAAGCCAAGTGCCATGTGAGTTGGTTTGAGGCCCTCGCCTAACTTGAGAACCAACTCGATTTCGTGATGCACGTCGCCCCCGCACGTATCGATTTCTCCGAAGTCAACAACGCTAGATGATGGTTTTAAGAAAAAAACTGGTTCTTCTGGAATCGGATTGCCCAGTTCAGTTGCGTGTTTCGGGTAAGTCCTGATCGCACACCACACGTCCATGATACTCCGAAGTGGACTAGGCTCATCAAACCGAAGGGTCAAACCTGTGAATCCTTACGCAGCGTCATGGCGAAGGATTGGCAAATCAAGAAGCGAAGGCCTGTGCGACGAAAGCACATCGCACCTTTGCTGAAAGATTTGGAAGAAGCGCTTGGTATCGATTTAGCAGTAGATGGTGCTTTCCTAGAAATGGCTGATTATGGCCCATGGAAGATGGTCCTAGTCGACAGAGTACCGCTTGCAGTTGAATTGATGAGTCCTGATGATGAAAGAGTAGTTTTCCTCACACTGCGAGGATTCCTTTCCCACCCATGCGAAAAGCGATTTGTAGAGGTTGACCACGGAGCGATTCCATTCCTGATGAAGGGTGCTGATTGCATGGTGGCTGGCATACATGGAGCTGATGAAACCATCACTGAGGGCGACCTTGTTTGGGTTAGAGACCAACAACACAAGCGACCTCTAGCAATCGGTTGGGCGATGAAGGATGGAAACAGTTTGGTCAAAGAATTAAAAGGGAAGGGACTGAAGAATATACATTGGGTTGGTGACGAACTATGGGAGATGGAGTTATGAATTCAAAATCCGTTATCTGCATTCTACTAAGCATTGCATTGCTAAACGTTGCAAGCGCTGCAGATGAAGGAGGAGTAAACATTGAACCGAACGTTGATGAGACCATCTTTAGCGAAATCACGCATACTGAAACTACTACCGACCTTGAAGATTGGGAGATAACCCTAACTTTGTCTGATGATGCAATCAACAACAACACAACCTTCGAGTTAACCACTCAAATGTGCAACAATGACGGGGTTTGCTTACCTCCTACTGTCGCTGAAGTTTCCACAACTGATGGAAAGATATTCACTTCCGCTGTCACAACTATTGAAGACCACTCATACGTCAACTGGAGAGTGAAAGCAACCTACGCTGATGATAATGATACAACAGAAATGTTCCCTAGCAAAGGCTTCTACAAGACTTGGTCAGACTGCTGGTTCAACGGTGGAGAATGGGGCGGAGATAACTGCCCTTCAGACAATTCAGAAGATGATGAATCATTCTTGCCAGCGTTGGGATTATTCGCAACAGTGGTTGCAGTAATGATTGCAGTCGCTACTCGCTTTGAATGAATTCAACCAGACGTTCGATAAATCGGCGTTGCTCCGGTCCGAAATCTGTAATCGTTACTTTCACTCCTGTTTCAGAAAGTTTCCCATTTAGGAATCCTCTTCTGTGAATATCTGAATTCACGAGTGGCAAATTAACCGCCTCCAACTTGAACTGCACTCCGTGCTCAACTGCTGTAACCTGCATCCCATCACAAATGGACTGAGATACTAAACGAAGCAGTTCCTCAGGGGATTCCCCGCCCCCATAGGCAGAAAGGAAACCCAAGTCTGTTTCGTTTTGCTCGATAAGGTGGTCTAGTCCTCTTCCACTCAACATTTTCACCTCAAAGTGGAGATTGAGCAAGGTTCCATCCAACCAACTGTCCGGTTCTAGCATCCATTGCGAGTGAGAGAGAGTTCTCCCACTGCATGCCGTTAATGTTTGAATTCCATGTTCGGGTAATGTCCAATGTGGTAGCTCCAGCATCACCAACTTCAATCACACTAAGCCAATCTGTGAAATCGCTGTCGGGAGTAACAACAAGGATTCCGACCCTGGTTTCGGGGTGATAGTCACCACTGCTTGTAAACAGGCCATCAGGTCCACTTAGTGCAGGATATCTCGTTTGGTCTGTCAAATCCTCTTCCATCATCTTGATACTTAGAACCGCTGGAATATCACTACGACTGTGCGCCACAGTCTCATCATTTCCACCGTGGGCAATGTAGGTGCAATTCTCTCCTGATGCATCGCCCTTTACTTCTAATTCAACCCAGCCAGAATTTGGATCAGAACTCACCCAGGATAGATTCCAGATTGTTATGCCCGATTGGCTTCTATCATCTCTCGCTCTCCAAATGTATCCATCATCATTGAGTGCAGCATTTGCTGCGACCGCTTCTGAAACGTGCCCATTTGACAAGCATTGAACCGCATCCTCGAGAGATTCAGAGCGTAGAGTGGAATTATCCGGCATGTGCAAATCATAATCTCCCCAATCGACTAACTCCTCGGAGGTTGGAACATAAGCTCCTGCGTTAGGAACTGAAGAATAACTGCGGCCCAAATCTAGTAGTTTGTCGCCTCGTGTCAAGGAATTCATCGACATCTCTAGGGTCATGCTGATTTTTCCATCAGGGAGAACGACATCTGCAAGCCTTTCAGATATTGTTCCACATGCAGATTTATCTCCTTCATTTCCTGAAATGTAGACATCTACGTTCTGCCTAACTGCCCACGGTGAATCTTCGCTTAGCCACATTGTAATCCTTGCATGACCAAAGCAATTATCGCGGATTTGATTGTTCTCAAGTGAGACCTTCCACAACTCTTCTCCATCAACTTCGTCGGGGCCTAATACATTCCAATCCCAGCCGAGTTTTGTGCCACTAGCTCCTGTTTCGATTAATTGAGTACCCATCATTTCGCGTATTTCAACAGGTGAAATTACCACTGCTACTCCAGGTGCGACGTCTTCCAGTAGTCCTAAAATTCCACCAAGACCATTCGATACCGTTTTGCCCTGAGTGTAATCCTCACCAAGGGTAAGTTTCCAATCAGCCTCAGTTGCAATAACATCTCTCTCCGAGATTTCTGTCCAAGATTTGGTATCGAATTCTAGGTTTCCTCCAACCGAATAAATCGAGGAACCAGATTGACACTCATCGGGCTGGAGTGGTTTAGGATTGTAACTCTTCAGAGCAATTTGGTCGAAATTACGAGTTTGAACCTTCTCGACTGTCAGCCAATCCAGACCGTAAGCACCTTTTGCCCGCACTACGCCCCTTAGTGAATCATCTGCTTCAAAATCAAGTTCACTAGATGTGCCCTCTGTAACCGAGGTTGTTCCAATTCCAGAGAACGTCATAAGTAGACGACATGACTTATTCAATTGGTCGACATCGACGTTTTCTCGAATCAGTTCTACGTATTCTCCTGTGACCTCCAATTCACCATCGAGCAGGGTGTATTCCATCGAATCTCCGTATCGCAAATCGTCTGCTGTGAACGGTTTTAGTTGATTATTGACATACCAATACCATCCTGCAGAAGCGATCAGAATTGTAAGTAGGACCGCCGCAACTTTTGGATTTTTTATCTGGTCCATCAGAGTTTTTGCTTGCTTCGACTCTTTGGCAAACGCAGGCTCTACTTCTTCAATAAACTCAGCATCTAAGACTTCGGCTTCCATTATTTCTTCATCGTCATCGATTACTGGAAGGGGTACTGATTCTGATTCCAATGAAACTATTTCTTCATCCATAGAGATTGATTCGTCCTCAAGCGAAATCATCTCTTCTTCATCTGGCTCGTCATCTCCGGAGAAATGGCGGTTTAATCTCTCCAATAAGTCGGCTTTTTTGCCGTTGATGGGTAGCCCATTTTCCTTACACATGGCCTTCAATTCGGCCACCGTGTGGGAAGAGGAAACGTAGGATTCCGATTCACCCATCGATATTAACGGGGACTTCACCCTCTTTGAATAGTGGGGGTAATTGTGGCCCCTTAGGGGCCAAATCAAGCACTAGGCTCTTCGTGGGGAACGTAAAATCCATCCTTGATGACGTACACCTTTTGGTCGTAGGTACCGTCTGGGAATTTTCTGAAATACCAACCATTTCCTTGGTCTTCGTATACATCCTCTGCCACTGGTTCAGCAGCTGGTTCTGTAACCGGCTCAGATACGGGTGCCGCCACCGTCTCTTGCTGTGTAGGTGGACCTGACGGGCCGGGGGCAGGTGGCCCGGTTGGACCTGGTGGCGGCGGACCAGTAGGGCCGGTTGGTGGGCCAGATGGTCCTGCGGCAATTCTTGCTGCAGATGTTTCCGCAAGTACTGAATCTTCGATGCTTGGCTCCTTCTTTGGCTCAACCAAACTCTTGACGTGCTTACCGTGTTTCTGAGCACCAATGAAGGCGAATCCCGACATTAGAAGGCACAGGGCAGCGAATATTGCGAGTGGTAATTGGGTTGGATAAAGAGCAACATCAGCCTTTACGTTAATACCGCTGAATCCGCTTCCAGAACTGTCAACAACAACTTGAACACAATAGATACCGGGGTCGACACTCATTTCAACTGAATAAGTCTCAGATTCAACCGGGTCCTCGATTACATGGTACTGATTTGGATGCTTGGATTCTCCGCTTTGAAGTTCTGACCTAGTTTCACCAATGGAGCCGTCTGTAGATTCACAACCCTTGGAATTTTCAATAATAAAAATCTCAATGCTGTTAACATCTGTCGGCAGTGATTTTACGGTTACATCAATTTCAACGGGAATATCCGTGAAATCTTCACCTGCTACGGGCAGACCCCAAACTGTGATCGTTTTGTCAGTTGATCCAATACCCTCGTCGACATCCATTGTAGTTGACATGAAAGGATATAGCGCGAAACCGAATAGCAGAGCCGCTAAACCGAGGTACATGAAAACGTTCCAACGAGCTCTTTTGAGTGCTTCTTGGCGCTCTTCGATTGTCAATTCTTCAATCGCATCCTCTTCCGAATCATCAGTTGTTGGCTCCTCGCGGACTTCATCGGACATGAACCTCCCATCTGCAGTCAGAACTTGAAGTGAACGATTCGTAAAAATCAAAGGAATCAAAAAGGTAAGGGCTACAGATACATTTCATGACAACAAGACTTGCAGTATTATCGCGTGGTCCGCGATTGTACAGTACGCGACGTCTTGTTGAAGAGGCTCGCCTCAGAGAAATGGACGTTGCAGTCATCAATCCAATGCAATTTTCCTTATTCGTTGCAGAACAAGACATCGGTATTCTTCATCAGGGGCAGAAGTTCGATTATGATGCAGTTATTCCAAGAATCGGTCACTCGATTACCAAGCACGGTGTCGCTGTTTTGAGGCACTTGGAGCAACTCGATGTTTGGACTGCGAACACAAGCCAAGGTATTCTCCAAAGCAGAGACAAGTTACACTCTTCCCAAATCCTTGCAAGGAATAGAATCCCTACACCTCGAACAGCATATGTTCGTGACATGAAAGATATCGAAAGAGCAATCGATGCAGTGGGAGGACTACCGGTTGTTGTCAAAGTAACTCAAGGTACACAAGGCCAAGGTGTATTCCTTAGACATACACTAAGGGAGACCGGTAACCTAGTCCAAGGATTATTGGTAACTGGTAAAGCTGTTTTAATTCAAGAGTACATTGCAGAAAGCCACGGCAAGGACATCCGAGCATTAGTTGTTGGTGGAAAAGTAGTTGCCAGCATGCGCAGAAAGGCAAGAGGCAGAGAATTTCGCTCAAATTACCACCTTAATGGAACGGTAGAGAAGGTCGAAATCTCTGATGAATATGCAGAGGTTGCATGTCGTGCGGCCAGAGTACTAGGATTGAATGTTGCAGGTGTTGATTTGCTTGAAGGAAATGACGGCCCACTTGTATTGGAAGTCAACTCGTCTCCTGGACTCGAAGGTATTGAGAAAGCAAGCGGCGTGAATGTTGCGGGAGCGATTATCGATTACGTAATATCAGAATCTGACTTCAATGAAGTCAACGTGGACCAACTTCTAAAGACGATCCCTGGGCAGGGTGTCCTATCAGTTCACCTGCGAAACCATCCACATTTGATCGGTTCACCAATTAGTGAAATTTTCAAAGAAGATATGCCGGTTTTCGCGTTATCAAGAGCTGGAGATTTGATTTGGAATCCTGACCCAGATATACAGTTGCGGTTCCGTGATTCATTGATTTGTTATGGCGACCTAGAGCAACTTAGGGCTAGCATTAAGCGTAAAAATTTGGATTTGCCACCTGTATCAAACACAGAAAAGGACGGGCAAGATTCCAATGCTTGAGTTCGAATCAGAACCAAGGAACAGGTACTGGCTGACCGATTAGTCCCATGAATATCCTGTATGCAAGGGTTATAGGTAGTATTACAATAACTGCAACCAACATCAAAAGTTGCTCAAAAAGGTGAGTGATTATTGCGCCTGGGTCAGTTAGCATGTTCATACCAATTTGATTTAGCATTCCATCTGTGGATGGGAAAAGGGTCGAGATTAACTCAGCCATTTTGAAGTAGATTAGAGATATTGTGTTCATCATGTTGCTCAAATTCTTCTATCGCTGTCTGACATATAAAGGAAATTCCGGATTTTATTCATTTTCAACATGAAATCATAGTACGTTAACATCTGTAAACCACGACCAACTACCCATTCACATGCGAAGGCGTTGGACGGAGGAGAGGCGCCAAAATCGCATCCAAGCAGATTGGATAGTTGGCTGGCTGCGAGACAATAGTCCCGCAACAATCCGAGAAATTGTAAGCGCTTTAGAACAGGCAGGGCGTGATGTGAAAGCGCACATTATCAGGAGAGCTTTGCAAAAATCACAATTCATTGAGAAGACTGGAGAGATAGAAGTCGAAGGTGAAATCCACTCTCAATACTCGTTCACCTCTACCCATTAAGCAATGGGTAGCGTCTGACAAGACCCA
>DAYA01000023.1:9222-9730 GCA_002506705.1 Euryarchaeota archaeon UBA550
GAATCAGTGGGTTTGTGCGTCAACTCTTTGATGGTATTAAATAACGAGATACCATAGTAAAATTACATTAACTTCTTTGAGGTTTTTTATCCGCATAAATTAGGGGTGTTAGTCGATGACCGCATACGGGGACCTAACTTACGCTACCGAAATAGGTATGGCTGTCATTGTTGTTGGATTAGGTTTACCTGCAATCATAGCCAGACGTCCAGAATTAAGAGGTGAATTACTAATCATCATGGCTGGATTACTCATACCTTTGGCCATTGTTCAAACAACATTATCCGGCCTAGATGACTATAAAATGGGACACACAGACCTTGTGGGCGTTATTGTTCCTCCAATTGTTGTGATATGGTTGAGTTTCATGTTTTGGACAACGCTAACGCCATCTGCTATTGCGTTGATTGGTATTCGATTGGGGTTGATACAACAAAAATTCGGCCCTACTGAAGCTAGAAGGATGTGGGATTATTTCCTTGGCTGGAATAAACTGTTGAGGATTTAC
>DAYA01000023.1:10100-11104 GCA_002506705.1 Euryarchaeota archaeon UBA550
TTCTCTTCTTTTTATTCCTCTTCACATACTACCCGCTTACTGCCCCCTCTGATAATCCAGAAGCTTACCTGCTGCTCTGTTTTCCTCTCTTTTTTGTCATTTTGTACTTCTCTCAGGACCGCTCTAAAGCGCCGAAGTCAACCAATTTCAGTACCCCAACAGGTCTTGTGGAATTCGCCGAGGTGGCGAATAGAATGCAAGGAACAGGATTTATGGAAATGGTCGAGGCAGGTGGAGGGGAAGTCATAGGCGTTGAAGGAATTGATGAACGCCTCCAAGATGCGCCACCGCAAGTTCCTGAAAACGAAATTTCTCAAGATGCTCAAGTGCAGAATTATGTCTTTGCAAAGCAACCTCTCAAAGCAATAATCTTCGCACTTTTATGCCCTGGTCTCGACAGATTCTATCTTGGTGATAGCCGCAAAGGAATTCTATTTTTAGTATCAGCCTTGGTTCTCTTACCGACCATTTTTGGAACATTAGTGCTGTGGGCCATTAATTTAGCTACCGTAGCGAAAAGAACTGATGCTTACAATCTGAATTCAGCATCAATGAATGGTCATTGAATGTACCACTCAGTACAATCAAAACCCGTTGCATCTTGTAATAATTTCAAATCTGCATTTATTTCTGGAGCCAGCATAGCTCTTTGCTCTTCAGTTATGCTCCTCTTTGGTGTAGGTTTTACCGACATGACAGGTAACTTATACACATCGAAATCCCTTGACTGCAACCATCTCACAATTGGTGCAGTCATGAAATTTGGCACCAAGCCGACTGCGAACCTAAAGATGCGACCTACCACAGTTATTGGGCGCCTCTTCGCTGCTGTATTTGCATTTTTTACTGAACCAAAATCAAAGGAATAAGGGGCTACTGAAAGATGATTACAAACATCTTCCAAAACTCCTGAGGAATCATTGCGCATACGATTCTCCCCAATCAGCAATATTGAATCACGGTCAAAGTGTTCTAGCCATCGTGAAATCGCAGCCCCATAGAAG
>DAYA01000045.1:0-4919 GCA_002506705.1 Euryarchaeota archaeon UBA550
GAAGCTGGAAACCAATGGGAAATCGGAGACGATACTGAATGCAGTGAAGATGCTGCCCAAGAAATTAGAACAAGGTTACTAGGCCAGGTTTTCGCAGTCGCAGGACAAATTGTAGATGAGGAAATCTGCTCTCTTGAAGACGTAGACAGAGGCGCTAAGGTTGGTTTGAGATGGGCAAGGGGTCCTTTCGAATTAGCAAACCGTTTGGGTATTGATGATGCTAAGGCAATGGCAGAAGATTACTGTGAACTTGCAAACTTCCCTGTGCCTGAGGTTTGGAAGAGAAGTGAAGCATTCACATTCAGTTATGTCGACTTGGCAGTAAATAACGGAATTGCTACGATTACCATCAACAGACCTGAAGCAATGAATGCCCTAAATGAAACAGTCGTGGGACAATTAGGTACTGCCATAGACAAGGCAAACGCTGATGACTCAGTCAATACAATCGTGCTTGATGGTGCAGGAAAGGCGTTTGTTGCAGGTGCTGATGTCAAATTCTTCGTTGACAAAATCAGAGCAGACTCATTCCCTGACATCTACGATTTCACAGCGGATGGGCACAAAGTTCTGAACAAATTAGAATCCTCTAGCAAAACCACAATCGCATTAACTACCGGACTATCGCTTGGCGGTGGGCTAGAACTTGCACTGTCTTGTGACTACAGAATCGGAACAAGGAAAACCCAGTTTAGATTCCCTGAAACCAATATTGGAATATTCCCCGGGCTTGGTGGTACACAACGCCCGGCGCGCATCGCTGGACTACCTGCTGCAAGGTGGGCAGTCCTTGCTGGAAACTTCATGGATGCTAGGACCGCAGCAGATCTTGGACTTGTGACAGATTTGGTTGATGTGACTGAAGTTGATTCGACAATCGCATCTCTGGATGCCAAAGGAAAGCCAGCAGAGAAATATCCTGCAACACCGGTAAATCCTGAATCGAAGATTGCAAAGTTTGCTAACTCATTCTACAGTGATGAAAATATGGACACACTCCTCAATGGAGGTTGCCCAGATGGATTTGACCCTGAGGACAAATTAGTGTCAAGACAACTGAAGTCTCTTTCAAGAACTGCACCGATTGCACTACGCATGGCTAGTGATTTAATTGATGCAGCAGGCACAACTGAATTGATGGCGGGTCTAGGCCAAGAATTAGATAATTTGGAAGCAATATTTTCCACAAACGATGCACTTGAAGGATTGAGTGCATTAATCGAAGGAAGGAAGCCAACTTACCAGAATTCCTGATAGTGTTAGATTTGCACTATGTTTTATCTGAGACACCGCTTCGGCTAATCATGCCTGAACCTCCACTCACTCTAACCGATGCCGCGCTGAACGAAATCGAGAGTCGAGTAGAGGACACTGTTTCCAATGGAAAGCAGATTCGAGATGTGTTGGCTGCAAATTCAAAAGGTGGGCCGTACAATACTGAATGGGAAGTCGAAGCTGCTGTCGAAGCACTGCACGTTTTCGGTAGCCGCTGGACAATAGAAATTCTATCGACCCTATACATCGCTGGACCAAGGAGATTTAACCAGCTAAAGACACTGCTCTCCGGCATTTCAAGCAGGACTCTCTCCGATAAATTGAGATTTTTAGTCGAAGAGGAATTGGTGATTCGCCAAGTCGACGACGGCCCACCGGTCAGAGTTGACTACATCCTGTCCGAACACGGGATAACTTGTGGAAGACTGCTATCTCCTCTGGTTGCGCACCTGAAAATCAGAAATGGTTCTGTCAAGTCAAAATGACTGATTCAATTAACCGAATCAATTACAAGGGATTAGAGGAAGTTCGTCTACATGGCACTACTGAAGCAATGGGTGAATCAGCGCCCTTGGCTTGCTGCAGGTATTGCCGGTGCAACAGGTGGAATAATCGGATTTGGTTCGAGCCTGTCATCGCTTATGTTCACCAGAGGCGGAGTTAAATCTAGAGTTACTGAATTCGAACATCCACTGCGACAGAGAATTATCAAAACTTTAGAGAAAAGCCCCGGCTTGCATTACAGGGAATTACAATCAAAACTATCGGCTGCAAATGGAACACTAAGACACCATTTGGATGTTTTGTCAAGCAGAAAAGCCATCACGGTTATCTCAGTAAATGGCCGAAGCTGCTATTTTGCTGGAGGCCCTTCTCAGGTTGAAGCCCTAAGAGGCGTTGGAGTAGGTGAAATAGAAGCTGCAAGGAAGATGCCAATCGGATTATCACTTGTCCAAAGAACAATTGTGGACGATATTCGTGTTAACGGTATTCCGCGATCACAAGCAGCACTTGCAAGAAGAATTGGTAGGACGAGAGCAACTGTTCACTCCGCTGTTAAGGTGTTGAGAAGGCGTGGTATTATGCGAGAAGACCGTCTTGAAATGGCACCTCACCTTCTGGAGACCGAAGAATTACAATCATCAAGAAAGGTCGACTATGAGTGGTCCGATGAGAGACGCTGATTCAATAATCGCCTCTCAAGAAACGTTTGTTGCGCATTATTCAAATCCCTTCGGCAATCCGTTAGGCGTATGTTCGACTTGCGATTGGATGAAATTCCATTACCAGCAAGTAAGAACGATAGAGAGAAACTAATCTCTTGGCTCATCGATACCCTCTGTTTGCACAGGAGAAGAGGAGAAAATGCAGCGGATGATGGAACATTCTCACCTATTCACAGAATCTTATCCGAGCACCTATTCAAAGACCCGAGTAGAGGTTACGAAACTAGGGAGTTAGCTGAAAATTTAGGAGTCACTCCCGCTGCAATTCATCATCATTTTGTACGCCTTGTATCAGCAGGTTTGGTTTCGACTTCATCAGGGAAGGGATGGAAAAACTACTACCTCACAGGTGGTTCATTACAGAAGGCTATTGCAAATATGAAGGCAAGAGCCCAATTAATCCACTCCCAAAGATTGGAAATTTTTGATGAGGTTTGGAGTCGTGGCAAGAAGGTCGCAATGAAGATTGAATTGCCTCCTGATGGTAAACCAAACGCACTACTGCGAATCAAAGAATGGGGTCCACTTGAGGATGGGGAAAGTGAGTTATCTCGATTTATGGCAGATGTAGGATTGCTTGGAGAGAGGCCTGGTAAAGAGATACTATCTGAATCACTATCTGTTGGAATTTTCGAAATGCTGCTGAATTCTGGTCCACCAATTTCTATCGATGAGGCAGCAAAGGCGTTAGGAGGACCCAAACCCCGAGTTGGAAGAATCCTAGAGCGATTTAGGATGACTGGAATCGTAGAGCGCGTCGCTAGAACCGACCGTTTGTCGACCGCCCTATGGTCGGCGATGACTACGCAACACATGCGCAGAGGAGAAGATTGGTTGCTGAAAAAAGGTGGCTTTGAGCGCCTATCTGTTCCAAATTCACTCTTGAAACATCTGAAAAAAGGCACTTGCAAACCTGAAACCATAGAACGTGCCTTGAAGGATATGGATGCGAAAGAACAGATGCTACTACTCAACTTGCTTGGAGGAAGATTACCTCTTGGCCACAGGTTAGTTGGCATGGATGTTGACATGCTGAAAAGAAAATCAATGGATGACCTCAATCGAGTAATCAGAAGAATTGAAAAAGTCGGTGAAACACTGACAAAGTTCAATATCTGATTTGGGAAACACTCAGTCATGAAAGTATCAGGCAAGTGCCCCAAGTGTGGCTCAACAGACATCAAAGAAAACATGATGGGTGGAATGGGCAATATTATGTCTGGCAGATACTATCGCTGCGGCAGTTGCGGTTTCACGGAAATTTGGCAATCCAAATCAGATGTCAAAGCTATCTATGCATTATACACTATACTCCTGGGCTGCGGATTAGGCCTACTAGGATACTTCTTCTTTGTTGCATGAAATTTGCTTCAAAAGTTTAATTCTAGATTTAGCAATCATGAAATCTAGTTCGAGGCTAGGAATTCGCTAGTTGCTTGCGCAAATTCCTCTCGACTTTGCTTTCCATGCATGATGTTGCGGATTTTCTTTGCACTTGGTAGACCCTTCGTGAATGAAACTGCATGTCCTCGCATTGACTTCAAATTCAAACCAGTTGTTTCACGAGCCAATTCGATGTACCTATTCCAACACCAACGTCGGGTTGCGAACTGCTGAGCAACATACCCCAAATCATCCCAGTTGCCATCATGGGCTGCAATCCAAGGCAAATCCTCTCTTTCCATCCAGCCCAGTCCGACTTTAATTTCCCCAAATACGGCAGGACGACCTATTGCTCCGCGTCCGACCATCAATCCAGCTGCGTGGGTTTGTGAAAGGCACGCCTTTGCAGTCTTCGCATCTACAACATCACCGTTAGCAATCACAGGAGTTTCAACCGCATCTACGACCTCAGTGATGTAATCCCAGTCTGCGACTCCAGAGTATCTCTGTCTGAGAGTTCTACCGTGAACACACAGGCGCTGAATACCAACGTTCTCCAATTCTTGGCAGATTTCTTTCGCATTGAAATTACCCTGACCTGTACCGAGTCGCATCTTCGCAGTGACTGGAATGTTCACTCTATCAACCACTGCTTCACACATTGAGACCAGGTTTTCTGGCTCGCCCATCAAGGCTGCTCCAGCACAGATTTTTGTTACCTTAGGAGCAGGGCAACCGAAGTTCAAGTCAATCAGATCTGCAGTGTCTTCCAATAACTCAGCAGCCAATGCCATGTCTTCAATTACTCCACCGAATATTTGGGGAATAAATGGATTTTCATCATCACATGTTTCCATTTTTCGCCACGACATTGCTGCATCTCGAGTAAGTGCTGTCGAGTTGGTAAATTCTGTAATCGTAAAATCTGCACCACATTCCTTAGCAAGAAGACGGTAAGGAAGGTCGGTAACACCGGACATTGGGGCAAGGAATAGCGGACGAGCCTCACCGTCCCATTCGCCTGGTTTTGGTAAG
>DAYA01000045.1:5232-7933 GCA_002506705.1 Euryarchaeota archaeon UBA550
TCCCATTCGCCTGGTTTTGGTAAGATGAAATCACTCATCTTTCATCACCCGTTTGGGGTGAGTCTCTGCTCAGAAAGTAGATTCCCACTCTTCAAGGTCTTGAGCCTCAGCCCATGCCTCATCGGTTGTCTCACCACGTGCCTTTAGGACTTCACGGGCAAGAATCCAGTATAGTAGAGCAAGTGATTTGCGACCCTTGTTATTTGCTGGTAGAGCAAGGTCAACGTTGCGCAGGTTGTTGTTAGCATCACAGATTCCGACGATTGGTAGTCCTGAGTTTACAGCTTCACGTAGAGCCTGCTGGTCAGCAGCAGGGTCGGTAACGAATAGCATGTCTGGCTCGACGTAGGAGCGTAGAGCAGGATTGGTTAGACTACCTGGAATGAATCTTCCAACAGCAGCGTTAGCGCCAATTGCTTCAGCGAACAGCCTTGCTGGGCGCTGTCCGTATTGTCTTGCGCTAACAACCATGACGTTTGCAGGATTGTAACGGTTTAGGAATTGAGAAATTGCACGGATTCTGTTGTCTGTAATTTCTACGTCGATTAGGTATAGTCCGTCTGAGCGAACTTCTTGAATGAATTGTGCCATATCTGCACTCTTTTGTTGAGTACCGATGTGAACGGCGTTTGTCTCGTATGTCTCACGGTCGACTAACAGTTCTGTCATGGTTATGACTCCAGCATTCGGCCCACTAACCCCCCCTAAATAACCGCTTCGTAAGAGAATGAGCCCTCATAATGGCCCAGTATCACGAATCTAGGTATCACACTCGCAGGGGTAAGGTTGATTGCGACGCTACATACTCGCCAAATGTCGGAGGCGGTTTTTTGTCAGAACTACAGTCCAGTAACATTGTTGTCGCAGAGGAAAGCGATGACGGTTTTTGGAGAGACGATTCTGGTAAAGCACTCCATGTATCAGCAAGTGATTTGGAACGTCATGCCTATTGTCCACTATCATGGTCTCTGGCTAGAGAAGGAAAGGGCGGTAGGGGCAAGGCTATCGATGAAGGTAGACAAAAACACGCTGAAATTCACAAAAAGGTGGAAAATTTCAAACAAAAGCAAACTGACCTTCGAAAGGCATTGATCATTTGGTCATGGTGGTTTACAATCGTTGTAATCTTCATATCTGATGCTATCATTTTCACTACGATTACTGATGAAAGAGCCCCAATTGACATTGCTAGATATCTTTCCATTCTTTCAGTGGTTTGGCTCATTGCAGGTCTATTAGCAATCTACCTTCCGTGGAGGAAGTGGATAGACCTCCCTATAGAGAAATCACAAGAATTGGATGAACTGAAAAATCTCGACGAATCTGCAATACCTCGAACATTCCAACCCCATGGCTTCATTGGAGGATGGCGCCAAGGAGGTAGGGTAGAAGCTGGGCTTTTGATGGGAGCGACCATTTTTGGATTACATGCCATTGGTCTGTATGGCGCAGAAGACAAGGAACAAGCAGGCTTCATTTTGGTTACGGTTGCAATGATCTGGACATTGCTAGCATCTTGGCAACTACAGAGAGCGTTACTTGCTGATAACGCACTAGAGGTAGCCAGAATCAATGCAGGGATAGAAGAAAATACTGACGTTGCATATTCCGATGATGAAGCAACTGCTGGGCTATTATCCGATGAAAAAACCGGTTTAAGGGGAAGACCTGACCAAATTGTCATCGTCGATGGAGAATTCATTCCTGTTGAACAAAAAACTGGCAAGATCCCCGAAAAACCACACAAATCGCACAAGATGCAGTTGCTAGCATATTTACACCTAGTAGAATCTACTACCGGAAGAAATCCCCCTTATGGCGTCATAAAGTACGGCAATGAAAACCTACACCAAATCGATTGGGATGACCACAATAAACATCTGTTGTTTTCTGCAACTAAAGAGGTCCAGCGATTGATGGTACAAGGTGGTGCAGAAAGAAATCACAATCGGAAAGGCAAGTGTGAAAGTTGCTCAAGGCGCTATGCGTGCGACTCTAGTCTAGTCTAGTCGTAAGCACATCCAACTTCGTTTGGATATTCCCAACACTTTCTCTCGATTTTGATTAATACTTGGAATGAGTCCTTGTAGAGGTTTGCAAATTCCTCTCCATATCCTCTTGCATCCACGCTAAGAGTCCAAGACCCTTCTGCAAGTGGCTGGGAGAAAGTTGCTACCATCTTTCTCTCAGTTTCTGTTACTTCTTCAAACCAAACTTGATTCCCCTCTGAATCGGTTAGAGATGCTCTAACGTACCTTACATCGGTTGGTGTGCTAGGTAAAATCAACTCAAGTGGCATTGCCGCAGAAATATATGCACTGATTTCGACTACATCGGAATCTACCTCGAACTTTTGCACGCTCGAGTATGAAGTGCTTCCTGCAACATCGGCTACGTCTGTGGTGAAAACATGGGAGGCATTGATTTTCTCAACTACCTCAATCATCTCTGGCGCTGGGCGTAAATCTTCCATGAATTCACGTGCAGGAACAAGACCAATGCAACCCATTGTTGAGGTCATCAATATAGCCAGCATTACAAATGCAGACATTGCATGCTTTGGCCTCATCATCGATTCCGAGACGCTACCAATGTATGAATGGAACCCCTCGATGGGTTGAAACCAAATCATCGACTCGGACACATTGCCTGAATGAAGTCAAGAGGGTCAGCCGAGCAATAGCGATGACGAACCCTATGA
>DAYA01000017.1 GCA_002506705.1 Euryarchaeota archaeon UBA550
CTCCAAGCAACCCAGAATTCACTCCGCCAAGTGATTCCAATCACTCATCGCTACTTATCAGAATGTTATCACGACCAAATATTGCAAGCAAGGAAACATGGGTTCGCCAATACGACCACGAGGTCATTGCACAAACCGCAATCAAACCATTTGTCGGTGTAGAGAGAGACGGTCCTGCAGACGCTGGACTTCTTGCACCAGTCCATGGTTCTACACATGGATTAGTTGTTTCAAACGGTATTTCCCCAAGGTACAGCGATATCGACGCGGGAGCTATGGCCGCAGCAGCGGTTGATGAAGCGGTAAGAAACGCGGTTTGTACGGGTGTAGATCTTTCCAAGATTGCGGGATTGGACAACTTCTGTTGGCCAGACCCAATCGAGAGCAAGAAAACTCCAGATGGTAAATTCAAACTCGCACAATTAGTTCGCGCAAATCGCGAATTAGAAAGAATCTGTAGGGCTTACTTTGTTCCATGTATTTCAGGAAAAGACTCGATGAAGAACGACTATGGAACAGGAGAGAATAAGATTTCAATTCCACCAACGCTATTATTCTCGCTCTTTGGTAACCATCACGATGTTCGGTACACAACAACTTCTGACCTCAAACCTGGTGAGAGTTTGTACTTGGTCGGAGAATCAAAACAGGAACTTGGAGCGAGTGAAATTTCCTACATGCTTACCGAAGCAGGAGAGTCTGAAGGAATAGGTGGAGAAGTTCCTAGACTACCTGAGCCGGAAAAGAACCTCGCTGCATACAAGGCGCTTACTGGAGCGATACAAGCTGGAATAGTCAGAACAGCACACGATTGCAGTGAAGGAGGCGTTGCTGTCGCAATCGCCGAAATGTGCATTGGTGGTAGATGCGGTGCTGCAATAGATGTTGATGGCCCGGGCGAAGCCGACCTGTGGGGTAGGCTATGGGGAGAGTCATTAGGAAGAATTCTAGTTGGGGTTAAGCAGAGTAACCGTGAGGAATTCCTTTCGATGATGAAGGGTCATTCCTTAACATACATGGGAGAGGTTACCGACAGTGACACATTGAGCGTTTGGGACGGAGATGACCTAATAATCGAATCTAGCGTTGACGATATGGTCGCAGCTTGGAAAGGAAGTCTCGACATGACAGGAGGTGTTCAGTGATGACTGAGGATGTGAAGGTAGCAATCCTCTTCGGATTCGGAATAAACTGTGATAGAGAGACTGCGGCAGTATTCGAATTGGCCGGAGCGACTAGCGAAAGAGTACACGTTAACCACTTTGTAAACGGAGAAAGAGACCTCTCAGAATTCCACATTCTAGCAGTCCCAGGAGGATTTTCTTTCGGTGACCACTTAGGTTCTGGAAGACTTCTAGGAAACAGAATGAGATTCGCAATGCGTGAGCAATTATCCGCATTTGTATCGGCAGGAAAACCCATCATCGGTATCTGTAATGGATTCCAAGTACTCGTAAAGACAGGACTTCTACCTGGAAGAGAAGTGCCAGATTTTGAGCAGAGAGCGAGTCTTACCTTGAACAATAGCGGGCGCTATGAAGACAGGTGGATAACTCTAGAGTTTGACCCTGAAAGCCCATGTATTTGGACGAAGGGAATTACTAGAATTGAATGCCCAGTCAGACATGGGGAGGGCAGGTTTGTCATGCCTTCAACAACCGATTTGGATAACTTAGATGAAAATAACCAGATCGTTACACGTTACGTTGACCCCAGTACAGAGCCAGGAAAAGGAATGACAGACGAATCATTACCGTTCCCAATATGTCCAAATGGCAGCATTAGAAACATCGCAGGAATTTGCGATCCAACGGGGCTTGTATTCGGTCTAATGCCTCACCCTGAAGCAGCATACGCAACATTCCTTCACCCGCATCACACAAGGAGTGAGGTAAGCGAGGAATTGCTAACAGATGCTATGCAAATTTTCAGAAACGCCGTAGATTATGCAAAAGCAAACCTTTGAGAAACGACCTCACATCATACCAACATGGCGTCCAAGAAATTGTACATGGAGAGCATCGACGCGTGCTATCTAAAGGACTTCACAGCAGAGGTAACTGCAGTTGATGAAAACTCTGTCACTCTAGACCAAACACTGTTCTATCCACTTGGAGGTGGCCAGAATTGGGATACAGGTACATTGGTATGGGACGGAGGAAAACTTTCGGTGACCGAGGTAAGAGGTCGCAGCGACGTTCAGCACTTTGTTGGAGACGATCACGGGCTGTCTGTGGGCGACATAGTCGAAGGAGAAATCGATTGGGATAGAAGACATGCACACATGCGAATGCACACTGCTCAACATCTTGTTAGTGGCTTGGTTTACGAATTGTATGATGGTGCCAGAACAGTAGGTAATCAGATACACGCAGACCGCTCACGAATAGATTTCAACCCTGTAAAGTTCAGTGAAGAAATGATAGAAGATTTATTCCACAAAGCAAACGAAATGGTCGAATCAAATCTTGACGTAACAGATTGCATCATGACTCGAGAAGAAATCAATGCAATCATGCCTCCAGAGAGGACAAACATGGACCTACTACCCATCTCAGTAAAGCAACTAAGGGTGATTAGAATAGGTGACAATATCGATCTGTGCCCTTGTGCAGGAACCCATGTACGGGCTCTTGGCGAAATAGGAAAAATGGAATTCCTCGGCAAGAAAAACAAAGGTAAGGGTACAACAAGAGTAAGTTACACCCTTGAAGGCTGTGAGAGTTAAAAT
>DAYA01000049.1:0-2722 GCA_002506705.1 Euryarchaeota archaeon UBA550
CGAGAGCCATATTCCAACAGGAATTATACACAACGGAATCCAGAACCAGAGAGCCGCCTCTAGCATTGGATTCATGTCCGCCTCGGCTGCAAGAGGACTTATCAACCTCACCGGTATAATTGGCCTCAGTAGCGTGATTTGCCATTTTTGCCATTCCGTCACCACTAAATAGAGGACGCTTGTGGGCCGAATGCTCAAGGTGAGACTATGGTAAAGATGCCACGTCAGGTAAAGCGTTACAGCCCAAGTGCTGGCAAGCACACCATGCATACAGTAGAGCGTGTCAAGAAGAAGCGCGCTAGTGAACTGAAGTGGGGTCAGCGCCGTTTCCGAAGAGTCATGGCTGGATACCGTGGTTTCCCACGTCCAAAGCCAGATGGCCGTGAAAAGCCAACAAAGCGTGTTAACATTCTATTCCGCTGCACAGAAACCGGTAAGGCTCACTACGCTCCTTGCCAGCGTGCAAAGAAATTCGAACTTGTAGACAACTGAGGTGTGAAAAATGACAGCAAAATTCCTGAAAGTTTCCTGCCGTGATTGCTCCCATGAAACCGTTATCTTCTCCAGAGCCACTACATCGATTGTTTGCGGTGTTTGTGGTTCCCTATTGACCAACCCTGCTGGTGGAAATGCCCAGTTAGTTGGATGCAACGTCGTCGAGACACTTGAGTGAATGGAGGCAAGTCCTCCATGGCAAGTGATTTACTGGAAAACGGCCCTAGCGAAGGTGAACTAATCGTCGCTGTGGTCCGTGAAGTAAAGCAGAACGGTGCATACGTCGACCTCGACGAATACGAGGGAATTGAAGGATTCATTTTCATTGGTGAAATCGCTAGTGGATGGGTCAAGAACATCCGCGCTTTCGTTAGGCCTGGACAGCGCTTGATATGCAAAGTAATGCGTACAAGAAAAGACAACAAATCACTCGAGCTTTCCTTGAAGTCTGTAAGTGAAGAAAGGAGAAGAGATCGCCTTGCTCAGTGGAAGAATGAGGAAAGAGCCAAGCAACTTCTAAACGTTCTAGCAGAGCAAGTCGGTTGGACAAAGGAAGAGCACTTGGAATACCAAACCGATTTGACTGAATCTTTCTTAACTCTATACGGCGCTTTTGAGGAGGCAGCGAAAACTCCAGAATCACTCACAGAGATAGGATATGAGGGAGACTGGATACAGCCATTCATCGAATTAGCCGTCAAAAACATCATACCTGATACCGTAGAAATCCGTGGAAGATTTACACTTAACGTAGACCAAGCCGAAGGTATTGAAGTAATCAGAAAAGCACTAATCGCTGCTGAGAGCGTGTCTGATAAGGAGGCTGAATTAGTCGTCACATGCCACTATGATGGAGCACCATCATACAGAATCGATTTGAAAGCACCTGATTTCAAAACTGCAGAGGATGCTTGGACCAATGCTACACAGGCTTGCATCGAAGTTGTAGAAGCTGCAGGCGGTTCTGCAGAGGCTGAGAGGGAGTGAAATGGCCCGCCAGATGATGCAGAAATGCAAGAATTGCGGATATCACAGTCTTTCGACGACTTGTCCACAATGTGGAGGGGTTTCACAAGCCGCTGCTCCAATGAAGTGGTCACCAGAGGACAAGAGAGCACACCTTAGACGGAAACTCGACGGCGTTGAAGAGAGCGGTTGGGCAGAAACACTGCCTACATTGGCATCAAGTGAAGAAGAATGATGCCAATCATTATACTGCTCCGAAAAACGCTGATACCTTCATGAGTGTCCTTATCGATTGGGTTTGTGAAACCAAGACGCGTGGTGGGATACTACTCGTTGCAATGCCAGGAGTAGGCGACGTGGGGAAATTGGCGATTGATGCAGTCAATACAGAATTAGATGCAGAGCCAATCGCAAGACTGATTCACCCAAGTTTGCCCCCGCTTGCAA
Source organism: Euryarchaeota archaeon UBA550 (assembly GCA_002506705.1). Lineage (GTDB taxonomy): Archaea > Thermoplasmatota > Poseidoniia > Poseidoniales > Poseidoniaceae > MGIIa-K1. The sequence goes on from DAYA01000049.1 coordinate 1,909, forward strand.
AATTGGATGATAATGGTTTACTCAAACCACCTCACGTACTTTTATCTAGGCTAGAAATCGATGGCCGGGAGATTTTCACATTAACTGGCGACGCTCAACCAATGACACCTGAAGGCCAGTCGGAAATGGCACTAAGTGTTCTCGAACTGTTTGAAGGAGGAGAGGTTGTAGTATTAGCAGGAATGTCTGCAGAGGCAGAAAGAAAAGACGTCTTCTGCATTACCAGTTCACCGGAATATAGAATTGAATTAGAGAAAAATGGCGTCGATGTAAGAAGAGATGAACCAAAGGCAGGTGTAATCGGAATGGCCGCACTCATTACTGCCTTAGGTCCTGTAAAAAACGTCAGAACATCATGTAATATTGCTACCACAATTGGCAACTCAGCCGACCCTGCGGCTGCGCAATTATTGCTTGAGACAATTCGTAGATGGTGGTCACTACCTCTTCCAGTTCCTATTGATGCAACACAAAGACTTGCAAATAAACTCAAAGAGATGCACCCTGGTAAGCCTGAAGATTTGATTTCTGAGTTGTCAGATTCTCCAAATTCAATCTACATGTGATTAGCCGCCAGAACTGACGATTGTAAGTTCAAGAGAAACATCGGCATTCAAGATTGTAGTATGAGGAAGCACAACATCTTGATGACTTACTATGACTGTTGATGGGTGTATTCCAACAGCGTCTAAAGCATCTTTCACTGTTGAGCCGACGTCTAATTCAATCGAATGGTCGTGGCCATGGCCCTTCAGTGCAACCTTCATCATCTCACCCGAGTGACATCACGCTTATGATGGTCGTGCAGGTGGGC
>DAYA01000049.1:2925-9551 GCA_002506705.1 Euryarchaeota archaeon UBA550
CAGTGCCTGCTTAATTGTAGAACCTGGTGTCATTTCAATCACATGGTCGTGCTCATGGCCCTTCAGTGCAACCTTCATTGCTTCACCCGAGTTACATCACTCTTATGATGGTCGTGCAGGTGGGCGGCTTGTCAGCCGAGATCGCATAGCCCGGTATTGCGGTGGATTCGAAATCCACTGTCCCTTGGACACGGGAGTTCAAATCTCCCTCTCGGCGCCTAACTCTTCATCCGTGGTTTGCTCAGATTTTTTTTTCGACAGATCCACGATGTGAGCAACTAAAGCTAAAACCCCCCATCCCGCAACGATTATTGCGGCAATATATCCCCAAAACGATTCACTCTCTGAAAAAATGATTAGCGCAAAAACTGAACATATGATGAAGTCAAGAGAGCCTAAAACCGCACCAATCAGTTGAGTAATTTTCACAAAACTACTAAATTAGGCATTGATATCAAACTTGTCAATAATTAGACAGGGATAGTGCGATTTGTTTAACAACCGCCAAATTAACGAAGAAACGTGAATCTCGAGACCGCCGCCCAGTTAGGAGAAATGTTGGGTGGCTTAGCAATTGTATTTACTCTGCTATTCGGTCTACGTCAAGTTATGGAAGTAAATCGTAATAGAAGGTATGAGATTTCTCAAACAATTGCAAATTCCCTGGAAAACCCACTCGTGCAGAGAGGTTTTGCGACATTTGGTTCGGTTGTGACTAAGGATATGTCTCCCGAGGAACTAATGGGATTGACTAGGGAGCAAAAGGATGCTACAAACGCTGTAATTGTATTGATGGCAAACCATGCAGTAATGACATATAATCGAAATCTCTCTTTTGATATTGTATATTCATTTTACAAGGGATATCTTACCTTGATCGGCCCTAGTATGAGGAGAATGATGGAGATGGTAGAGTACGGATATTCTATGGCTGAACAAAGTGCAATCACAATGGAGGAAGGAATGGGGACGTTCCATTGGGTAATCTGGCTCCTTGACAGGCTAGAAGAGCATGAATCTCCCGAGCAGTTCAAGCCTCATCTCAATCAGACAAATTGGAAACCCTAAATCTCAAACCACCTATATTAACACCCTATCATAATTGAAAGCCGGCGATAAGTATTTGTCCGCCTTTTGCAAAAGGACCTCCATGCAAGCCAATATGAAGGACAGCAAGTTTGCAAGAATCGGCACACTGTGCGCAATGTATTTCTCGCAAGGTATTCCTTGGTTTTTCGTAGCAACCGCACTGGTTACATTCCTAGTTGATGAAGGTCAAATGACCGACGATGAGAAAGTGATTTTGATAGGAATGGGTATGCTTCCATGGATGATTGGAAAACTATTCCTTGGCCCACTAATCGACCGATTCCAATTCAGGTCAATGGGTAAGAGAAGGCCTTGGGTAATGATTTCTCAACTTGGTATGGCAGCAACTATTGCTGCGTTCTTATTGATTGATGACCCCGGAGAGGATTTAGAAACGCTAGGTTTGTTTTTCTTGATTCACAATATTTTCGCTGCACTCCAAGACGTGGCTTCTGATGCATTAGCGGTCGAAGTACTCCACGAGGAAGAAATTCCGATTGCCAACGGATTGATGTTCGTAGCAAAAGGATTCGGAGCAATGTTCGCAGTGATTGTGCTTGGTGGCGTGTTACTAGACTCTGGATTCCAAGCAGCATTGTTGGTTCAACTTCCTGTTCTTCTGTTGCTATTGTTGATTCCAATATTGGTTAAGGAAACTGAAGATGATAAGCGATTCCCATGGAGCGAGGGAACCGCTACACAGGAAGACATTCCAACCGAGCAAATGAAACTAGGTGAAATAGTAAACGGATTCAAAAATGCAGTTTCTGACACCTCCGCAAAATGGGCATTATTACTCTGCACAATTATGTGGATAGGAGGAGGAATGGGTACAGGCTTAGGAATAATCGACTTCCAATGGGAATTCCTATTCGTGGATGAATTAGATTGGGATGCTGATAAATTCCTAGACACAAAGGGAGGCCCAATCATTCTTTCAACAATGCTTGGTTTCCTAATTGGAGGATTCCTCGGAACACGGTTTGGAAGCCGTGACACCTTGTTCTATGCAGTAATTTCTGGAACCGTATTGACAGTATTATGGTCTGGAGCAAGGAGCCAATGGGAAAGCGAATCTTTCATGAGAACTGCTTGGATGTTCTGGACATTTGTTTGGGCAATAGTCGGAGCAAACCTGTTGGCATTGCTAATGTCTCTTACAACAAAGGACTTGGGAGGTACACAATTTTCCATCTACATGACCCTTGTGAACGTTGGAGCGTTTGCAGGAAATGCTCTATCACCTCGAATCTTGGATGCCTTTGATGGAAGCTTCCCTAACCTATTCCTAGCAGGTGCTGCTTTCCAAGCAATAATTATTCTAGTTCTTTTGAAGATCAAAGTCGAGCAACCTGAAATCTCGATTGAGGCTGAATGATTAGTCCCCTGCTCTAGAGATAACGTGGATTGTGCTGCCTTTCTCGAGGTTAGCCTTCACGTCTATTGCCCATGCGTCAAGCGAGACGTTGAGAATTGCAACCTCATCGCCTTGCTGCAAAGTATTGTAGATGCTTGGCCAAGAATTATCCCAACCTTCTACCGTTACTCGACTTGTTTCATCTAGCAATACCAATCCTTTACGAGCCCATGGCTTGCCGTTCTTTCCAATACCAGACTTGAATGTGGTATATGCAACTCTGCCTACTATGTTCCAGCGAGCTCTAAAATCGAACAAACCAATATCTCCTTCTTCGCTTGATTCTGCTTTTTCAACCCTGGCATAGGGATCTACTTTCATTTGCAATTCGCCTTTCCAATTTGTTGATGGTACAACGTCGACAAGCCTCACTGTATCGCCTTTCTGGATATTTTTCGAGTAAGTAAGCACCCCTTCACTTTCCTCTGCAACAATTCTGACAAAGGCGAATCCTCCGTCTTTTTCTATTGTGATATTTGGTGCTTTATCGGGCACATTGGTGACACTGAATACTTCTGCAAAAATGCTGACTCTTGGCACTAAATCTGCAAATGCAGTCAAATCATACTCTTTCAGGTCACCAGGTGGTTGATGGACACCTCCACTCGGGAGGTCATCATCACCTGTACCGTTCGGACATAGTGCAGACCAGTCACAGGTAGCACACCTAGACTCATTTGGGTCTTCGGTTTTCACACCGCCTTCACCATAGCCCCTGAGGGCTCTTGGGATTGGTGGGCAATCTTCGATTGTAACTTCTGTACCTTTTATTTCATGCCACAGGTCATTCAGTTTCTGTTCTAAGAGTTCTATTTCTTCTGCATTTGGAACCGGTACTTCTTTTCTGACTCCTACTCCCAAATACCATACTTCGAGCGCTGCTGGAATCTGACCTTCATGGGTTATTGACCACAGCATTGCATAGATTCTCAGTTGTTCGACATAGTTTCCACTTCTGTCTCCTCCACCTCTGCTTGCTTTTAGATCCATAATTCTAATTCGCCCACCATGACGGTAAACCAAATCATATTCTCCTTGGAACCAGTGCTCTGGATGAACTGCATTTAGCGAGAACTGTGGAGCATCTGGGTCAACAAACCAAGGCCTAGCAATTTCCCAAGCCTCGACGAGTCTGCATTCTCCAGATCTCGCAAGTGGGTGACTTCCATCTTTCTTGCGACCATCAGGAGCAGGAATTACAAATCTCTTGCCTTCACGCCATTCAGTTAATTCTGAGGCCGAAATTGTATTCCTGCAATCCATGACCTCATCCATGTGCATTCTCAAAGCTGTTACACACATATCACGGTATACATCCATGTCGTAATCATGCCAATTACCAGATTTTCTGGCATCTTTGGACCACTCCTCATGCATCTCATCTCTAATCTTTGGCCAGTGTACGTATACTCTAGACTCACACCAACCTAGGAAATCATCAGGCAATTCATCGTCAAAAAGAGGGAGTAAATTGTCAGCTCCGTTTTTCATTACATCAAGAGGAGCATTGGGGAAAACAAGCCCAGGAGATTCCATCAAAACCCTGCAAACACATTCTTCTACAGCCCTTCCAAGGAATAGTGGTGGAGTCTGAGGGAATTTCAATCGCATTTTATTTTGATAATACCAAAGCCTTGGACAGTCTTCCCAAGTATTTGCTTGAGAGGCAGATAGCCTGTTGAATCGACCAACTTCGTCAGTCTCGGGGTCTGCACTCCTCACCGGCATGATTGGTTAAGCCGTGAATGGAGTCTATTCAAGCCTTCGATTTGATTTCGATTCTAGTTGTTCTGGAATCAATCCTGAGTTGAACCAATCCTTCTCTCCATCCTAGCTCTGCAGATGTGATCTTAATTTCGCAACCGGGACTTATTGATAGGAGTGTGCCGTTAATCGCAGACCCAAAGGCAACGACTTCAGCAACCCTATCCCCATCCCAAAGATGGAATGACAGCATCGACCATGGTCTCCCATCACTTCTTTTACCGTCCCTCTTCGAACAAGATAAGACAACACCTTGGACATTTGCTTTGGTTCTTAGCATTCCCATTCTTGTAAGTTCGAGTTCGGATTCTACCTCGATGGATGAGGATTCGTCGAGATACAGTCTAGGCTGGCCTCTCCAAACACCGGGAAGTGCACCAACGATTATGACATCGTCCTGCGGCGAATCGTGCATAGAAGGATATGCGTTGGGTTGGCTTTCTTCTAGAGTTACCATCTTGTCCCCTGCTTTGATCATTGCACCTAATACAGGCTCACCATAATGATTCGGCAATGGTCCCCAAGCGCCTTGCAGTCTACCTTTGACATTCACTCTTGACGGAATTGCGGATAATGGCTCGCAAGGCATACTGATTTTTGGAGCTGAATGCTCTACATCTGATATTGAACACCAAAAACATCCACCTGCCTCACCATCACATGGTGAATCTAGAGGGAATTGATTGTCCGTACTCCATCCTTTCATTCTGTCGTGGATACTTCTGTATTCACTGGTTGTCATTGGGTTAACATCGATAATTTTCCTCAACCCATTCGTTAGATACCAACCTTCCAAGCCATCGCATTTTGTATCATGAGTTTCATTCCACAACCACGCATAGAAATTCAACTGACCAGACAGTGATGTTGCGAATTTACCCGCACCATCCCCCATTTTTATGTCCACAATACGAGTTCTGCCATCCCATCTTAGCACTAGGTCACACTCACCAGCAGCCCATTTGTCTGGATGGTACATTCTCTGTGGCTCTGGGTTTCTTGGGTCCTTTACCCAAGGACGTGCGATTTCCCAAGCATCTTGCCAAGTGATTTCTTTGGCAAACTCATGAGGCTCATCTTTCCAAGAAATCATGCTGTTTGCTTTTTCTGGTTGAGTAAAATGCGGAGGAGAATCCCAGCAAGGAGCGGGAATGTCGAATTCATGGACTCCACCGCCAGCATCGTAACAGGCTTGTACTTCCTCTAATTGCAGAGAGATTCCATTTCGCAACATTTGGGAAACTAACTCCAAATCAAACGATTCATCAAAGTCCCCTCTAGACCACATTGCTTCGTCAAATACGGCTCTTCCATTCTCTAGAGCTTCTTGGGCATGGAATTCGATTAAACTCTCAGCCCAACTTCGCAACTCCTCTATAGAATTGACAACAGGAGCCCTTTTCATGAGTATTGAACAAAATGAATCCTCGACTTCAATACCCATTACTTGATGAGGAGACAATGGTCCTCTCAAACCAATTCTGTAATTCAAAAACCACTGCTTTTCACATCTCTGAAAGGTTGTGAGTGATGATGCTGAAAGTCTGCCTCTCGCCCTACCAATAGATTGGGCTTCTGGAGGCACCTGGGCTGGCATGTTTACAACACCTCAAGAATCGAATGAATAGTAATCGCCCTTTGCACGCTGCTCTCTATCCTTTCTACTGGCTTGTTTGTTTATTCTTGGGCGCTTTGAGTCATGGTCTCGTCGGAAGGTTACGTCTACACCACCTAGGAATCTGTTCATTCCAGTTCTAAGTTGGAATGGACCTTCTGCCATACCGTGTTTACCGCCTTCGCCTTCGAAAACGAGTAGTGAATCTGAGACGATATCGATGAAATATACATCGTGGTCGATTACGAATGCAGCCTTTTCATTTGACTCCATTGTTCTACGGATAGCCTTTGCAGCCTCCATTCTTGCATTCGCATCTAGGTGTGCACTTGGTTCGTCGAGGAGATACAAATCTGCTTCTCTTCCTAGACAAATCGAAATTGCCACGGCTTGAGCTTCTCCACCAGACAAATTGTTGACTTGCTTGGCAAGTAATTCGTCTACTCCAAGAGCCCGAATGACGTTAACGTTGTATTCACCACTTCTCCATTTTGGGCCAACTTCCGCATCTAGCCATGTTTGTACTGTGCAATCCATATCTGTGTCAATGTGTTGAGGTTTGTATGAGATTGATGCGTCGGCAGTAACCCATCCTTCATCGTATTCGTGCTCACCGGCTAAGATTTTGATCATAGTGGATTTACCAGTTCCGTTTGGCCCTACAACACCAACAACCTCGGCTTGGTGGACTTTCCCTTGTCCAGTTTTTAGATTGAAATTTCCGAGGGACTTCTCAATATC
>DAYA01000049.1:9952-11590 GCA_002506705.1 Euryarchaeota archaeon UBA550
TTAATCGGCTTGTCCCTAATTCGGACGTTCTGCTCTACCAAGAATCCGTCAAGATAAGCATTGATTGCCTGTCTTGTCGAGCGAGCAGGCGTGAATATTCCAAACGCTCCTTTCTTTCCATAAACGATGTGAATCAAATCTGCTAGAACATCAAGAACTGCTAAGTCGTGTTCGATAACAATAACTCGAGAGTTTGCAGATAACTCCTGAATAATTTTCACGATTCTCATTCTCTCATGAATGTCAAGATAAGATGATGGTTCATCAAAGAAGTAAACATCTGCTTGCTTTAGCAGCGTTGCACATATTGCAACACGTTGAAGTTCTCCTCCAGACAATTGGTCAAGGTTTCTCTCTAATAGATGGTCAATTCCGAGTTTTTGGATCATCTCTCCATAGACGCCTCTCTCATCTACAGATGAGAGCAATTGTCCAACTTTGCCTTTGACTGCCTTTGGTATGTGGTCAACATATTGTGGCTTTAGCGCAACTGTAACATCTGATTCGCTAACATCCACTAAGAAATCTCTCAACTCACCTCTAGGAAGACTAGAGATTACGTCTTCCCACCAGACTTCATCTGCTTCAAAGTCTCCCAGGTTTGGTATTATTGAACCACTTAGGATATTGAAAGCCGTAGACTTACCCATACCGTTGGGTCCGAGTATACCAACAACAGATTCCTTTGAGGGGGTCGGTAATCTGAATAGTCTGAATCCGTTCAATGAGTACCTGTGTATCATATCACTTTCCAATTCAGCAGGTAATTGAGTGATTATTAATGCGTCATGAGGACACTTGTTTACACAAATTCCACACCCGATACAAAGTGACTCTGAGATGTGCGGTTTGCCTGTCGATTCATCCATGACAACGCATTCTTGCCCATTCCTTACAGGAGGACAAAATGTCATACATTCATCCATGCATTTCTTTGGTTGACAATTGTCTTCCTTCAGAACTGCTACTCGCAAAAAAAACCCGCCTAGTTGTTTCGTTGAATATTATGTTCATCAATCAGCCGGTTGAATATGGCCTAAATCGCCCATTGGAGGCGAATGCAATACCGACCGGAGGTTGTGTATCAAACAAGTCCCTTGACGTGCTCGTGTCCTGAGATCAGCTTGGTTGTGCATGGAGTTGGGAACTTCATGCTAGCCTTGCGAAGAGCGTCTTTTGCTACTAGGTAGTGTTCTGGAGTGAACTTGAGGGAGATGATTCTTTGACCACGCTTTACTCTAGCTGCGGTTCCAACATTCTTTCCGAATGCACATCTCATTCCTTGAGATACACGGTCAGCACCTGCACCAGTTGCCTGCTTGTTTTCTCTTAGAACGTGATGAGGGTAAGTGTGGATTCTTAGAGCATAGTTCTGCGCACCAGCCACCTTACGTATGGTTGAGTTGGAGATAACACGTGCTGCTTCTAGAGCTGTGTGCCTGATTTGACAGGACTCATCTGCGATGAGGTTCAGTTCCATTAGGAACTGACCCGTCTCAGCAGCACGGCGGTTTCCAACGTGGAATTGCATAATTCTGTTGTTTGGAACACCACCGATATACTTGCGTCGAGTATATGCTGGACCTTTCAGTCTGCGGTACATCTTTGCGGGCTTACGTGCCATGCTTGATACCTCCG
>DAYA01000005.1 GCA_002506705.1 Euryarchaeota archaeon UBA550
AGGCGGAGATCGCATAGCCTGGTATTGCGGTGGACTTGAAATCCACTGTCCCTCGGACACGGGAGTTCGAATCTCTCTCTCCGCGCCTAATTTTCTCGTCTAATATTCTACTGTTCATGGAAAGGGTTCAACAACTCAAGGCGCCGTGCATAGAACATGGCCCGCCTTCAGACGCGTCTCGGGATGATGCTGGTTCTGCTGATGTTCATGGCTGGATGTATCTACAATGATACACCTGAATGGGGTACTGGTGATGGCCAAGTACACGTCGAATATGATGAAGACAGTGCCGATGTAGAATCCAAAATGGGTGAAGGATTTGAAGAAACCTTCCCGATTGTTGGCTGTGGCGAGTCACAGATGAAAGTCACGGGTATGCTAATTTCATCTGAAGTCTATTCAGAGCACCCCACGCTTTCCGATGTGCAGTCTGCTATGGGAGCTGCTGTAATTATCCATACAATGTCTTGGAGTTCTGCAGAAGCTGTGGAAGAAGGTAAGGCAGGTAGAATCAGTTTGAAAGATTGGTCTGAGCCGCTGAATCCAAGCGAAGCAGTAGGTTCAAAATTGTCAGACAACGAAAATGAATGGGAAGTAATTGGTATCATTCCTGCATCTGAAAACGTCGCAGACGGTCTCAATATACTACAGCACTGGCACGAGCCTATCGAAATGAAAGGCTACGTTCTGGGCGGAAATGGCCTCGCTGGTGTTAACTCTGAAACCTGTGCCCTTGAAGGACAGGGTCACGGTATGATTGTCACTAGTATCAAAACCAGCCAAGGTGTTGTAAGTTTAGATGGAGAGCATGACGATGAATACTCACTTGGTGATACGGACATATTTGGTGGCTGGACATTTATCCTATTCTTCCTACTTGTTGGAGTAGGAGGAGGAGTCGGACTCTTTGTGGTCTCGACTATGGTTATCAGGCAGGGTGCAAAAGCAACTGCAGAAGCACTGCTTGGAAGAGAAGGGTTCGCTAAATCTGTTCAAATGAAGAAAGACATCAAGCAATCAAAGAAAGATGGGCTTCTTCCTCCTGAACAAAAAACCTCGCCAAAGAAGAAATCATCACCTCCTCCAAAGAAGAAAAAGGAGGAAGATGTTGCTATTCCGGGCTTCAGTCTAGACAGCGTTTTACAATCTGATAGCAGTGATAGCGGGCAGAAGACCTTCGGTGGCGGAAATTCTGTCGTAGTCACTAGTGAAGCCAAGGAAATGGAATCCGCACAGCCTGTTGCATCATCCATGCCTCAAGTCTCCAATACACCAATGCCTTCTGCTGGAGTTGTTTCTACTCAACCTGAGCCTGCAAAAAGAGAACACTTCTCTTCGAGTATGTCGCGCAGCGCCACCCAACCTACTGCTGCTGCTAACCCGACTAAGGGAAGCAGACCAGTAAAACGTCGCTCGGTGAAAAAGCGTGCTGCGCAGAGAACTGAACCAGAACCTCAGCCGGAAAGAGTAGTCGAAAACAAGAGAGCATCAGTTGCTGATGATGAGGAATTCAGTGACTTCTCATTCTAGGCCCAAGGCACATCCTTAGCACCACGAACGAGCAATTGCTCAGTATGCCATTCTAGAGTTGCTGGACTGAGAATAATCGGTTCTCCGTCAGCTTGAACCCAGGTCGACAAAGGTAGAGGTACATCGGATACCTTACCTTTGGAATCAACCGGTTTGATCTCAATGCGGTTCGCCTTTTGCATTGTGATTCCCCATTTTCCAACGTGTTTGCCTTTTTTCATTGGCCCCATCAGAGATAACATGGCGATTCTTGAAAGCCTTGGAGCATACATTATCATACCATCATTATCGACGGGAGATACGCCTGGACAGACTTTGTAGCCTCCACCGAAAGTTTCACCGGTTGTTGCAGCAAACATCGTGAAGTCAATTATTTCACCTTCAGAATCATCGAGTTTTAACCACACCTTCCTCCTCTTCCAGAATGGTATTGTGGTTATTCCAAGGTAAGTGTATTTCTTATTCCCCTTAATCCACTTCGCTCTCGATAATTTAGCCCTAGACATTGCACTGGTTATTCCGGAATCAGACTCTAGGAATACCCATCGAACCACCTTCCCATCTTGGGTTGCTTCTCCATCCCACTGATTTGGCTTAGGTGCGGGATAATCTCCGGTTGCAGATGCTGGAAATCCTTCCAAGCGCCATGCGGCACATCTTCTGTCAACTCCGTTTGCAAGCACATCGATTGCTTGGTCCACATCTTTCCTAGAAATTCCCTGGGTTATTGCGTAATCGTTACCCGAGCCAAAGGGAAGGATTCCCAGCGGTATATCGCTGCCTCTTAGGGCACTGGCTACTTCGTGTACGGTTCCATCACCGCCAACTGCGACTATTGGACCTTCCACATTTTGCTGTCGCAATTCCCAAGCGATTTCGCTAGCGTGACCAACGCTATTTGTCATGTGAGTTACAACATCAAACCCTTTTGATTCTAATTTTGCAGAAATAGAGGGCCATCTTTTGCCGCATGTATGGTCCCTGCTAGCAGGATTAACGATGCAGTGTAATGCTCCCATAATGGTGCCTATGATACGTTGAGGACATCAACCCTCTTGTCCCTACAAGGCGATGGCCTCATGTCTGATGCCTACCTCGCGTGGGTCATGGCTTGGAGCGATGCAGAGCATGAATACATGCGGCGCGCTATCGAAGTCGCAGAAAAAGGACGAGGGCAAGTCAGGCCAAATCCACTAGTCGGGTGTGTATTAGTCAAGGATGGAAAAGTCATTGCAGAAGGATGGCATGACCATCTAGGTGGGCTACACGCAGAGCAAATGGCGATCCACGATGCTGAAGAAAAAGGCCACAACACAAACGGAGCAACCGCTTACGTTACTCTAGAGCCTTGCAATCACTTTGGTAGGACTCCACCCTGTACAGAAGCACTGCTATGGGCAGGAATCAGCAATGTAGTAATCGCTCACGGAGACCCAAATCCAATCGTAAGAGGAAACGGCATATCTGTATTAGAGGATGCTGGAATTAAGGTTGAGACTGGATTATTGGAAGATGAAGCTGCACACCAAATGAGAGAATTCCTACACTGGTGTGGCAATCGAAAACCATTCGTTACTGTCAAAGTTGCTATCGACGCTAATGGCTCGGTAGATGATTTGTCTAAGGGCCCTGCTAGATTCACAAGTGAAGAATGCTTGAAGGAAGTTCACAGGTTGCGAAAGGACTGCTGTGCAATTTTAGTTGGGGCGAACACGGTAATCAGGGATGACCCTTCTCTTAACGTCAGACTTGTTGAATCACAGAGACAGCCCCTGAGAGTGGTTATCGACCCAAACAACCGAATAAATTCCAACTCCAAAGTACTGACTGATGGATTGGAAACCAAACACCTAACAGATGATTTCCGAGGACTCTCCGCTATGCTGGATATGCTTGGAGATTTAGAAATCCAGAGGTTATTGGTCGAAGGCGGGCCCGATACAATCAATCGATTCTTGAATTCTGATTTGGTTGATGAGTTCATTTTAGTTCAATCAAACCTAACCCACAGCGAACCTGTTCAAGCTGATTTTGACCTCTCAAAATTCACTAACATGGAGCAGACGAAATGGGGCGAAGAGTCTGTAAAGATATACACGAGATGATTTGATGAACTCAAATCCATCTGCAATAATTGCACTGCGTGGATGGCATCCTGCAATTTCGAGGGCTGAAGCAAAGGCTATGTTTTCTACTTCTGACGTAGAGAGAACCGATGCCAGAAGACTACTGATTGCAAATGGGGAAAGTGATTGGGAAAACGCTCACAGAATGTCTGGCTGTGAATGTGTTTTAGTCGGTGGCGGTATTGCAAAATGGGAATCAATTGACGCCTTATTAGCAAAAATTACTGTGACTGCAAAAAATTCGATGGCAGTTGAATGTTGGAGACATGAAGGCAAACTTCCCGTAGCAACTAGAGATATCGAGAGGCAATTGGGGGGGAAATTCCACGATGCTGGCTCAACATTTGACCTCGATAATCCAAAACACAAATTCGGAGTTGTATTGGACAATTCGGCAGGTTACGTCGCATGGGGTTGGATGGTAGGCCAAGGACCCGGGAAACATGGTTGGTCTGCAATGCGCGCAAATAAGCGGCCGTTCTTCCGCCCTGTGAGCCTAGAGCCACGCTTAGCAAGGTCTGCAGTAAACATTGCAGCAGGAACTAGAGATGGAGTCGTCGTTGACCCAATGTGCGGAACTGGTGGAATACTGATTGAGTCTGCGCTAAGCGGGAGAGAAACTCTCGGTATCGATTTCGACCCTGTTATGGTTGATGGTTGTCAGCAAAATATCGACTGGGCAGAAGTTGACGCCAAAGTTGTGAGAGGAGACGCTACAAGATACGAGTTTCCAGATGACGTTGCTGCAGTAGTTGTTGACCCGCCTTACGGCAGGAATTCACCCAGCGATGAGAAATTGATCGAAGACATGCTGGAAAATATTCGGAAGCAGTCCCCCGAGAGTAAACTCGTAGTTATTCTGCCTGTTGCTCCTGGCGGCGATGACCTAGATGAAGAAATCACAACTGATATCAAGTTACACGGTTATGAAATTGAGACTGCGTACGGTATTCGAGTACACAAGTCCCTAGGTAGAGTTCTGATTATTGCTAGAGCTTGGACTCAAAATTGAGTAATCGTAGAGCATCATCTTCGGTTGGCTCATCAAATTCACTTGTGTAAGGACACAGGTCATCCAAGATAGCCAAATCTTTCTCATCCAATATTACGGGATATGTGCGACAGCCAAGTGGCCTTGCATCATATACGGTACAGATGCCGGGGGCGGTAGGTAAATCTGAACTGGTAGCCAAAAAGACACATGCTTTGGTATCTTGATTGTTCAACAATCGCCTAATTCCAGAATCATCTCTACTGCAAAATTGTTCTTCAGACAATCCAGTTCTCCTCGAAAGTCGGCTCGCCTCTGTTGCTGTTATCGGCATGACTGTCTCTCTACAGCACATGCTACAACCCTTCTCTACGCAAGGAGAGTTGCTTGCCATGATACGCTCTAGTTGGCACAGGCTCTTGAATGAACGCGAGGGTGTGATTCAAGAAGGGGTGGCTTTTCGGCGGTGCAGGGCAAT
>DAYA01000002.1 GCA_002506705.1 Euryarchaeota archaeon UBA550
TTTCAATCGAACGGTACAGATACTTCGTATCTGCTTAGTTTTGGATTTCTCTCTAAACCTCGAGCAAATTCAATACTCGTTCCTTTTCAACTTCGGAAAGTATTGGTGCTAATCTAGGGCCTTTCTCAACTCCAAGTATCGCTAGGTACAGGTTTCTATAGCCTTCACGTGGGCTGATTTCATTCTCCTTGAAACAAGTTGAAATTGCATTTCCAATATCATTTGGCCTCCATTCACAGTTTGAAAGTGAAACTTTGAGGCAAGCAATGATGTCAGAATCGAGGCCCTGCATGGTCTCATCACGAATTTTTATTCTCAACTCTTCAGGGAAATGAGGTCCACTGATCCAGTTTCTCATTCGGTTCAAACGGTCCGACACCTTTTCTCCAATAGTATTGATGATTTCATCATCGGATTTCACCTGAGCAAGCATTGCAAGGTGTCTAAATGATACATTGGTATTGCCGGAATCACCGATTTTACTCATACGCAGTGCTCCTTCAGCATCTTCCAGGGCAACCTTTTGTCTCCTTGACAATGAGTCATCAACCATCTCTTCGTCTAAGTTTCTAGAAAGTAATCTCTCATATTCGTCAGCTAACTCAACCAGAGACATTCCAGCATCGAATGTGATTGCTTTCTTCGGTTTTGTCGAGGCTATTAGGTACCTCAATATCTCAGGGGGAACTAATTCTAAGGCTTCCAGTGGTCCGATAGTATTACCAGTAGAGGAAGACATAGCTCCTTCTCCCTTGAGGGAAATCCACTCGTAAACCAGAGGGTGAGGTGGATTATCACCAAACAATACCGAAATTTCCTTTCCTGTTGCGTATGAACCACCTGCTGCGCCGTGGTCTTTTCCAAAGGGCTCACAAGTTACTCCGACCCATCCCCACTTTGCTGGCCAATCGATTCGCCATGGTAATTTTCCATCCGCCTTGTTTAGGTCAGATTTGCCAGGAACTCCGTTCTGTTCCCAGTGAACATAAGGCCATTCAAACCCGGTAACTGTGACTCCATCCAAACTACCATCGTGGCCGTATGGGTTGTATGGGAACCAATTATCTGCGAGTTCGCGACCACTTACTCTTTCGATGATTTCTCTAATTTCATCTGCTTTCTCACAAGCTATCCTAGATTTCTCTGCAAATTCACCGTTAGCATAGGAGGTGTAATTGTCGATAATTCTTGGTCGAACATCAATCTGTTCTAAAGCTGCTAAGAACGGTTCAAGGAAATGCTGTGCGTAAGTCCTTCCATCATTTCCGGGCTTGCCGTTTTCATCTGGTGCAGGAATAGTTGCAAGAGCGCAACCGATGTATTGTTCATATTCATCGGATAGGAAAGGGTACACCTTTCTTAATGGGTCTGCTGAATCTACAATGAAAACAAATTCTGCATCCATGCCTGCGTTTTTACACGCTCTCATAATCATGTCACCGGTAAGAATCTCTCTGAGGTGTCCAATGTGGAACTCACCACTTGGAGTAATTCCGGAAGCGATGATGTGTTTGTCTCCTCGCTGCGACAGTGTTTGTGCTGCGAAATCTGCCCAATGCAAGAAATCACCTCAAACAACAGCGGCTCTGATGATTCCTCTTAGAGGAACTTCATCGATTTCATTTCGCACGGTTTTGTTAACTAGAACCAAACAAAGTGAGACTTCAGCACCTGCTTCTCTTAATGCATCGATTGTTTTTGACATGGTCACACCTGTTGACAGAACATCGTCCACAATTGCTACGCGCTTGCCTGCAACCTGTCCATATTTGTTGGAAAGTGAGCCCTGACCTGCCTCGCCGTCTACGTTTCTGTGGATTGCGACCTCGCATCCCAATTGGCTTGCAACTTCATTTGCAAACAGAACTCCATTGATAGAAATACCAACAACCGTGTCGATTAAGTCTCCACATTCTTCAGCAGCAACATCAGCCATAATTGCACCAATAGCAGCAATTCTTTGAGGTCTAACTCCGATAGTTCTCCAGCCAATTCTGACGTCTTGTGGCTTTTCGTTAACGCTACTATCAGCAATTAGCCATGAAATTGTGTCTTGTGATAGAGATAATTCATCAGCAATTTGCTGAGAATTTAGACCATCTTTTCGTAAGTTAGAGACCATATCACGCAATTGTTCGATACTCAAACCTTGTTCCATGTTGATTATGTGACAGTAACTTAGACATCAAACCATCGTTAACAATTAACGTAAATTGCGGAAACCCTCAAATGGGGCGGGCTCGGCGAGGGGATTGATGTCGGAGTTTGAATACGAGTCCTTGCTGGACAGAGCCAGGTCAAATATCCCTGAGGAAATCTCTAACCGTGCGCGATGGACTTTACCTGATCCTCAAATTATGATTGAGGGTTCAAACACAATTTTCCGTAATTTCACAGAAGTCGTCAATCACATGGATAGGGATGACAACCATGTTTACCAATTCATGCTAAACGAGTTGGGTACAGCAGGTTCCAGAGATGGCCCACGTGCACGCTTCAAGGGTAGAATTCCTCCAAAGAGACTGAAGAAGGCAATCGTCAACTACGTGAATGCATACGTCAAGTGTGTACAATGCAATGCTCCAGATACTCATTTCATCAAGCAAGACAGAACTACTCTACTGAAGTGTCAGGCTTGTGGTGCAACTCGCCCAGTCAAGCTGTGATATCGAGAACATATTCTCTTGGAAGGCTTCCACCTTCTAGGTAATCGACTAGTTTTGGAATCGCTTCTCTTGAGATTTTGAACCATTCTCCTTGGGGATAGACTACACAAGTTGGCCCTGCCTCACAGAAATCTAAGCAACCAGATTTCTGAACTCTTACATCAACAATTCCTCTCTCCTTTGCTGCGATTTTGAAATCACGCATCAAATCAAGTGAACTTTTCTCAGAGCAGCAACCCCTTGCAGAGCCTTCTGGCCTAGTGTGCCCGCAAACAAATGCGTGCATTCTGTATCCCGGTTCATCCCTTCCTTTAGGGTCCATTTACTGACACCTCATCGATTGCTTTCGCAAGTTTGTGGTCTCGGTCAGTAATTCCGTTGGCGTCATGGCTCCAAGTTTTGATTACAACCTTGCCCCAACTTAGGATGAACTCAGCATGGTGGTCTTGATCTTCGCAGATTTGCCCAGCCAAGTTGACAAATTCTAGTGCCCTAGCAAAGTCTGGGAATTCAAATGATTTCTCCAAGTGATGGTTATCGACAACATCCCATGACATGTTATCATCCCCAAAGGTGGGAATCATCATTGCCTTTGGTCTTCTTCTCGACCTTTTCGTGAAGGTTTGTGCGCCTCTTTTGATCCGCTCTCTCGAATTCAAGCAATTCTTTGTCATCGATGTAAGCCGGTCTTGTATGTGCCACTAATACGATCTTGACAATCACTTCTCTAGCGATGTAGGAATGCTCTCCTTCTGCTGTTAGAATTTCCAATGATGATTTCCCGGAAGACAAAAGTCGGCCCTTAACCCAAGTTGGGTCATCGTCTCTCAATGCTCTTGCATCGAGCTGAACTTCAACTAAGTCATCCTTTCTCAATCCGTGCCTGCGCTCCATTAGGTCACCTGTATGAACGCTTTGCAGTTCGCTGATATCTGGAGAACCGAGGTCTTTCCACATCTTCTTGGCCCAGTCCGGTAGGTCTGACATGTTTCGCTGTCAGGGCTCCTCCTTCTAAGCCCTAACGCATACAGAAATCACCTTATCAATTGAAAAACGTAAGGCTTCCCCGCCAACTTGGAGGCATCCTGATGAAAGTGGTATGGAGAGACTTGGTCACCGTACTCACCGAAGAGGAGGTTCTCGACAAAGGTTTCAGCAGAGCCAAAAAGTCGGCAGATCGAGTAGATGACCCGGTCAAGGTGTTCAGAGTAAGGAAGCAGTTGACTCGAATGGTTCAAACCGCTGCTGATGTTATGTCGCAGTATCTCGAGGACACTGAGAAATCATGGCCGAGCCTTGACCAAATGCCAATTTTCGATAAGGCAATGGTCGATGCTTGCGTTGGTTGTGATGATTACAGACATCATCTATCCATGCTTGGCTGGGGTGCAAAGCAAATGAGGAAAATTGCAAAACAAAACTCAGACAAAATCGTTCGTTCCGCACGATTTGAGGTCATGCACGATGCAAGGAAGGAAGCCTACGGCCGTCTATCCAGCATCATGAGAAGAGTGGGGCCTTCTTTAGATTGGTTACATGAAAGCCGTATGATTCTGCGCCAATTGCCTGTTATCGACCAAGTTTGCCCAACTATTGTTGTGTGCGGTGCGCCGAATGTTGGAAAGAGTGCATTCATCTCTTCATTATCCAGTGGTAACATGGAAGTTAATCACTACCCATTCACTACAAAGCAACTTCACGTTGGACACTTCAAACATAGAAGAGTTCCTCATCAGATGGTAGATACTCCTGGTTTACTGGATAGGCCAATGGATGATAGGAATGCCATTGAGATGCAAGCGATAGCTGCAATAGAACACGTAGGTAGCCTATGCATATTCCTGATGGATATTTCAGAACAGTGTGGTACTTCGCTTGATGATCAACACAACCTACTGGATGAAGTCAAAGCTTTACTGCCAGACATCGACATGATTGTTGTCGTGTCAAAGGCTGATTTGATGGAGCCAAGACCAGAGAATTGGGATGAAGTAATGCAAGCAGAATCGCAGTGGGATGGTGAGGGAGAACCTCACCTTCCTGTGCTTTTGGATGAAGAGGGCTGTGTGACAATTTCATCGCTCGACGATGTCGGGGTAACCGCTCTTAGATTGGAAATAGTCCGACGTTGTAAGGAAAATATGGCGAGCGACCCTCTTTTACTTCCTGAGGGATGGCACAGACAATCTTAGCCAAGTATTCCTACTGACCTTAGCAGAATTGGGATAAAGAATATTCCAACGAATATGAAGAACATGATTCTCATCATTCTGTCGTTTTTCTCTCTCTTCTCAAGTGCAGTTTCACAATCTGCATTCTTGCATATGCGTGGTTCGGATTTCGCATCGATATTGATTCCACAGATCCTACAGTGCTTGTGGGCACTGATGTGTGAGCCAATCTTTGATCGGGTATTGTTGATCTTCTTGCTGACTTTATCCTTGATAGCCTTCGCATCCACCATAATCTCAATCCACCTTTACCAATGTTCCAATGAATGGCCTTCCTTCTAGGGCATCTTCAACTCTACTTAGGTCTCTGCCGTCCAGAACTGCGAGTTTGATACTCGCTTCCATT
>DAYA01000016.1 GCA_002506705.1 Euryarchaeota archaeon UBA550
GAATACTACAACAAGAGTGTGAGGGCTATCGTAGACCTAGGAAACGCAACTACCGGCACAATGGAAGTTACAATGCCAACAGCCTACGACGGTGATGACTTGCAGGTCCACTTAATTCACGAAGTCATTCTGCCACAGGCAGAGGAACAGGTGGAAGAGCCACGAGTCACCGAAGATGATGATGAGGATAGTCTTCCAAGTCTTGGACTCGTTGCAGTAATTGGAATCACGATGTTTGCAGCGGCTATTGTACAGCGAAAGCAGCAATAATTCTGTCAACGTCTTCATCGGTAATGTGCAGATGGATTGCAACCCTTACTCGGTTGTAAGGTAGGTCGAACATGTCAACTCCATGTTCGGCCAATGATGCTACTACCTCTGAGGCAGGTATGTTACAATTAACATAGACAAGGTTCGATTGAACCGCTTCTAAATCAACGCTGAAATTGTCCATAGAATCAATCGCTTCTGCAACTCTTCTTGCTCGAATGTGATCTTCAGTCAGACGTTCAATGTGGTAGTCTAGTGCGTGTAATCCAGCAGCTGCGAGAACACCTGCTTGTCTCCAACCACCACCAAACATCTTCCTCCAGCGGTGTGCTTTGTTGATGAATTCTTGAGACCCGACCAATACTGAGCCAACCGGTGCACCTAATCCTTTGGAAAGGCAAATTGAAACTGAATCATAATCTCTGCACATTCTGGCAACATCCACTCCTGTTGCAATGGATGCATTGAATATTCTAGCACCATCAATATGAGTTGCGCATCCATTCTCCTTTGCAACCGCAGCGATTTCATCAAGCGCTTCTTGAGTATAGCATGCTCCTCCACCGAGGTTGGATGTGTTTTCCACACAAACTAGAGTCCCGTCAGGATAGTGTGAACCAGAGCCTTCTGCCTTGCGAATAGCCTTCTTGACTTGTTCAGCCGTCATGAGGCCTCCCTCGCCTTCAACGAGAGAAATCGATGCGCCACAGAGAGCGGCGTACCCTCCGCCTTCATACTTGTAAATGTGAGCAGTTTTGTCGCATACAATTTCGTCGCCAGGTACGGTATGAGTCCTCAGTGCAATTGCGTTGGCCATTGTTCCACTGGCCACGAATAATGCAGCCTCTTTACCAAACATCTTGGCAAGTCGGTCCTGTAATTCGATGACTGTTGGGTCATCTCCAAGAACATCGTCGCCAACTTTCGCCGCCTCCATTGCAGTACGCATGGCTTTCGTCGGCTGGGTAACAGTGTCACTTCTGACGTCGACACGGTCTGAAGGATACTCGCGCATGGCTATGCTAAACCGACTTTACTCAAAGCAGTTTCAGGTCGCCAGTTATCGCATCAACTGCAGCTCTTGGAGCAGGGCCAATTCCTAAAACGGTAACCGTGCCCGGTGGGATTTCAGTGTGGCCTGCATCCTTCACCAAGTCACAAACTAGACTACCTTCCAATGCCTTTGCGTATAATTGACGCAGATGACTCTCGTCATCAGCCCTGACTACAATTTTCCTAGCACCGAAATTATTCCAGCGTTCATAGAGACGTGCGGCCTTTCTCTTCGCTTTCATTGCGCAGTTAACCGCAGCATGAGAGCACTGTGCAGCAAGTTTACCCTTTGACAATTTCAAGTCATCACGAGTCACGAGGACCATGGTTACTTCGTTAGGCAGTGATGACATCAGCTTCACCAATTGAGAGTGGCTCTTCCATACTTGCAGTCTCGACGTGCAGTAGATTTGCTAGATATGGTGCGATACAAACCGCGCTTGCAATGCTAGCAATAGCATGGATAGCATCGAATGGTAATCCGTTCAGGAGATAGATTCCGAAATCAGAAATTGTTGCTAGGCTGGATAAAGCAGAGAGTGAAACCCACCAATCAAAGAGTACAGATACAATTGCAGCTGTAATAATCAGTTTTTTCATCTCCACTTGGGAGCCATGAACAAGGCTTAGCTTAGATCCCACAAATGCAATTGCAGCCCAACCAGTTGCTTGATAGAATGTCCAGAGGCCGTGTGACAATACAACGTTTGAGAGCATTGTAGCCATTACTGCAAATGCCATACCTCGACGTGCGCCCAGTGAAGCTCCCATGACTAAACACATCAACGTCAAAGGTTGAACATTAGGAAAGGGCTCCAATAAAATGCGGCTAGCTGTTGCCGCCAATGTTATGCTTGTCAATACCAAAATCTCTCGCTTCGCAGACTGTGTTGGTCGACATAGCAAGAAGAACGAAAATGAGACCAGTACAACGTTTAACACCAGCATTTCAACAGGGCCAAGAGCGGTTCCATGGACCCCGTCAGTCATTACCATGTGATGACCCTAAGAGGTTCAAGATTTCAACTTCACGCTGCTGACCAGCGAACAACGGAGTCTTCGCTTACTGCTGCCTCTGAAATACCAACTGGTGTTCTCTCTCCATCAACAGTAAATTCCCAGCCTTCCAGTTCATGACCGTCGAATGACACGATCATTTCACCAATGCTGAAAGATTGCTTCTCAACATCTATCCCTGCTTCCAAAGCAGCAGCATCCGTCAATTGTTCAACATTCTCGTAACCAGAAAGCCCCCCGATAGCAACCTCCCCGTCCGGTAATTCGAAAACCACAACTTGGGTTCCAATCCATGAATCTGGCCAATTGTCATTCCAATCTCCAGGCCCCTCTGTAAGTTTGTCAACTTCCTTTGACCACATTTCTGAAACAGATGGGAGCGCAAATATTGCTACGACAAGTAT
This sequence comes from Euryarchaeota archaeon UBA550, assembly GCA_002506705.1. Taxonomy (GTDB): domain Archaea; phylum Thermoplasmatota; class Poseidoniia; order Poseidoniales; family Poseidoniaceae; genus MGIIa-K1. The sequence goes on from DAYA01000016.1 coordinate 2,745, forward strand.
CAGCAGCACCCCTAATTTGTTTGTCAAATCACGATTGGAATTGTACATCGAATAAGCGATTCCTAGGAGCAAACCAACCATCAGAAAATGTGCTGGGTGTGCTTGGAAACCTGAACTATTGCTATCTGCCTCTTGGCTTGACTCTAGATTTCCTTTACCTGAAAAGACCATCAAAACTCCTGCATCATTCCCAAACGCCATCTCACCATTTGGGCCAAAGGACATTCCTGCTGTAGTGTAAGTGTCATGACTTGAGGAAAATAATTGGATTTCTTCACTGGGAATTCCGTAACCCCAACCTCCCTGCTGAGTATTTCTAGGGTACCACAAAACAGATTCGTCTCCAAGCGATTGAACGGTAATTTCACCATTCGTGTAGAATTCTGATCTCCCCTCTAGAACGCAATCGGTCTCACACACCCACACGCTAACACTCTCGCTTGTTCCGAAGTACACTTTATTGCCGATTTTGACCGGTATCGCTGGTGACCTACCCTCTTCGGAAATCAATTCAGAATCGAGATAAATCGCAGAACCTGAACTAGTTTGCAAATG
>DAYA01000050.1 GCA_002506705.1 Euryarchaeota archaeon UBA550
GTATGGTTGGGTCGAAGATTACTCTGACGAGTATGTAGCGCGTGATTGGTTATTGAAGAACATAGATGAAAGGTTCAAATCCGAAGGTATCGAAATTCCATTCCCAACCTCTGTTGAAATTTCAGGTAAGGCTAGTGCGGCATTCAACAAAACTAGGAAGAATGTAAGCATTAGAAAAGCCCGAATGCAAATGGTCAAGGAAGACAAGCAACTCAATAAAGAACGGGCTGCGGCTAAGGAAGAAATCGAGATCATAAATGAAAAACTTGCAGATCCAGACTTAGACAAGAAGGCACGTAATCTACTTGAGGAAGACCTGAGAGAACTCAACAGTTTGTTGAGTATGTTCGAAGCCGGTGGCGACGACTGAAGGCAGTGATCACTTGAGTGACAGGCTTGCAGTTGAAAGCAATCTCGATCTACGATACATGCAAGTCGAAATGAGTTTACAAGCTGGTTCTTCCCTTTCTGGTTCTAAACTAGCGAACTCGTTTTTGCTAAGTGAATTCATAACCCTCATCGAAAAAAGGCCTGATGGTCTATTGTGTTACGTCAAACTGGAATTTAATGACCGAAAGGTGTTGAATAAAAAGCACGAAGCAATGGAAATTTTGGAAATAAAATCAATCACTAAAAACTCTGCATTGGCTAAAGTGCATCTTAGTGGCCCGATTGCTATGATGTTCTGTGAGGATAATGAGGCATGGTGGGTTAATCCAACTATGCTTGGCCAGAATGGTTTTACACTAACTATCAGAGGAACTAAGGCAGGATTGACTAGAGTTCGTGAACGATTTTCTGACCTTGTTGGGAATGGATTTTTTGTTAAACTTGGAGCTGAATCTATGCAAAATCCTGAGTTCAATGATTACCTTCCACACAAACAAAGAATCGTTCTTGACAAAGCGATAGAAATGGGATATTACAGTCTTCCCAGAGGATGCACTCAGCGAGAGATTGCGGCTGCTTTGAATCTCAAGCAAGCAACGGTTAGTGAGCACCTGCAATCGGCCGAATCAAAGATAATCAATTCAATTGGAAAATAATAGGAAAAACCTATCATGATTGGCCTTAAACCTAATGAGCGCACTCGCACACGCGTGAGACATGCGCCCAGTTTCACTACGCACATCGGCCTTTATGTTGACGCTGATCATGGTTCTAATGCCCATGACTCCGTTTGCTGATCAGAACTTCAAATCAAGCGACTCCTCGCCACCTATTGAAGAAGAACTTAACGAAAATGTAGCGATGGGTGCGGGGCAAACTGGTAATGCAGACTCCCTCGCTCTTGGATTGGATTCGGCCTGTGCAATCGGAGCATCAGGCAACATCAAGTGCTGGGGTGATGGAAGTGATGGTCAACTGGGCCTTGGTAACACACAAAACATCGGAGACAGTAGTGATGAAACTGGTACTGACTTGCCGTTTGTTAACCTAGGAACCAATGCATCGGTAGACAAGATTGTCATGGGTGACAAGCATTCTTGTGCGCTATTCACCAACGGCTCAGTCAAGTGCTGGGGAGAATCATCAGTGCTGGGACTGGGATACTCAACAAGTGATGGCGGCTTTGGCGATGGATACTTGGAGACTGGCGACACGTTGCCGTTCTTGCAATTCCCTACTGGCCGGCATGCTACAATGATTGAAGCTGGAAAGAGTCACACCTGTGCAGTAATGGACAACGATGACCTAATCTGCTGGGGAGACAACTCCAAGGGACAACTTGGTCTTGGCGACACTGCTCATAGAGGAGACGCACCAAGCGAAATTGGAAGCAACTTCGCAGTCACGAGCGTGCCTACCGGCCGCACTATCGATAGCATGGCTCTGGGCTGGGACCACACCTGTGTTGTTTGGGACAACAACAGTGTATCCTGCTGGGGTGGCAACGATAACGGGCAACTTGGATTGGATTCAACAACAGACATCGGAGACAGTGCAGGAGAGATGGGAGACAACTTGGACTTCCTAGACCTACCTGGAACTGCTAGCGCAATCACAGCAGGTGATGGGTTCACTTGTGCTGTCGTTGACGACAGCGGGACTGACAGAGCATTCTGTTGGGGATTGAATGATTTCGGACAATTGGGTATTGAATCCACAATAAATGTGGGAGACGGTTCTGGAGGCTCTATGTCTTCGATTAGTTATGCTGATTTGAACTACGAGGTGATATCAATCGATGCTGGAGAAGACCATGTTTGTGCTATCGTCCGATACAGCTCATCCTACAAAACGGTTCAATGCTGGGGTAACGGTGCGGATGGAAGACTTGGATACGGAAGTCAAGATAATCGCGGAACCGGTCCGGGATCTACTAATGGAATGGGCAACAACCTACCTCATGTTCGATTGACCTCCTCGAGTAGCCACTTCGCATACAATGTAAATGACATAGAGGTTGGCGCTGGGACAACTTGTGTGATAATGAGTAATGGTTACAACGATATTGTCTGTTGGGGGGACAATGGAATCGGTCAACTCGGATATGGAGATACTGAAGACCGTGGAGATGGTCAGACTGATTTACCTTTTACAACCGAATTATCTCTAGAACTTGATGAAGAAGTCAAGGATAATTCATGCGATGTGCTAGCAGTTCCTGAGCAAAG
>DAYA01000013.1 GCA_002506705.1 Euryarchaeota archaeon UBA550
GCAGAAGTTGCAGACGACATTAGGAAGTTGCTTGCAGAGTTTGATCGTGAGACGACATCTATCAAGATGGCTACAATCGTTGCAAAGCGATTCAGAGATAACGGATATGACTTGCAGAAAAGTATCGATGTTGGATTAAGAGTAGGTCTTGCTATTCTGACAGAAGCTGTACTTGTCGCTCCTTTGGAAGGTATTAGCGAAGTTAGGCTCTTACCAAACCTCGATGGAACCCAGTTCCTATCAATTCACTTCGCTGGACCAATCAGAGCGGCTGGTGGTACCGCACAGGCCTTGGCTGTACTAATCGGGGACATGATTCGCAGAGAGTTAGATGTTGATGCATACAAGCCATCCGATGACGAGGTAGAACGTGTCAAGGAAGAATTCGGATTATATCGCGGAAATTTGCAGTACAGACCTCCTCCAGAAGAGGTTGATACCATTGTCAGAGCATGTCCGGTTATGGTTAACGGAGAGTCAACTGAAGATATTGAATGCGCCGGATACGGGCGTGTTAGAAATATCGATGAAGCGCGTATTCGCGGTGGTGTCTTGTTAGTTATCGGAGAAGGCTTGTGTCTGAAAGCTCCAAAAATTCAGAGACACACTGAGAGGCTGAAAGTGCCCGGCTGGGACTTTATCTCTGCATTTGCAAACAAAGGAAAAGAAAAGGCAAGTGAAAGTGAAGGCAATGGTTTTACATCGCGCAAAGTTCCTGTGATTTCCAAATTCATGAAAGACATCATCGCTGGAAGGCCAGTCTTTGGTGCCCCATTAGAGCCTGGAGGATTCCGTCTTAGATACGGAAGAGCGCGTCCCTCCGGACTTGCTGCAGGTTCTTGCAATGCGGCCTCGATGTCTGCCATGGATGACTTCATCGCAGTTGGAACACAAATGAAAATTGAGAGACCGGGTAAAGCCTGTGCAATCACGCCTTGTGATATTGCTGAAGGCCCTTGGGCTATTCTTCAAAATGGAGAATTCAAGCAGTACAATGATTCTGAGTCGTTCAACAAAGACCGCTCTCAGATTTCATCGATATGGGATAACGGTGAGTTGGTTTTAGGCTATGGAGAATTCATGGAGAACAACAAAAATTTGGTTCCAGCAGCATATTCTCATGATTGGTGGGCTGCAGATTTAATCGATGCTCTCGATAGTGAACAAGCCGTGGATGAATTCTGTAGATTTGTCGGCTCAACAAGGAAAGATTTGCCAAATGGTACTCCCGGCCTTCCAATTAATCAAGATACGGATTTGGATGCTAGATTCCACATACGAAGGAAGTGGAGAGACTACTTGATTTCATTAAATCCCAAGTGGGAAGCTGCAAAAGAAATTGCAATCCGGTTTTCTACATCTCTTGTTGGCGCGAACAATCCTTGGTGGCTAGACCTACCCATTGAATGGGTTCCTGCATTACTAAAATCGATTGAAACAGCGACGGTTAGAGATGGGAATTTACGATTTATCGGCGGCGTAAAGGGCTGGAACCCTAAGGATATGGATGAACTAAGGCCGGAAAAGGAAGACGCGATAAATTATCAAGAAATTCCAGGGCCAAGCATTCCAGTAGAAGATGGAATATTTTCTGATTCAATCCCTCATGGATGGGTTTTGAGAATTCATGGCCTAGTCAAAGGCAGTGCACTCATGTTGGGTCTTGCTCATCACCATGATGGTGACGACTTGGTCATCACTGAAGGTTGGGAGGCGCTCTTGGACGGACTTGGATATTCGTTGAAAGGTAATGCCCCAATGAAAATCGAGGATGCAGAGACTGTTTTCTCTGATAGAATCAAAGAATTGCGTTCTGCCGCAGTTACATTATCAGAAGAAAGAAGCCGAAAAAGAGAATTGGAGAGGGAAAGGTCGACCGTTCGAATCGCTGCTGAAACCAATGCTAGGCAGAGAGGATTAGGAATTGCTGAAACCGACAAAATCGGTAGGGATGCAGCAAACCAATTACCCGACCCAGGACCTAAAAATCCCGAGAAATACCTCAGGGCACAAATACTCGAAGACGACCATGCAGTCGATGGAATTCTCACTCAAATTAGACAGATTTCGCGACTGAGATGGGAACACTCTGCGCCGGTAAGAGTAGGTTGCAGAATGGGGCGCCCAGAAAAAAGTGCTCCTCGAGAAAAGCCGACTGTGCATTCTCTTTTCCCAATTGAGCTCTATGGTGGAAATCAGAGACTGATTGCAAATGCTGCAGACCAGAAAGATTTGAGAGTTCAGATGGGTGTCAGATTCTGTACTGTTTGCGAAAAGAAATCTCCAATGATCAACTGCCATCACAGGAAATTAGACGACTTCGGAGAAGAAAAACCCGGAGAAGTTTGTGGTGGAAGAACCGAATTAAGAGTTTCAAGTGAGAAGGAAAATGCTCGCAGAAGAGGTGAGTTGCAAACGGTAAGAATCGACAATATTCTCGAGGATGCTAGGATCTCTCTTGGCCTCGATAGAGTCCCAAAGCGAATGAAAGGGCTGAAGAAATTGATGAGTAAAAATCAAACTCCTGAGCCGGTAGAAAAAGGGATATTGAGGGCGAAGCATGGCTTACCCGTATTCAGAGACGGTACGATAAGATTCGACATGAGTGATGTCCCTGTAACACACTTTACTCCAGAAGAAGTAGGTGTTGAGTGGAGACAATTGAAGCATCTCGGTTATACTCACGACTGTTTCGGAGAAGAGTTACAGAGAGACGACCAAATGCTTGAGATATTCCCACAGGACTTTATTTTGGCAAGAAATGGTGCAGATTATTTCGTAAGAGCAGCTCAATACATCGATGAATTGTTGGTCCGGTTTTACGATATGGAGCCTTACTATCACGTCGAGAAACCCGAAGACCTCGTTGGCCACCTAATTTGTGCCCTGGCACCTCACACATCTGGAGGAGTTCTATCGCGATTAATCGGTTTCACAGACAGTTCAGGAGGTTATGCTCACCCACTATTCCACGCTGCAAAGCGCAGAAATTGTGATGGTGATGAAGACGCGATTATGCTACTCATGGATGGTTTGCTTAATTTTAGTAGAGATATTTTGCCATCCAACAGAGGTGGAAAAATGGATGCACCTCTCGTTTTAACAACCAGACTAAACCCTACTGAGGTTGACAAAGAAGCACTCAATGTGGATTCTGCATGGCACTATGAAAGGTGGTTCTATGAGGCCACCTTAGACCAGCCGCACCCCAAGGCTCTAGCTGATAAGATGGATTTCATCGAGAGAAGATTGGGGACCATCGGTGCCGTTAGAGGTCTAGGATATACGCATTCGACAAAGAGTATGTCCGAAGGACCACCACTGTCTGCATACAAGACACTCGAAACAATGATTGACAAAATGAACGGGCAACTTTCACTCGGACATCGCCTCCGAGGAGTTGACGTTAGAACCGTCGCTTCGAGTGTTGTTCGCTCGCACTTCTTACCTGACCTAAGAGGTAACCTCGTCGCATTTACTCGCCAGAAAGTTCGCTGCTTGAAGTGTGGCCACTCGTATCGCAGAATGCCTCTAGCAGGGAAGTGCATTCAACCGAAAAAACTCACAGGTAGAGGAATGAGTGCGTTTGGGGTTAAGAAATCCGAAGGAGACATGTGTAACGGGAACCTTGCACTAACGGTAACCGAAGGCGCGGTTAGAAAATACATCAAGGTAACAAAGCACGTAATGGAAACATATGGGGTCGACCAGTACACTCGCCAAAACGTTGAATGGTTGGCTGAAAGCGTTGAAAGCTTGTTCAATAATGACAACGCAAAGCAACTCAGTCTGGCAGACTTCTTGTGATCAATTTGGCCTAACAGGGTCTTGCCAAATTCCCGACGTGCCGGCAGTTTTAGGAATAGTCTCCTGAACCGAATTTGACGATTTGTCTATTCGTTGTTTGATGACATAGCGAACAAAAGTTTCTCCAAATGCTACTGCTACTGTCCCGATTGAAAACAATACAACTCCACCAATGAACGCACCTTTGAGCGGCCATGTAGTGACCATTGTTTTTGTTTCAACACCATCTTCGACCATTGTTACTACAGTTATTTTGCCCTCTTCCGCAGTTGCCGAGTGCACAACGCAGCCGTCGTCTGTAGTTCCAGACCACGTGTAAATAGTTTCAGAGCCCTGTTCGATACTAACATTAACAGATAACACTCGGCCGTTTAATGATTCAAAACAGTGCTCGATTTCATAGTCAATATCGCCTCCTACAATACTCGATAATTCGGCCTCTCGGTTTTCCTCAAAATCGGCGCCGGGACGGTTGATTTCTTGGGTTGCACTTTGCTCACTAACGAAGTACCAGCCTGTGTTAACCACCAATAATGCGACTAACCACAACCAGTAACTTTTCTTCATTTCAAACCCCCAGGGACAGTATCTTTAGCACTTTATTCATCCACTGCAACTTCATTAGTTTTCGTTTTTTATCGGTAACTCCAGACCACTGACCTACATCATCAGTGGAAAATCCGATTAATTCTACTTCACTAGCGCCCAATGCAAACGCTATGCATACCGCTCTATCTCCGTCTGTAAAGCCCCCGGGATTGTGCATACCATCTATCTTGATTGGAGTTTGATGGGTTAAGAAAATCTCTTGTTCATCATCGATTAGAGAGAGTATATCACTCCATGATTCCACATTGTCCCCGTGCGCGTGTAGACAAATTGGTATCCCTTTGTTCAAGGCCTTCTCGATATGGGGGGTGCCATCTCCGTCTGTAACGATTAGTGCTACACTTGACATGTCTGCTATTGCACCAATCGCACCATCTGCTACAACTGTTGGAAATTGTGTTTTAACTCCCGCTTCTGCGGCTGCACCAACAACTGTTACCTTTCCTTCAAATCTCACATCTGGTTCAAAATTCTTGCATCTTGAAACTAGTAATTTTGCGCTCTCAATATCAGAATCTAAACCCCAGCCAAACGATTCTCTAATCTCATCCTGGATGAGAATTAGTTCCTCGTCAACTGCCTTCATGGCTCCTCGCACCTACAAGTTGCAAATGAATGAGAGGGTTCAAATGCCTCCTTCAAGAATCAGATTTCGTGCCAAAGCCAATGACTGTTCCTGACCTTTTGGACGAGGTCACACTTGCGAGGTATCCATTCCTACCGCAGGCGAGGTCGTGGATTGCAAGCATGGCTGCTAAACATCAAATTGACATTGACGAACTACTAGATGGTAGCATGATGGACAGAGCGAGGATTAGAGCTCGCTCAAGACTTGTTGATTCGGTCGATAGCGATGAAGGAGTAGAGGTTGCGTCGATCAGTGACATTCATACGGAAGAGGGGAGATTGCTCGAAGCCTTTTCCTTCTACTATGCGAGACTGGTCGTGGGAGCAAGCGAAGATGAGAGGCTAATTTCTAGATGGGCTCAAGCCGAAGCTGAGCGGGCTCAAAGAATTCTGGAAAGGGACCCTGCTATTCACGTGATTGCTAACACATATGTTTCGGAAATAGAGTGCGACGAGAATGGTATTTGGAAGATGGGATTGTCTGATTTCATCGAATTGTGTACCGGAATTACCGGATCACGGTGGCGGTTACCAAATTGCGAGATTAGTGACGGTTGGGTAACATTGCATGACGAGGGGGAGAAATATTCCTCAAGGGCCAAGGTTGCAAGATTGCTTAGAGAGCGGATGAAAGATGATATTCGTTTGGACGCAATTGAGAAAATGGAAAAAATGGACGAGGGACTTTTGATTAGGCTTGCAGAACCGGTTGGAATGATTCGCGGACTCGTGGCATCAAAAACCGCTGAAACAATTGCACTGATTGGTGCGGGTGAGCAAGATTGGCCACCATGCATGCGAAAGGCTGTTGCAGAATTATCTGAAGGTGTAAACGTAAATCACTTCGGTAGGGTGTTCCTAGGTTCAATGTCAAGGTGCATCGGCCTGCCTGTTGAAACAACAGTTGATTTCTTCCGAAACGCTCCTGATTTTAGTGAATCAACTACAACATATCAAGTCAATCATTTGTATGAAAGAGAATATACTCCATCTGGCTGTTCTAAATTAAAAATAAACCACAATTGTGCGGTAAGGACCGGCGATGATAGGCTATGTGACCAAACGTGGATGGACCATCCACTGAAATACATCCGTGCAAAACAAAGGCGGCGAAAGAGAGTCGAGGGGTTAGAAAACGTCACTCAAGGAATCAATCCGGGCGATGGTTGATGAACAGGAAGCGCGTCAGGGTAACCGTAGGCGGAGCGGGTTACAATGACTAGGACACTTGTGATTACTGTTGACAGAGACAACGACCTTGGTCTCAAAACAGCGATACGTGGACCTGTTGTTGGTAGAAAACAAGTCCTAACCGCTGCGCTAAAACTTGGAATTGCAGACCCCGAGGAAAGCGATACCAATGCCATTCTCGGCGCTCTTCACCAGCACGACAACCTCGCTGAAGTTGGAGGAGAAAGCGACGATGTCGAAGTTGCAATTCTAACCGGTGACGAAAAGGTAGGAGTCAGATCTGATAGGGCGATTGCTGCCCAACTTGAAGAGGTTGTAACCGAATTCCAACCCGACCAAGCGATTTTGGTTACAGACGGTGCAGAAGACGAATCTGTAATGCCGATTATTCAGAGCCAGGTGAGAATTGACCACGTTCAGAAAATTATCGTCAAGCAGTCAAAAGGTATTGAAGGTACATACTACTACATTGTAAAGGCACTCGAAGACCCAAAATGGCGTGCGAAGATGTTGGTTCCTTTAGGCGCAATAATGGCGATTTTCGGTCTCGGTGTAATGCTACCAGATACATTAGGAGGAATTGTAATTGGTTCTCTTCCTCTTGTTTTCGGTCTGTTTATCCTCTCTAAGGGACTTGGTATAGAAGCAACCGTTGGAAGAATTGCTCAGGAAATGCGAGAAAACGCAGACGCTGCTATGTTCTCTTCATTACTTTGGACAACTACGGTATTCAGTGCAATATTTGCTGTTGCAATGGGTTATGACAAATACATCGAATTGGAAGCGACAACAAACACTTCCGTTGTATGGATTGGTGTTGTCCACTCTGCTCTGGCATGGATTGTTATTGCATTCCTTACCTCTACTGCCGGGTTTATGTTACTGCGTTTGAAGAAGGGTTCATTCTCTGGAAGATTGATCATACTAGCTGTATTCGGCATGGTTGTCTATTCATTCCTAGACCAAGGCCTATTGATTGCGATGGATGTACTGACCGGAGTTGGTTACGATTTCACGGTTCAAGAGATATGGGAAGACATGCTTGAGCCTCTAATGTGGATCGCAGTACTATGGGTAACTACAACCATCGTTAGAGCTGTACAAGCAAGGCAGGCTCAGTCTGAAAGATACTGGGGCATCTAATCAAGAATGGAATACCGTCTCAGTCATACACTGAGGGCATGTGACCTTAATCGGCCTAACATTAGGGATTCCAAGTGGTGCAGAGCAAGCAGGACAAATGATTGCCTGATTTACCTGTGATTGGTTTGACTGCCCTCGAGCCGATGGGTCGTACCTCAATCGATACTTATCTGGATTATCGATGTATTTCGGCGCAGTGTTCATCGGTTGAGCATTGTCTAGGTCGACTACTTCTTTGCTAGCCACGGGGGAAAAATCTGCCACCTCCCCAGATTGGTTGTTGGTCGCTCCTGCTTTGTAAGCAGCCAACTGAGATTCTATTTCAGCAAGCCCTACACCGTGGTTTCTACTGACTGCATCCATCTCCAGCATTTGGTCGTATCCAGAGAGACTTGCGAGCCTAGCGAGTACTTCCTGTGGGAGTGGCATACAGTGCCCCGGAGGCCCCATACACATAGAAGGTTCGTTTTGCATGCTTCTAAATGGGATGTCCCGCTTGATTACGGGGAAGTTTTTACAGAATAGGGGAATAAAGCAAGTTATTACTTATGTAAATCGGGAATCCGTTTCCGAAAAATTGTAAAAAAATGCCTTCAAAATATTGATGCCTTCAAATAGGTAGAGCAGTCGGCCGGCAACCAAGGAGGAACAAAAATGTCGCAATCTAAACCACGATTTTCATCGCACTCAAAGAGAGCCAAATCTGCACGTTCACTAACCTGTGGACAAGTGATGAGCACACCACAAATTATCGGAAGGGATGCATCGGTTGCGGATGCATTAGACATGATTACAACTAGAGAATGGGACCATATTTTCATTGTAAACTCCGAGAGAGTTCCTATCGGCAGAATCCACGCAGTTGATATCTTGAAGCTCGTTGCAAGAAAGACTGTCAATCGAGATATTGCATGGATGCACGGCATTCCCGCAAGACAATTGGTTACTCAAGAAACGATGACGATGCAAGAAAGTACTCCACTTCTAAAGGCAGCCGCCCTTATGCTAACACACGACTTGAATCAACTCGCAGTGACAAACAAGCAGGGGCAAATCGTGGGCACTGTTTCTCATAGTATCGTCGCTAGAACACTTCCTAGATTCATTCTTTGAGCAAGGTTCAACAACAAATTGACGGTGGAAGTTTCATGCCGACTTCGCCAAGGCTGTGGCCAAATCCACCTGGCAATTCCCCTTTGCCTCTGCCAGCAGGGCCCATGTTTTTCTCGGGCAGAGAGTTGGGTGAGTTGACTTTTCCTCAGATGCCTACTCATGACAAAATTGACTTAGCAGGATTGAGGGAATATGTCGGTAACTTCAGTCTAGAAAATGGTCAGAAAGTATCCCAAGTTATCGACTTAGAAAAGCGAAGACCTCTCTTGATTGCAGGAGAGTTAGCAAATCCATACCGGCTTTGTGACATAATGGCACCAGACATGCCAATTATTCCAGTCAGGCTTGAAGGGGTATGCAGAACCTGGGCCGACAACCTAGACCCTAGAGATATACAACCGGGAATTCACCATGTCACTCTTGCTAGATCGCCGGGGTGGTGGGAGCGTTCATTCATCACCTTACTCGAACTTCCCGATATGAAGAAGTTGCTAGCATGGTTAGATGGTTCTAGTGCAAACACTTGGTTGCCAAAGCGACTTGCTGAAGGAGTTGTTCGATTAGAGAATGACATGGAGCTAATGTCTCCAAACTTAGAGGACATTTCATGGGATGGTATTGAAGAAAAGGTCACCGTAGATACTCCCGCACCTAATGGACCTGAACTTGACCTATCCACAATCATGATTCCAATCAACACACGAACTGGCTGCTATAACAGCAGAGGAAGGGTCGCTCGATGCGCCCACTATCCGCAAACAGAATTCCATGAGAAGTTATTCAGAAGAGGTTCGTCTTTCAAGTGGGACCAAATCCTCAACTTCCTATGATTCCAAAAATCCGGGATTCTGATTAAATATCTCAGCGCCTCGTTAGGCGCTGGACAGGGAGTGTTTTTGCTATGGGTTCTAGTGATGCCAAGTCTCGAAAATTCAAATCTAAATCCAAAGCCATGCGCCAATGGAAAGAGAAGTATTACGATAAGGAAAATTCACAGGTGGAAAGCAAAAACAACTCTGGAAAGACTGAAAATAAGAGCAAAGAAAATACGGAAATTAAACCCACTCATTCAGAGAGTAATTTACAGCACATTGGTATGAATAAGGTATTCATTGCGGCGGCTTTCATTGGGAGCATTTTGATGGTTCTAGGTTATTCTTGGGGCCCAGAGGGTTGTGAGGACAGTACCATCTTTGAAGGCCTTGGGAAAATGCTAATTTTCATGAGTTTGTTTGGCGCAGTTGTCAATATATTCATCCTGTTCGTGTCTTTTTCCGATAAGGATTTTAATTCTGCAGTAGTACTTGGATGGGGAGTTTTACACGCTTTGTGTTGGTTTGTGGCTGCGGCGATTGCTAGTGATGCTTTGCTCAGCGATGCCTGGTGTAATGGAAATGGGCCATCTTACGATATTGGGGCTGGATTCTAATCAATTTGTAAATTGGAATAAAAATTGCCACATTAATTGGTAAGTCTCGATACCAGCAACCTCTTCTGGCCAGCCATGTCCTCCGAACTCTAAACCATAGTGCTCAACTAACACACCAGAAGAACACTGGCTGTGTACAATGTGTTCTACATCTAAATGATAGTGAGAATTTTCCTCTTGACAGTTTGATTTGTCAGCCCAATATTCAATCATTCCAGGGATGTTACTCATGGTCCCAACCCCTTCGTGTTCACCATCTTTCCAATCCCAGTCGTCGTCATAATCTATGATTAAGTCTAGTTTACCGTGTATGTGCATCACTCCCATACTGCCATACAGATTACAGGTTTCGGGACTTACTGGCATCGTACCCGCGAATGATGCGACTGCTGCAAATTTGGTGTTCAGTTGGCATGCAACTTCGTACGTAAACATCGAACCTAATGAATAACCGACTGCATACAACCTGTCTTCGTCAATGCAGTATGACTTAGAAAGCTCATCTACTATCGCTTCTGAGAATACATTGTCATCTCTGGATGTTGCCGCCGAGTTGAGGAACCACTCGCCTTCTGATTCTGTCCTACCCTCTTCTGAAATGACGTATGCCATAATGAATTTCTCTTGCTCTGCTAGAGCATCGAATTCTTCTTGTTGTGGGAAATCTTCCTCTGCGCCACCACCTCCATGGAAGGCCAAGACGATAGGTAATTTCTCTCCAATTTCTGAACTTGGAACTGTTAGACGGAAATATCTGTCAACGCCGTGGGCTTGTATTGTTATCATCGCCTGAGTGATTGGTTCTGAGGGCATGGAGCATGGATTATCAACTTCTGTTAACTCTTCAGCCTCGATTTTTTTATTTTCTGAAACCTCGTCCTCTAAACACCCTGCTAAGGGTAGGGCCAGAAAAAAGATTGTAACGAGAAAAACGGTCCCCCGCTTGGCCATGTTATTACGATATTGTAAATTGTTAATAATTTTACTTTCTCATTTCCTGTAAACTTGGGCCCCCGTGGCATCCCCGCTTTGGTTCAATATAGTGCGCAGTGCTATTACTATACATGAATGGAATGGGCTCACAAAAAAGTGCAAGGCTAGAGCGCCTAAAGATGGAGATTACAGAATACGTATCTCGAAATCCTGGATGCTCTGCAGCTGATATCGTAGATCATCTCTCAAACACTCTGAGGATGCGGAATCATGGACTAACCTCACGTAAGGTTGGATTCTTTATTCCTAGATACCTAAAGAACATCGTTGGATTCAAACTTGACCGTTCAACCGGCAAGAGAATCTACAGCGTATCATGAAAAGGTCAAATCGCTGCTAGTATTGGCTAGCCTCGATGAGCGCCCCCGAAGCAGAAGAACTGTGGCCGTCTCTTGATGAGTCAATTGGCAGGCAGCCGTGCTTTCCCAGTGGCCCTGTTTGGTCTGTATTGCCTACACTAAAGGGTCAGATGACCGACATGCTTGCAGATGTCGGCGAAAAGGGAAGAGATGGCGTAAGTATCGATTCTTCGAACGGCCTTGTACACATTCATGAAAGTGCTACTATCGAACCTTCAGTGCACATTATTGGGCCTGCATACATCGGCCCATGCGCAGTTATTCGCCATGGCGCATACATCAGAGAATTTTCTTGGATCTGTGGTGGAGCACTTGTCGGACACGCTAGTGAAACAAAGCACAGCATTCTCCTTCCAGGAGCAAAAGCACCTCATTTCAACTACGTCGGAGATTCAGTCCTTGGACCGGATGTGAACCTAGGGGCAGGTGTAAAACTGTCCAATCTCAGAAACGACGGTGGCGAAGTCCATACTAGAATTGGCGGCGAAAGGGTAGCTACTGGACTTAGGAAGTTTGGCGCAATTCTAGGTGAGGGATGTCAACTTGGATGTAATGCAGTGACTAATCCAGGCGTGGTGTTAGGGGCGGAATGTATGGTAATGCCTAACGCAACAGTCACTGGAGTGTACCCTCCAGGCTCAACTATCAGGTGATTAGATGCTGTTTGGCACTGACGGAATTCGCGGTGAAGTCGTTGACTCTCCTTCAGATGATGAAGATGCGATATCGCAATTACTGGATGAAAGAATGATTTCTGCCAGGCTCATGAGAGTCGTTGGTGAAGCATTAACCAGAGTTGCAGGTATGGACAACACGGTGATAATCGGCTGGGACGATAGGCCGAGGAACGGTGAACTCGTCGCTGCACTGACTGTCGGTCTACACCTTGGTGGATGTAAGGTAATCCATGCTGGAATTTGTGCAACTCCAGGACTGCACAACTCACTTTTTGAGACCAATTCTTCACTTGGTTGCATGATTACTGCAAGCCATAATCCAGTTTCTGATTCTGGAATCAAAGTCTTCGACTCAAAGGGTTTCAAGACAAATCCTGACCTTGAGAGAGAGATTTCGGAACTAGTTGTT
>DAYA01000047.1:0-7646 GCA_002506705.1 Euryarchaeota archaeon UBA550
GGGACATGGCCAACATTCTAATGATAACAGCGACATCTGATAACAACCGTGCATTAGCTGACAAATTTGCTGATGCAGCACGTGGATTAGGACATGAGGCGAATGTGATTGATTTGGTAGCATTGGATATGCCAATGTTCTCTGTCGCACGCTCTAAGGAATTGGATGTTGTTCCTGGAATGGCAGAACTGAAAGAGGCTATGTCCAATGCAGATTCTTGGATGGTAATTGCTCCTGAGTACAACGGTTCGATGCCGCCAACTCTCAACAATGCGGTTGCTTGGTTAAGCACAGAATGGCAAGACTTCCGTGCCTTGTTCAACCGAAGAAAGGTTGGACTTGCAACCCACAGTGGCGGTGGCGGTGCGCACGTAATTATGGCAATGCGTCAGATGTTCTCATACCTGGGTTGTATCGTTCTAGGAAGGAACTGTATCTCCAACAAGGATAAGGAAGCAAATCCAGAAACTATCGAGGATATGCTGAATCAATTAGCAAACTGATGAAGGCATAATGCATAATATCTGAAAGCCCTTACAGGGCTATATGGAGATTAATGAGTGCTTCATCACAACAGCTGGTGAGGATTGGGTTAGAATCGAAAACTGCAACGTTCACATGAACGTAAAGCGCCGCCTGCAACGAACTGTAATTCGAGGAAATGAAGGTGACGACCTTCTCGACGAAGGAGCAGAATCCGCAGTGTACACAATCACTGGCAACATGGACATGGAGAAATACAAGGCAATCTTGAAGATATTTAGGACAGACCAGCCTTACTTTCACGATCCTTTTGAGGACAGGCAAATGAAGGCACTATTCGCTAGCATAGATTATGATAGTGCTACTGGGGATTACGAATTTGTTCTGATGGAAGACGCAGAGCAAGACGAAATCATGTCTTAAGATATCAAAGTACAGTGTTGTACCATTCTGCTGTTGGCTTGTGCCAATCTCTCAGTTGGTCGGTTTCAAGTCTCAATTGAACACCCTTGCCTTGATCTAGTTCAAGGTCGTCTAGGGTGAAGTTTACAACTAACTCATTGCTTCTGAATGTATCATCAAATAGTACTTCTTGTGCGATAACGCTGCCTTCTTCGGTCCACTGCATAACTACTCTGACGTGGCACTCTTGGAGTGGGTTTCTTAAGGAGCAAGATTCACTTGAACCGTCGTGTTCTACCTTGACATAACCTTCAATGGATTGTTCAAGTGGTAGTGCCATCAAATCGATTACCGTATCTTTGGCTGTCGGTGCACACGTGCATTCCATGTTGTCAACCTCTGCAGAACCTACAAGGTTGACTGTGATGTCAATGGTCATGGATTCAATCACATCCGGCGATGACGTTGTTGCTGTGACCACATAATTTCCCGGCTCATCATATTGATGAGAAATAATCGCTCCAGTGCCAGAGTTGCCATCACCAAAGTCCCAGTTTACAGTATCAAGTTCTCCAGTTACTGAGAATACGAATTCATGGAGTATGAGAGTAACTTGCTTCTCTTCATCGTTGTCCCCTTCATCCACCTCGATTAGTGTGTAGTGATTAGTTCCTTCAGCAAAGTCAACCTTTGCTGTGAATGACTCAGAATCTTCTGTTCTCATGATATTGTAGGTGACGAGAGTGCTTGCAGATACTACAGCCACTAGAATAACAAAGGCGATAGACAATCCTGTAACCCTTGTCATCATGTGTTAAAATACATCTTTGATGTTTATCAATAGATGTTTTTTTGGAAATTTCTGTAAACATATCTTGATAAGAAAATCAGACAACACGCAATCATGGAAAATTTGCCATTGTTTGTTCTGCCGATGGTACTTCTTCCTGGAGAAATCCAAGAACTAAGAGTATTCGAACCACGCTACAAGCAGATGCTTGATGACTGTCTGCTAGATGGCAATAATTTCGGTTTGGTTCGCAGTGATTTCCTATCGCAGGTCAACCACTGGGATGGTCCTATGGAGTTTGGCTGCGAAGCTGAGATACTGCATCATGAAACAAAAGGCAGCAACCACTTCATCCAAATTATTGGAAGGAGACGATTCACAATATCAAAGGCTCACGAGCCAGCACTACCTCCATTCAGCCATCCATCGATGAGCAAGTTTGGTGAAGAGGATGGTATTTACCCAGACTTGGAAACGTTACTGATGGAGATACCTGAAGACCATGAATCTTCGAAGTTATACATCAGCGGTGATGTTGAGTTCATCGAACCGACTGAAGGGATGGATGAATCACAACAATGGGAGTTGGGAGAAATCGTTAGAACCATACTTCGCAGGGTAGGTCTAATTCTGAAGGTTGATGATGAAACGTTCACCAATTGGATTGAATCATCTCCAATCATGGATTCGATCGATGAAAAGCCAGACGCTATCTTCGCTGTATCCGGAATGCTGCTCGGCGATTTAGACATACGCCAAGAAATCCTTGAAGCGAAGGATGTTGAGGAAGTAATGGTACTGCTTCACGAAGAACTAGAGAAATTCTCAGAAGAAGAATAATCACATCAAAGTTGATTGAATTGAAAATTTGCCAGATGGTAAATCACAATTGTCACTCCAAATTATCCCTGCAACTTGCCAAGCAACCATTACTAATGAGGCAAGATTTTCACCCGCAGTTGCTTTGTTGACTATTTCTGCACAACCTGTGAGTTCCTGTCCATCATTAAATTCAGAAATCGCAAGTTGTCCGCTAGAACTGCCAGAAATTATTCCGATTTCAGGGTCAGTTGTGTCAATCGCAAGCATTGAATAAACATCTGAATATTCGAATGAGTTGCCGTCTGCTAGGCTTATTTTCGAAATGCTATTGCTAAGTTCATTTGCTAGTGATTCAAAATCTCCTGTGTCTGAATTTGAAAGAATGGAGTCAAATCTTTCACTCAGCCACATTGGAATTTTCTTCAAATCAAGTTTTGAAATTTGGAAATTATTGCTGTTTGAAGGGGATTTTGTCATGAATATCTCATACCCGTTATCTTCTATAATTCGGCTAACTAAAGATTGATTTATTGAATCAAGGTTTACAATATACTTCCTTTTTTCAGAACCATTTATTCTGTTAACATGCCTTTTGTAAGTTGCAAAATCAAGGCGAGATTTGTGAGTCTCGATGTCTCGTTTTCGTACTACACCCATCACAGGCTCAGATGGCTCAAAAGGTCTGTCGAATAATCCATGACACCATTGTACACCGACAATTGAAGATGGATCTCTTCCATCCAATGCGTACTTGTCATTCAATTTTTGAGACAACTCTAGTGACCTTTCTAGTGATTTTGTCCAAGGTGGGAATGCTTTACCCCAAGTCATTCTCAGATTATTATGCAACTCACCATGCTTTACTAGGGATGTCTGACACGCATTCCACAGATCACTAGGAGAATCAGAATATTCCAGTTTGTGTTCTGGAACGATTGTTGTTCGAACATCACCCTCAGCTCTTCTCCAAGAGCCCAATGCCCAACCGGGCAGGTTGGCAGGTGAGTATGGGTCATCTGAACTGTATATGTGGTGCCAAGCATGCTCTCTGAAAATTAGTAACTCATCGAGATACTTTTCAGCGGCTTTGGTTCCCACCGCTGCAGCCTCCCTTGCAACCTTCATTGGTGACAAGAATCCGTAATGGAACGCCGAAGAAAGCCTGGAAACCCCATTCGCGTCAGCAGCGTTGTTTCTTCTCCTTGCATATCCACTAAGTCCCTTGTCGAGATATTGTTGCCATTTGTTTAGCGCGAAAATCTCTCCTCCTTTTTCTGCCCACACTGGATGTACAGTTGGGTCGATATCACACTGTTTTAGAAGATTGAATCTCGCCTTCATGTCTGCGACTTCACTTTCAATGTCGACAGGTGTGAATGGCAATTTACCATCATATGGCCTTGGTTTTGCAGTTACTTTAGGCCATGGGCGTTGGATTCTAGCTTTGCGTAGTCTCTTGGTTGCACTCCTAAATTTGAACGGTCTATCTACCGATTTTCCATACAAAGGCATTGGAATAACACAGTGACAATCAACCTCGATTACAGGACATTTCGCAATCTTTGCAACATTTTTGACCCAATCATCCCAAGGTGGTATCGGAAATAAATCAGTGATGATTAGCGAGGCTGTGGCGGCGAATTCTTTCATCACACTAGAGCGATGACCTTCTCTTGCAACGTGTAGAACGTGCTTGATGCCGTTTTCCTTGCACAGCCTTGAGACATCAACTGCAGCATCGAGTAAGGAATTGTGATGGCGCAATGATGCGTGGGGATATCTCTCATCTATTCCATGATAGACCACCATTGGTAAGTCGTGATGGTCAGCGATTACTCTACCCACGTCTATTGCAGGATTTTCGTGGAACCTATGGGAGGATTTTAGCCATACTACCACAGGTCCTTCGCCCATCACTTTGTCATTCTCACTCACAACCCTGACACGTTCATGTAAGTGTTCTGGCAAACTGCTCAGCATATTATATGCTGATTGCATTCAATTATAATCCACTGTATATGCCTAGATGAAACCGATTCTAAAATCAAAAAATTGGACCGAAGTGTACACCTATAGCAATGATTATGCTAGAAGCGACCACGATTAGGACATTATCATCGATCGGTCCAAACTCATACCTTTCAACGAAAGATGCAACTGCCCCCGAAAATGCTCCCCAGATTGGAATTGAAGGGTCTGAATTGTTTCCAATGATGTATCCGAGTGGAATACACAAGATTGCCATTCCAAGGTTTCCCCAGGCGCTTTTTGTTCTCTTGGCAAACATCTTGTTTCGAATAATTCCTGTCACTCCATCTCCATATGCCATGAACAACGCAGGCAGAATAGCCAGCCATGCATCGTCGAGAAGATGCCACAATGCATAGACAGAGATTCCGAGCATGAACGCAAATGTAGCATCGTTCATGTTTTGCTCAGTTTGCATCCACCACAATCTCTTGTCCATCAAGTGAGTTGCTGCCAAACCGATTGAGCCCAGAACTCCTCCTAGAAGCGGATATATTGGGTCACTGAAAACAATTGGACATAGAATAAGGGGGAATCCTCCAGCTACCATGTGTGCTACCTTGCGGTTGTAGTAGACTGCGACCATGTTTTCGCAACCTTTGGACATCATGTAACCGTGCAATGGCTTGATTGCCATCACAGTAACAAATGCCCAGCCACCGAGTCCAAAAAACCACAGTAACTGATCTTCGACCATAACCCACTGTCGGGGTTAATGTGCATAATTGTGTCTGATTATCAAATAGATCTTGCAAAGATTAGCCAACCTAGGTTCATCAGCAAGGCTGGTGCCGCCAGGATGACCAGTGTTGGTGCGACTTGTACTACTGTCAAGATGAAGGATGCCATGAAAATGACAGCCATCAAGACAGCAAACGTCGCTGTTGTTCTTGTGTTGTTCTCTTTGATAGCCTCTCCAATGTGAAACTGCTCCATGGTATATGCCTAGTCGGTGTGCATATGAATGCATGTTTCAGGCTGTGATTAACTTGAGCAAGATAGCATTGAACAGCCCACTCGATTTTGTGCCCATTCTGGTCTTTTTTTGTACCATTCACTTTCAAATTCTGGCTGCTCGCTGTAGGGCTTTCTGAGTATTAAGTGTAATTTTTCACAAATCGAAAAGTCACCACCTTCTGCTGCATCGATTGCTAATTGTGCCATCCAATTTCGCAAAACGTACTTCGGATTTGTCTTCAACATCACGTCGCGATTTGGTTGGGAATTCGCCCGCTCCCACCACTTATTCAACCATGAATTCCATTCGTCTTTCGGAATTGATTCTTGGTCGTAAAATGCATAACTCAATTTATCGATGTTTGGTTCGTCGATATTAGATAATTCTCTGAAAAATATTGTCATGTCCGTCTCAACCTTTTGCAGCAATTCATTCAGTTCTGTAATTAGTTCCGAATCACTCTCTTGGAATTTATCCAATCCAAGTTTTGCTACCCATATCTTGTTTATTGATTCTTCATAGCATTCAATATAGAATTCCAAAACCTTGGTTAGCTTGTCGGTATTCTCAATTAGAGGTGAAATCGCTTCCAAAAATCTAGCCGTGTTCCAAGCACCAATTTGAGGCTGAGCTCCGTAACGGTATCTTCTCCGGCCTGCATCTGTCGTGTTAGGCGTCCATCCAGGGTCATAGTTCTCAAGCCAACCGTATGGACCGTAATCAATTGTCAAACCATGGATTGACATATTGTCGGTATTCATTACGCCGTGAACAAATCCTACACGCATCCAATGAGCAATCATCTCAGCAGTTGTCTTTGCAACAGTTCTTGCCCAATCCAAGATGCCATCTTCATCGAAGTCACATTCTGGGAAATGATTGGCAAGGGTGTGCTTCACAATTGATTCGAGTGTATCCTTGTCACCCATCATCGCATGAATCTGGAAACTGCCTAAGCGAATAAAACTTGGAGCCACTCTGCAAACAATCGCTCCAGGCTCAAGTTGCTTGTTTCCGTTGTAGAGTATGTCCCTCATTACCTGTTCCCCAGTTGTTACAAGTGACAGTGCTCTGGTGGTTGGAACTCCAAGATGGAACATTGCTTCGCTACACAAGAATTCTCTGATAGATGATCTAAGTACGGCCTTACCATCAGAATGTCGAGAGTAGGGAGTTTCACCCGAACCTTTGAGTTGTAATTCAAGCACACCATCATTGGTTTCGACTTCACCAAGAGTAATCGCTCTACCATCGCCGAGTTGACCTGCCCAGTTGCCGAATTGGTGTCCACCATACCTTTGTGCGTATGTGTCCATGCCTTCCACTGGCTTACCACCGCCTAGAACATCTCCTTCTCCACGCTCAAGTCCCAAGTCATTGGCAACATCATCTGACCATAAGCAAAGTTTGGGGTTCGGAGATGGTGTTGGTAAAACGCGTGACCAGCAAGCATTTGGGACTTGTCTGCTTCTTCCACCTACCTCTTTGTCTCCGGGTGTTTCAGAGAGAAAACGATTGAGCCATTTGAGGTCTTTTAGTTGGCCCATGTTTTGATGTCAGGCTTTTTACTTTTGAAACTGTGTTAGGATAATGTTCATTTCATCTTGTATCGTCCAACATATATGACCAGCAAGATATGGGTAATCAAAACAACTCTTCCAGAATCTATGAGTGAAGAAGAAATCTCATCATTTTCTACCAAATTGATTGAGGCAGGAGCTGCATGTATTCAGCATCACAAGGTAACATCTACCTACAATTGGGAAGATGAAATGAAGTCTGAATCAGAGTGGTCAATTCAAATTAAAGTCTCCAAGAACAGCAAGCAAGCAGTTGCTGACTTACTATCAGAAAGCCATCCTTACGATATTCCTCAAATCATTATGAAAAAGTGGGAAGCAAGCGATGATTACCTAAACTGGATAACTAAAGATTAGTTGCAAATATGGAACGAGCGTGTACAAACGGGCGACCCCTCGCCCACCCCGGAAAACGCTCGCTCCGTTACCGGAGCAATTTGTCGGCTGAACAGTTTCTTATTAACTCGATTATGTGGAGTTAGTAAGTGCTCGTGCCGGGACAATTGCGAAGCAATGTCAAGCACAGCATCGTTAATTTTAGTGTGATTTGAAGATGCTCGTGCCGGGATTTGAACCCGGGTCG
>DAYA01000047.1:7936-10028 GCA_002506705.1 Euryarchaeota archaeon UBA550
TGCTCGTGCCGGGATTTGAACCCGGGTCGAAGGCTCGAGAGGCCTTCATGATGGGCCACTACACTACACGAGCGGCAGCCCACCGACTTGTCACCTGTATTTATTGTGAACGGGTATGTTAAATCTTCACCTTTAGAAAAATGTGAAAGTGAAACAGGCTTGCAGTGTCATTCACGACTACTTTCACTTTTACTTTCGTCTCCTCATCTGCGCTTGATATACTCGGCCTAGATAGTATGGGATATGAACACAAAACTACGCTTCTCTGACCTGGTATCAACTGGGCAGGCAAAGAGCATGAACACCAGATACAATACACACATTGTATCATCTGACGGAGATTGGGATTGGCAACCACTGAAGATTGAAGTTCCTGTCACCTGGCAAAACCTAGCACGCAGAACCAGAGGTGAGGCGTGATGAGTAGAACAGGACGCCTACGAAATGAGATCGCTCAGTATTTAGAAGACAATGGCGTATCCAACACAAGTCAAATTCTCGAACATATCAACAAGCGGTTCCGCTGGGGAGCTACAATGAACCAGGTCGGTAATTTACTCGCTAGAGATAGTAGATTCGAGAAACTCGGAATCACTGAGGGCACGACAATGGCTGGTTTCCGTGAAAGGGTCTGTATCTGGGCTCTTGCAGCGAACTAACCATTTACCCCTGTCATCCCCCTAAGGTCTGATGTGGCGCGAGATTGTTGAGTTATCCCGTCCTAAAAATGTCGTACTAGCGGCAATTACGGTTCCTCTTGGAGCTCATCTCGCCCTCAGTGGTGCTTGGTCAACTCAAGCACTCAGTCTCGTAGCCCTTCAGACCACCTCCGCAATCTGTTTCATGGCTGCAGGAAATACGTTCAACGACATTGCAGATGTTTCTATAGATGCAAAAGCAAAGCCAAATAAACCAATTCCTGCTGAAAGAATTTCTATTGAGCAAGCAACAAAAGTTGCGTATGCATTTTCTCTACTAAGTGCAACATTCATGGCGGTTGGTGCATACCTCTCGGATGAGCCAATTCCAATTGTTCTGATTTGGACTCTAGCCGCATTTTTGATGTATACTTACGATGCAGGTTTCCAGACAAAGAAAATGGGTCTAATAGGCAATATTGCAATCTCACTAATGGTTGGTGCAGTAATTGTATTTGGTGCGGCATCTGTATCTAGGGCAGATACTGAGTTGGTACTGTATGCATCAATAGTTGCATTCTTCGCAAATTTATCTAGAGAGATCATCAAAGATTGCGAGGATATGGAAACCGACGAAGGTAGGAAGACTCTACCTATGCGAATCGGTTTGATGAATGCTAGAGCAACTGCGTATGTATTCATTCTAGCATCGATGGTGACATTGGGATTAGCACATTACACTGGACCTTTGGAATACCATCAGATGATATTCCATGCGCCTGCAATCTTCATTCTATTCTCATTGAATGGGCCTCTCTTCTTGGGAGATGACCACAAAGCTCAGCAGAATGTTAGGTTGGGTATGTTGCTGGGACTTCTCGCCTTTGCAGTGCAAGTAAGTGTCCTCTGACTTATATGCCAACACCCATCATTTCGCCCATTGCACCCCAAGCTCCATTGTCCACGAGGTACGCTAAAAGACTCATTTGTGCCCACATTCTGTTCTCCGCTTGGTCGAATACGATGCTGTTTGCATGGTCCATTACTGCATCTGTTACCTCGTCGCCTCTGTGCGCTGGTAGGCAGTGCATGAATGCCCAGTTTTTGTCAGCATTTTCGATCAGTTCCATGTTAACTTGGAATCCATCAAAGTCGTTCATCTTGTCTTTGAGTCCTTCTTCTCCCATCGAGACGAACACGTCTGTGTAGATGACATTTGCATCGGTTACGGCCTCTACCGGGTCGTTTGTGCCCTTCATCTCTGAACCATTTTCACTAGCGAAATCTTCTGCCCTAGCAACTACGTCCTCTGCAGGTTCGTAACCCTTAGGATATGCGTAATGGAAGTCGATTCCAAGCATTGCACAAGCCAACATCAAATCGTGAAGAACGTTATTTCCGTCTCCAACCCATGCAACTTTCAGGTTCTCTCGCTCCGGGAAATGTTCGAGAAC
>DAYA01000047.1:10434-12157 GCA_002506705.1 Euryarchaeota archaeon UBA550
ACACTTGAGTTAGCAGCCAACTCTGCAACGTCAGCGTGGCCAAAGCATCTGTATGTGATTGCACCCAAGAATCTGGATAGAACGTTTGCTGTATCAGCAACAGTCTCAGATTTTCCTAACTGGATGTCATTCTTTAGCAGAGTCAGTGGATATCCTCCGAGTCGGTTTATTCCAACTTCAAATGAAACTCTCGTTCGTGTGCTAGGCTTCTCGTAGATGCTACCAACTGCCATATCTGCTAATGGAAAGAAGTTCATTGCGATTTCATCACCTGACTTCCACATTCGCTTGAATTCGATAGCCCAATTCAGTATGTCTTCAAAGTCTTCGGCAACGTCGTCAATAGCCAGTAGGTGCTCTGCCATGAACCGTCTCTAAATGGACGGTTCTAAGTTACATCGGTTGAGATTAGTTCTTCTCGTGTTCGATATCAGCAGCAAATCCATCTCTGGCATCACTCATTCCGCCGAATAATGCTTGAGCGAATGTGAGGACATCAGCCATACCATCTTCGGTTTCGCTAGATAGTGGAGTTAGCCCAGGAGTTTGGGAGAATTGTTGCATCATTCTTAGTTGGTTGATTGCGAACTCTGTTCTTTGTCCACCCGCTTCATCGTAAAGTGCCATTTCTAGAATCTCAAGACGCTCTGACCATTCTAGAATCTTCTCGAGGTCTTCTTCTTCTAGTAGATCAGATTTTGATAAGAAATTCTTAGTTGGCAGTCCGAGTCTAAACTCAACAATGCTTGAAAGGAGCATTTGCGATACGAATCCAGAGGGGCTCTTCGACAGCATTGGGTCGAATAGGTAAATGATTGCTGCTTGGTCTTGTCCAAGAACTTCAATCAGATGCGAGGATGCTTCTCTGAATGCGAACAATTCCACCTGTCCAGGTGTGTCGACGATAATCAGTTCACCAGATAGGGAATGCAATTCTTCTGCAACGTCTAATGCCTGCGCAGCAACCAAATCTGCAGCTAATATTTGAGCACCATTTGGCCCAAGGTCATATTCATTCATCACCTCGGTTAGTGAAATAACATCTCTGACGTCAAATTCTGCATCATAGTGAACCCTTTCAGCCCCTGGATCGAGGTTTACAGCAATCGCTTCAGTTTCAATAAATCTGCTCCATCTTTGAAACGAAGTAACGAGTGATGACTTTCCAGCACCAGCAGTCCCTACAACGAAAATTACCGGAGGTGATGATGTATCCAAACCAACCATGAACCTCGGTCATGACCTTCATTCATCAACCTACCGTTTTTACCCTCAATCTGATGCTATTTGAATGAGAATCTTCGCACAATGGTTATACGCTGTGCATAAATGGAGAGGCTGTCGCACTATTGCGAATTGGAGGTTTTATTATGAGCGAAGAAGAAACAAATGCACCACCACTGCCACCTGGAATGCCACCTGCACCACCGGGTATGCCACCTGCTCCACCGGGAATGCCACCTGCACCGCCGGGTATGCCACCTGCGCCGCCGGGTATGCCACCTGCACCACCAGGTATGCCGCCAGCGCCACCGGGTATGCCACCTGCGCCGCCGGGTATGCCACCTGCACCACCGGGTATGCCACCAGCGCCACCTGGTATGCCGGCAGCACCTCCAGAGATGCCTCCCGCACCTCCCGCACCTCCAGAAATGCCACCAGCTCCGCCAGAGATGCCTCCTGCACCTCCAGAAATGCCACCGGCTCCACCAGAGATGCCACC
>DAYA01000003.1 GCA_002506705.1 Euryarchaeota archaeon UBA550
GCAGTTTATGCTGTAGAACCATTCAACACAACTGGGAACAGTGGTATGATAAAGAATATCGGAGCCCAGAATTCATCAAACATCTACAGGGTTACCAAAGAGGGACTATGGAGAAAGGCACTCTCAAGAAAACAATTGAAACCACTCGGTGCTCAGTTAGCAAGAAACTTAGAAGAGAGATATTCAACGCTACCATTTGCAGAAAGATGGGCCTTCCCAATGTTAGAAAAGCCGTTCCCAGAGGCAGACGAAGCCAGCAGGCAAAGCAAATGGAATGCGCTGGTAAAGAAACTGATAAGCATTAGATTCCTTGAAACCTACCATGCATTAGGTTGCCATGATGGAGGAATGATCGGTCAATTTGAACACACTATTCTAGTCAATTCAGGCGGGCCAGAAATTCTTACAGTTGAATGAATATAATTTGTGACTTTGTAACGTTTCAAACGATAATATTCTCAAAAAATCTGTCAAAATGGTTATTTGCCGTAACACCTTCGGTCTAGTTGAACAGGGCTGTTGAAGTTCTCGTTGAGTGCATCCCATCCCCTCTCCGTTGGCTCTCACCCTGTTCACCTTTACTCGCTCTAGCCGAGAGGCTGGATTTACATTGTAATTTTTCGATAAAATTCGCTTATTTTCGCGCCTACAAATCGTATGTACCACTCGTCCGTTGTAATTTTTTGCCCACCCTATCACTACTGTTATGGGGAGCAGTACAACGGTTTTTTGCATGAAAAAGGACTTTGTTCGGCGGAGATATTATATAGCGCGGCGGTTGTGGACAAGTTATCCCCCGTCTGGGGGAGGAGGACAAGAATATGAACAACGAGAACCGAAACGAAGAGGCAGTCAGCCCAGTTATCGCTACCATCCTAATGGTTGCGATCACTGTAGTTCTGGCTGGTGTACTGTATGTATGGGCTTCTAGCCTAGCCGACGATTCAACCGGCGGCGGTCTAGACAAGTACCAGTTTAGCCACAGAGATGCAGCGGACACAATGTCCGACGCAGCTGGTGAGAAGCTAGTGCACATCAAGATGACACAAGGCGACGACCTAAGCTGGTCCGTCCTAAAGGTATCAATCGTAGTTGACGGAGGAAACTCCCTAACCTGCGCTGATGCTGCAAAGGATGACGGAACCGCAGACTGCACATACATGATTGACGATGACAACAGCTGGAGCACATCCGAAGAAATCACCATCAGCGAAGGCGATGTTGACCTATGTGATGGCTCAAACGGTGGCTGTGACGTCGACGTCACTCTAACAAAGGTCGGTGTCGGTAACGAAGATGACAAGGTCATCAGAGACGTTTCCGCATACGCTGACGCAAACCAGTGAAGTTCAAAATATTGAATAGAAACTAGTATACGAGAGATTCTCGAAGTTGCCCCTCTGGAAGCCTCGGCTTCCAGGGGGGCTTTTTTTATTTTAAAATCCTAAATCACTTTTCTGAAAGTGCTTCCCTTACATCGGTATGTTGCTGCCACATATGGAGGCTTTTTCCTCTTCCAGCAAGCACTAGGGCAGATAATAGGTTTTCCAGACCGCAAAGAATCACACCAGCAGTCTTTGTACCGAAGATGGATTTGTTAGACCTCGCCAAGAGCCAAGATAGCAAACAGTACACTTCCAAAGCAGATAGTGCACCCATTAAGGTAGACTCTGGCAAATATGCGATATTACGCATCACAGCCAACACTGCTGCACCAGTTATTGCTAAGGGTGAGAGAATATGCATCCATGCATTTCTGCGCAATATTTTGGCAAATCTACCCTGTCGTTTAGAATACCAAAATTTCCTCTTCCTTGCTAACAATCGAATTAGACCTTGAGCTCTACGAACCTTCTGCCTACGCTGTCCTTTCGTCGTTAGTGGCATTTGGTCTGAGAAGAATAACTCCGGGTCCTGAATCGCTCTCAATCCGTTGAGTCTTGCAGCTGTGGCGATTTGAGCATCGTCTGCGTTAGATTTGACAAAAAGATCTGAAGAGTTTACCAAACCACTACGCCAAGCAAGTAGTGAACCTTCTAGGAATGGAGTGCTGTCAAAGGCCGACTCCCCCACTCTAAGCATACTGTACATAGCACGGTGTTGATTCTCTCCTTCCAAATCTCCTTCTCGCTTCGGCGTTCCACCCACAGCACCAACTTGTGGATTACTGAACCACCGATTTACCCTTTCTAAGGCGCCTGGCATCATCGTTGCGTCAGCATCAGTCATCACGATTATACCATCAAAATCTGATAACTCGTCCATTGCTAAACCTACAGCAGTAGTCTTACCTTTTCTTTCTGCCATTGGAATAATCTTCCAAGATTCAAACGAGTTTGGGAAATCTTCCAACCAAGTTTTCGTTTTCTCTAATGTAGAATCACTTGAAGCGGAATCGACAACCAATAAGTGTGCCTTGAAATCCTGTTTTGCAAGATTTGAGAGTTTCTTTTCAATAATCAATTCCTCATTCCAAACAGGGAGTAAGACTGTGATTTCATGCCCGGATAACTCTTCAGGACATTCCAGTTTTTGATTGATCCAACTTCCACAAGATAGCCGATGTATTGCAAATGGAGCGAATCCTACAGCAGCCAAACCCAGTTCGCCATAGGCTAACCACTCACCTGCCATG
>DAYA01000068.1:0-433 GCA_002506705.1 Euryarchaeota archaeon UBA550
TAATGGTCCTCTTTTCGTAGAGGTATTTTGGTTACTATCCATTCTTCCATTTATTCCAGTAGTAATTGCCTTCCCGCCCAGTTTTGTTGTTTTATTATTCGTGTTATTGTTGTACAGAATTGCTCTAATTCGAATCTATGGCTATTTCAGACCAAACTGGGAAGAGACTGACCCAAGGGGTTCGGTTATCGTTGAGGCACTGGCTGATCTAACTCAGCCATTGGAAGATTTCGTTGATGAAACCCGTGAAGATGTCAAAGAGACACTGAAAGAATATGATGAAAATATGAGTGAGCGAGAGTGGTATCGCAAAAATCGCACTGCGATTTTGATTGCTGCTGCAGTTGCTGTATTCTTTGCGTTAGTTGTGACTCAGATCATCATCGAGGAATTCCTAATTGCTTAATTTTACCAAGGGAATTTGGCAGACCAA
>DAYA01000068.1:753-9854 GCA_002506705.1 Euryarchaeota archaeon UBA550
AATTTGGCAGACCAAACAATTAGGTCGTTGACAATAACTTGTATTCCCAAGAAGATGGAACCAAGCAGCATTACCCCTGAACCGTCGACTCCATCTTGGTATGCTCCGTACGCAAGCAGTCCAAACATGATGTTGCCAATCGATGCTAGCGCTAGGATTCCAATCACCAAGAATGGGGTCCAAGCATAGTCGTTATTGATGTGCATTCTAGTGCTATCAATCCAGAACATGGATGGAATCAAGAACATTGCATAAGCAAGAAGAAGCCTTTGTGCACCTTTTCCATCAGATTCGCCCCATGGCCAGTGTAGTGATTCAAGTACAGCGACGTCTAGTTTGAATAGTGCTACCCACCAATACATCAGGAATCCAATTGCTGCCAAAAACATGAATGGCACAATGTAAGTGATCCATGAACTCGGGATTCCGCCCCACAGCGCAGCCTTGTCATCCATCTTCGACAGAGCTAAGCCATAACTCACTAGAACTAGTGGGCCTGCAATGAATGTGAAGGTCCTGACCATCTCGCGACTTACTTCCATGTCTGGTAGTAATACGACCCCCTCTTAATGGGTTGTAATAATCCAAGTCACAAAACTCTCATTACGGAAGTTCCATCCCTTCTCCGGTGGAAAAGAGTGCCTTACAATTTCGTGCGGGTATCACTGTACTGTGACATTTGTTGTCCCGGGTAACCAGTCCTCTTCTCTCAAATGGAGTTCATTTATTTCAATATCACATTGCACGGAGCAAATGTCTACTCCATTTTCTGCTACTGTGGCAATTTCGAATTCCTCCCAAACTGCGTAATAATTGTCAATCCCTGAAAAGGAAATAATACAGTCTGCATCCTCCCAGTTTGTATAACAAGTGTAGTATTGGTTATTGACTGTGATGTTGAGCGTAAAGCCATAGTTGTATTCAGACACATACCAATCAATCTCTCCGAAGAACTCATCAATTTCGACAGTCATAAGATTATCATTTGAAGCAGTAGTTACCGAATCAGAATGGTCTTGCGCTAGGTAGTGTGTAGAATCCCACGCATCGGTCGGGCTAGCACCAGTCGGGTCAGCGTGGATCCAAGTACAAAAATTTGGAAATTGTGTTGAGTTTATTGTTGAGTTTAGCGTTGTATTATCTGCAAAAGCACCCGACTTGTGGTACAAGTAACACTCAGTTGGCCTATCATTGTAATTCCCTACACCTAACAATTGTCCGTTCAAGTCAACGTAACTAGTGTATAAATGGCTGAAAAACGTTAAATCTCCTTCAACCTGATAATTAATTTTTTTCAAGTATTTTCCTTCTTGTGGGAAATGAATCTCCTCAATCAAAAAATCCCCATCAATGTACCAGCACCTTTGGTCGAAATCTAGATCAGTAGGCCAGCCTTCTATCTCTCCATCGGCTTGGAATGTTATTTCTCTGATCGTACTGTCATAATATGTGTGCTGCAGCCAAAGCCCGTACAAGTCAGGATCCAAAACATCATCGTCACAATTCGAGCTTGAATTACTCGATGAATCATCATCATCGGACAAACATCCTTGCAAAGTAGACATCAGAAGAATCAAGCAAACAAAGAAAAATCGCATCTTCATTGATTATACTATGCAGATTTACTGCATAAATCTGGCGCCGACTAATTAAGTAAAACCCGGTTAAAGAAGTTCGGTTTCTTCAGCAGAACCTGATGACCAGTCATAGATTCCTTTACCGGATTTCTTGCCTAGGCGTCCTTCTGAGATCAACTTCTCAAGGAGCGGATGAGGTGTGTAGGAATCATCATTGAATGATTTCTTCAGATTCAGCAAAATGTCCCTGCGGACATCTAGGCCAACGAGGTCAGTAAGAGCGAGTGGGCCCATCGGATGCTTGTATCCCAAGACCATCGCAGTGTCGATATCCTTCGCAGATGCAACACCATCAGCTAGCATACGTATTGCCTCATTTCCTAATACTACGCCAAGTCTAGATGTAGCAAATCCTGGGACGTCCTTGACTAGAATCGTGGTTTTACCCATTGCTTCACCCGCAGAAGTAGCAGCTTCAATTGTGGATTCAGAGCACGAATCATGCTTTATCAATTCAAGCAGTTTCATAATTGGAACCGGATTGAAGAAATGCATCCCAATTACCTTGTCAGCTCTACCTGATGCAGCCGCAATGTCTGCAATTGAAAGGGAAGAAGTGTTTGTGCCTAGGATGCAGTCTTGCTTAGTCATTGTACCAAGGTCTGCGAAAATTTTGTGCTTCAAGTCTGGGATTTCGGGGACAGCCTCGATTACCAGGTCAGCATCTTTTACCGCCTCTCGCATGTCAGACACGGCGTGAAGATTTGCTGCCCAAGTTGCCTTTTGTTCAGCAGTGGTTTTGCCTCTAGCGATGCCTTTGTCCCAAAATGCGTCTATGGTGTTCATTCCGCGCTCTAGTCCTTCGGGGAATGCATCATACAGATTGGTATGCCAACCCGCTTGTGCACAAACTTGTGCAATTCCTGCACCCATTGTTCCTGCTCCAATGACGGCTACAGTATTGATTCCCATGTTTTAGTCCAAGAGAATTAGGTTGATGACGGTTGCTTAGATTGAGCGAGGTAAACTCCCCCTACAATTAGAATGAATGATGCGATTAGTGAAAGTCCTAATTTTTCATCAAGCAATAGCCATCCACTTAGAATTCCAAATATGGGTACAAGGTAAACGTACATTGCCGACCTTCCTGCTCCGATGATTCGAATTCCGTCAGCAAACCAAACGTAACTCAAGACTGTTGAGAAGATAGCAAGGAAAGCAAGCCACGCCCATCCTTCGAGCGAAGCATCGGTCGGGAATCCAACTTGAGTGTATTCCCAAATTACCGCAGGTGTTTGGATTAGAAGTCCAATAACGCTTGACCATACGGTAAGGTGTAGCGGAGACATCGGGTTTTCTCCAGTCATTGCTTTCTTCATCAAAATCGTTGTACAAGCCCAAGATAGAGCAGCCATTCCAATCAATGCATCTCCTAGAAGTCTCTCATTTACTGGAAGGTCTACATTTGGTGAATACCAGGCGATTACAACAACGCCACAAACGGCTGATAGCAACCCCGCACCAAGTCTAAAATCGAATTTTTCTCCAAGAAATGGTATTGCTAGAATCGCCGTAAACACTGGATTGAAAGTTATCATCAACGAAGCATCGCCCGCAGCAGTCCATTTCATTCCATACATGAAAAATGCCTGATAGAGAAAGGTCGACAGAAAACCGATTGCGGTAATTATTTTCCATTGATCTTTTGCAGGAAGAATCCATTGTTTCGTTACTTTCAGAAAAACCAAAAAACACGCTACTGCTATGATGTATCTGAACCATCCAGCAGTAAATGGTGGTATCTCAAGTGCGGCAACTCTGCCAGCTACCCAACCCAGTCCCCAAATTATCGCAACAGCAAGCAACTTTAGGTGAGTTGAGACATTTTTCATCCAAATCGCTCCAAGCCGAGTTGCAAAATGCGGGCTCTAGGCAGCCCGATTTCTGGCATTCCTTCGGCTGGGGCGTGAATCTTCAGTCCTTCAAGTCTTTGAACGTACAATCCGTATGATGCGATATCGTTTGGAAGATATGGTGTAGGCAGACCTAGTTTTTCTAGGCCATCACATGCTTCTTTGGTGTAGATTGGATAAACGTTGGTCTCAAAGTGCATCCAGGTTGAGACTCTTTTGCAATCTATGTTTTCCAAAGTCAACAAGTGCTCAAGCAATCCGACGTCTGGGTACTTGATTGTTTGAATTGCCATGTTAACCTCCATGACAACATCTTCAGGCCAAGCAAATGGTGTGTTCTCTGCCCAAGAATCAGCCAACTCGATGTGTTCTATGATATCTTCACCAGTTACAGCAAACAGAGTTTCCTGATACGGACGATCCTCGTACGCATCGCTGACTAAACCTGGTAGTACCGAATAGAAGCGTTCTAACTCCGCTTCGTCGGCTCCGTAGAGCGAGACGGGAATCAAATAACCACCTCAAGCAGTTGCGCCGATTCCACTAGCGAGTTGTCGAGGAGTCAGTGGCTTGTCTTCGATCCACTGCTGCTTGAACAATTCCTTCAGGGCTTCTTCGTCTTCTGGTGTAGGTAGGACGGTGCGTAGGTACTCTGCGTACTCTTCGTCACTTCCTTCGAATAATTCTCCGGTTGTGTAGCACTTTTTGCCACCGAATGCACCGATATCTCTGTGGAAGTTTTCGTGAGGAACGT
Source organism: Euryarchaeota archaeon UBA550 (assembly GCA_002506705.1). Classification (GTDB taxonomy): domain Archaea; phylum Thermoplasmatota; class Poseidoniia; order Poseidoniales; family Poseidoniaceae; genus MGIIa-K1. The sequence continues at coordinate 4,998 of DAYA01000068.1, forward strand.
AGAGAGTTACTCCGCATCCTTCAGGTAGGTAGCCGTTTAGTTTCTTGACTTCTCTAACGATTTCATCGTGATAGTGACCACGGCTCTCTTCGTTGAGGACTTCCTTGTCGACTTCTATCTCGCCTTCGAGCTTCTTGCGCTCATCCCAGCGTCCCTTAACTCCCCAAACGTATGCCCAGTGAGCGGATGTGGATGAGTCTGTACCGAACAAATCGTGAGCGGTTGCGACCCACTTGTTCATGTATCGTTGTAGCATGTCTAGCGGAATAACTCCTGCCTTGATGATTCTGCGTAGTCCATTTGAACCGGTTCCGAGGTGGAACGATTCTTCCTTGAGCATTGGTCCCATAGATGCTGCTAGTGGCTTGAATGCAGATGTAGATAGCATACCAAGCTGGAACTTTCCATCTCTATCTACGAACATTGTGTAGTTGAAGAAATCAAGCCAGTGTGGCATTGGTCTGTTGAAAGCACCAAGTAGTCTGTCGCCATCTTGTGCGTTTCGCTCTAGTAACTTCTGAGCTTCTCTTCGTCCCTGCTGTCCGAAGTATGTCATGAGGAGGTAAGCCATTTGCCAACCGTGTCTCTGTTCTTCGGCCATGATACGAGCGGCTGCATAGCGGTCATAATCTGTTGGTGCGGTTTCAAGTAAGTGTCTCTGTTGTTCGACCGATGCAAACTCAGTGTCACCTTGAACGGTGATCATTGCGACTAAAGAGTCACGAATGTTCTGGTGAGGCACTTGTAGTGCTCTCTCCCACTTTGCTCTTCCAGCGTAGTCACCGAATTCAATGACGTCGCCTGCACGGTCCCAATCAAACAGAATCGATAGGTCGAAATCGCCTAGCCATTCTCTGTTGAAACCCACTCTGTCTTGCCATTCGCCAAAGTTGGCGACCCAGTCTTCCCATGTCTTAGGTAGTTCTGCCATGGTGCGGGGAGAGAGCTCCTACTATTCATGAATTTGCGAACATGTTCGCACGAACATGTTCAGGGTGAGTTTCGACGTACCTCTTCTGCGAACACGTTTAGAACGATTCCCTCGATTTTGTGAAGGTGTACAGATAAGGTGGATTTACTCAAACCTAGAAGTTCAGCCAAATCGCTGAGAGTAATTCGCCTTGGTGTATCCCAATACCCTTCATTAAGCGCAGAATCAAAAATCAGTCTTTGCTTTGGCGTCAGCATTCTAGAACCAGTTGCTCTAGTTGATACTACTCTGTACGGAGTTCCTTCTTCCCTCAAGAGGTGAACTAATTCTCGACTTTTTTGAGCTGAGCACTCAATTGTCCAATCTACCCAGCCGTCTCTCACTTCGAACGGAGATTGCGGTATTACACCGACTTCCCTGATTTCTTTGATGTATCCGCCGCCCTTTGGGGCGATGTCAACTTCGTAGCGATTACCACCAAGGTCTCGCACTTCATCTACGCCCTGATGTGAGATCAATTCATCTTTAATTTCACAGGAAGAAGACATTTTTGCAGTACCTCTGCCTCTTCCTAACGGCATTGTTTCTTCAATACGCAGTACTGCCTCAGGACGTTGTCTAGATACATCCCCGGACCAATGTCCTTCGGGTAAGCGAACCTCGATTCTGAGTTGGTTCACCATGTTATCACAATGAATGGGTTCGGTCGTGACGAGTAACTTTACCAGTTTGCACGTCGATTAACTCAGCAAACGTTTGAACGCTGTCATCGTTTACTATAACTCCTGGAAGATATCCGTCGCAAACACCAGATGCAGCAAATATAGCATCATCTGAGCGGCAAAGGTCTGTTGCATCCCAGAGCCTGGTCAAATCATCATCGACCATTTTCTCTGCTCTCTTCTCTTCCTCGTCGGAGCGGAATACTAGCCTTCCTTCGAAAACGCCACCAATTCCTCGAATTGCTGTTGCTGTGATTACCCCCTCTGGCGCAGCACCGATTCCTAGTAGCATGTCATACGGGCCATCAGGTCTTGCTGCCCAAATTGCTGCAGAAACATCTCCGTCCCCCATCAAGTGTAGTTGTGCACCTGCTTCTTTGACTTCTTTGAATAATTCAGCGTGCCTTTCCCTGTCAAGAGCCACAACCTTGACTTCAGACATTGGCTTATCCAATACATCTGCGGCTTGTTCTAGGTTGTAGGTCACGCCTCCATCCAAACTGATGTGACCCGCTAGTTCTGGACCAGCAGCGATTTTGTCCATGTAACAGTCCGGTGCGTGAAGCAGAGTTCCTCTCGGAGCTGCGGCAAGAACAGCGATAGAGTTTGGAGTATTGTCCGCACAATTGTTTGTACATTCAAGCGGATCTACCGCTATATCGATTTGAAGTGCTCCCTCGACACCAATTTGGTTTCCGAGTTCCTCTCCGATGAATAGCATTGGAGCATCGTCTCTTTCTCCTTCGCCGATTGCAACTCTACCATCGAATGGCACTTTGTCGAATGTTTTTCTCATCGCTTCAACAGCTGCAGCATCTGCAGCGTTTTTGTCACCCAAACCGCGCCATGCCGCACTTGCAATTGCCGCTTGGTCTACCGCTTCCAAAAAGTGATTTGCTAGGTCAGCGGTTCTCGCCATGTTGTCTGCGATAAGTAACCCCTCCATCAATAAAGCGCTTAATCCGCCTTGTGCTTTTCTAGGACAACTATGTCTGTGATTTTGGTTTCTGGATATTGGCCATTAGCGTCTTTTTCCAATGATTTAACCATGTCAAGAACGCATAGGAGGCCTGCTGAAACTCCAGTTAGTGCTTCCATTTCTATCCCAGTCTTGTAGAGGGCATTTACTTCGACAGTACACCTTAGCGAATTTCCTTCCCATGACCAATCGACTTTACAGCCCTCAAGAGGAATTGGATGACAATGAGGTATGATTCTAGGTGTTTCCTTGACCGCTTGAATTGCAGCGATTGTAGAAGCCTCCAATACGTCTCCTTTCTTTACTGAGCCGGTAGTTATTGCATCCTTGGAGGATTCAGATAAGTGCACTAACCCTGTCGCAATTGCCCTTCTTTGTACGACTGGTTTAGCCGATATGTCTACAACTCCCTGTATGCTTTTTTCCATTTAATCATCCCAATCCTGCTTTCCAAGTCTCTCCGCTCGGTTTGACTTCTTTTTTCCATAATGGTGCTTGCCTTTTCAACTCATCAATCAACCACGAGCATCCTTCGAAAGCTTCCTTCCTGTGTGGGCTAGCAACATGAATTGCAACTATGTTTTCACCAGGACCTACCGAACCTGTGCGATGGGCCATGGCAATGGAATGTAAGCCGAACTTTGTCGATGCGCCTTTAGCTAAACCATACAGTGTTTCTGACAATTTTTCTTGCCATGCATCGAATTCCAAACGTAGAACTTCTTCTCCATCATCCATTCCTCTTGTGATTCCGATGAAGGAAACAATTGCCCCACAGCCCTCTGTGTGTAACTTAGTTCTGAGTTCCTCTACGTCTAATGAAACAGGAGCCTCTTGAATGAAGATATGCTCCTGCATGTTGCTGCGATGTGCGCCGCATCCTTGAAACCATCCACACTCATGGGATATCATGGCACAGGCAGGTCCCATCCATATCATGGGCGCGGGTTTGTCTGGCTTGGCAGCTGCAACTACCCTTGCTAAAGCAGGCATTGAAGTCCATGTCCACGACGTTAGAGAAAACTCGGGACAACGTTTTGATGGAGATTTCCAAGCATTGGAAAACTGGTCGATGGATGCGGATTTTTTCGACCAACTAACAGAATGGGGATATGATCCAAGCGAATTCAAAGCCACTGAATTCAAGGAAGTAGATTTAATCCACCCAGACGATGAAATCAGCAAAACCTACTCTCCAAAGGTCGCTTACAGAATCGTGGAAAGGGGAACTTCTGAACACACAATCGATCAAGGTTTCAAGCGAATGGCTATTGCAGCTGGCGCTAATCTACATTACAAGAGCAAAGTCAAAGAAGATGACTGCCAAATTATCGCTTGTGGTCCTAAGGGTACAAGTGCTGTTGCTTATGGTGAGATTTTCAAGACCGAGCATCCAAATCACATCGCTTTCCAGATGAACGACAAATTGGCTCCTGGCTCGTATTCTTACCTGATAATCATCGATGGAGTCGGCTTGATTTGCACCTGTTTGTGGAGAAAGCAAAGAGGAACAGATAGGTTCCTGAATGAGACGATCGCTTGGTATCAAAAGCACTATCCAGACATCGATATGGAGCCTATTAAGAGAGTGGGTGGTAAAGGTGACTTTACAATCAACAAGAATTACTTTCAAGACGGAAGATATTACGTCGGCGAGTCAGGTGGCCTGCAGGACTTCATGTGGGGCTTCGGAATGAGGATGGCAGTTTGGTCAGGATACCTTGCAGCGCAAGATATTCTTGGAAACTGCAACTATGAAACCGAAGTTCGAAAGCAATTGATGCCATATGTGAAAACTTCGGTTGCTAATCGATTTTTGATGAATAGAGTAGGAGATCGCACTTTCAAATACATGTGCAAAGCATGGATGAAGGACCAAAAGAAGCGAGATGATGGCCTAGTTTGGATTGGAAAATTATTCCGCCCCAAGTGGTACAAATCTCTGCTCTATGTACTTGTCAACCCGTTCATGCTGAAATCAGACCCCAAGGCAATGGGCAGAGGGGTTAGGCGTCTCCCATTCAGAAAGGCGAAGAAAAGGGACCTCTGGGAAATGTCTGATGAAGCGAAATCTGTTGCAGATAGGTGGGACAAAATTCGCCGCTCAGGTGGAAAGACTTCGTTTAGCGAGAGTAGCGATTGACTCATTAAGCGGACCCGTTTGGACTAACACATGAGCGACTTATACGGACTCAAATTAGAACCAATGCCAAACCGTCTAGTTA
>DAYA01000048.1:0-12566 GCA_002506705.1 Euryarchaeota archaeon UBA550
TTGTTACCGCCAGTGTTGTTACCACCGGTGTTGTTACCTGAACTATTGTTACCGCCAGTGTTGTTACCACCGGTGTTGTTTCCAGAGTTGTTATTTCCTCCACTCGTCCAATTTGACCAAAAAGCGACCAAATCAGGACTTTGGTCTACAGACAACAGGATAGTGTCATCGACATTTCCGTCGTTTGTCACAGAGATTGACAAATTCACATCATCGCCTGGTGTGATGTTAACTAGTCCATTATCTCCGGCTGAAGTGGCATCGATGGAAGGAAGATATCTCGGTAGAACCGATAACTGAACATCGATCATGCTAGACACGTTAGCATCTGGTTCTGTCACCGTGATTGTCAAAGTTCCAGAGTTGCTTGGTAATGCAGAGGTAGACAATCTGATTGCAATACTAGTGGTGGCACTCAGAGTCGGGATTACTCCGCTGACGTTCGAATCGGCGGGAATAACCTCCCAAACGCTGTCAAAACCTGAGACGGATATGTTGTAGGATTCTATTGTTGAGCCATTATTATCAATTGTAAGTGTGATATTTGTCGCTTCACCCGGGGACAAAATAACGTGACTTACATCGGTTGACAGCCCGATAGAGGGGTGTGCGCTTGCCATTGGAACTAGAGGTGCAATGGCCATTATCATGACCAAAACTAGTGCGTTAACCCTGCGCGTCATGTGTTATGCGACTCAATACTGACTTTTCATCCAATCGGCCCTAAGGGCCGAGGCAAGTTAGTTTCGAAGTGCGGATAATTTAGCCTCATCCAATTTTTCCCAAGGGAATTCTCCTTCGACGCCAGGTGTTCTGCCAAAGTGTCCTCCTGCAGCTGTGACCGAGTAAATTGGACGTAGCAAATCCAATTCGTTGGAAATGGATTTGGGTGTAAAGTCAAAAATTGAATTAACTTTAGCTGTTAATTCTGTATCAGACAAACTTGAAGTTCCAAAAGATTCTGCTCTGACGCTGACTGGTTTTGCTACTCCTATCACGTAAGCGAGTTGGATTTCGCACTTTGACGCTAGGCCGGCAGCGACCACGTGTTTTGCAGCCCATCTTGATGCGTATGCTGCAGACCTATCGACCTTTGATGGATCCTTTCCTGAGAAAGCACCTCCGCCATGTCGACCCATGCCTCCATATGTATCAACGATTATTTTGCGGCCTGTTACGCCAGCGTCTGCATATGGACCACCAGGGTCAGCGAACCTTCCAGTTCCGTTGACAACCAAATTGTATGGTTCTTGAATTAGAGAAGCAGGGATGCAATGTTCAACCACGTGCTTTGTGATTTCACTTCGAACAAATTCAAGTTCTTCTTCCTCAGAACCACCGAACTGTTCTTTCAGATGCTTGTCATGCTGAATTGCGATGACTATAGTGTGAACACGACTCGGTTTTCCATTTTCGTACTCAATGGTAACCTGACTTTTCGCATCTGGTCGTGCCCAAGGCAGCGTTCCATCTTTGCGAGCATTTGTCATTCTGCGGGTTAGGCGCTGGGATAGAGCTGCTGCTAGAGGGAAATATCTGCCGCTTAATTCCGGGAATCCTTCAGTTTCAGTACAGGCATATCCGAACATGATTCCTTGGTCACCTGCACCTTGTTCTGATTTGTTAACGCCTTGGGAAATATTCGCTGCTTGTGCCGTGATTCTCAGAATAACTTCACATCTATTTTCCGATGTTGAATCGAACCCGATTTCGTGTGAATCATAGCCAATTTCTGCTGCTGTTCTCCTGGCAATTCCTTCATAGTCAGGATGCTCTCCAGCAAGTGTAACTTCTCCAGCGAGTAGGATAATCCCCTTTTCAGGTCCACCTTTGACACTTGTTTCTACTGCGACTCTTGCGTTTTTGTCAACTGCAAGGCACGCATCAACAATCGCATCGCTAATTGCATCGCACAATTTGTCAGGATGGCCCGATGCTACGCTTTCGGAGGAAAATAGTTCCTCAGTCATATTTAAACCGCCGAGATTTGTGTATATGAATACTATGTTTTACCCAGCGATGACTTCATGATAGAATGTCTCACGCATCCACACATGGCGAGAGACACAGTCTGGCATCCCACCTCTTTCAGAACGCACACTTTGGGCCAAATTCAGAATGATGGTGCTGATTTAGTCGGTAGTGAAGTGAAAGTTTGTGGCTACATGGAAGCAAATAGAGGCAAAGGTAAGATTTGTTTCATGGACATCCGTGACGGAACAGGTCGTGTACAAGTATTCCTAAAAGAAGGCGCTGTAAGCGACGAAGAACTTGCAACTGCACAGGGATTATCACGTGAATCAACAGTCCAAATTGTCGGAGAAGTCGCACAAAAGAGGCCTCCAAAAGTGGCAGAAGGCGAGCCAACACCTCCACCTTCATACGAAGTGGTTGCCTCAAAATTCACAGTTCTTGCTCAGGCTGATACTCCACTCCCACTTGGTGTTACAGATACGGTTTCAATCGGTCTTGACACCAGGTTAGACAACAGATTCCTCGACCTAAGAAGAGCTCACGTAAACGCAATGTTCACTCTTAGGGCAAGAGTTTTGCAATATGGCAGAGAACACCTCATAACTGAGGGATTCAAAGAGATTAACTCACCGAAAATCATCGCTTCTGCATCTGAAGGTGGAACCAACTTATTCCCTATGATGTATTTCGATACGCCTGCATTCTTGTCACAATCTCCTCAATTGTACAAGCAATTGAGCGTGCTTGGTGGAATGGAAAGAGTGTTCGAAATTGGACCAGCTTTCCGTGCCGAGAAGCACGATACATACCGCCATCTGAATGAGTTTATTTCATTCGATATTGAAGGTGCTTGGATGAACGATGATGACGTTATGGCAGTTCAAGAGAGAATGATTCATCACATTTGGAAGATGGTTGCAGAAAATGACCAAGAACACATCGACACTATCAACCAATATAGAGAGAGTCAAGGCGAGGAACCGATTACTGTGGATGTTCCAAGTCTTCCATTCCCACGAATAGAATATTGTGATGCGATCAAGATGATTCAAGACGCAGGAGTAGAAATCTCGTGGGGAGACGACATTGAATCATCCCACTGTGACATAATCGCTGAGAAATATCCAGGCTTCCACTTTTTGCCACGCTGGCCAATGTCGATGAAGCCGTTTTACATCCACCACATCCCAGGAGAAATGGGTTCCACTGGTGAACAACTTTCACGCGGGTTCGATTTGAACTATGGACGTGACGAGATGACAAGCGGTGGCCAAAGAGAACACAATGTCGATGTCTTGGAGCAAAACCTCCGCAACATGGAACTCGACCCTGCAGATTTCGCATTCTACACAGATGGATTCCGCTACGGAGCACCACCTCACGCTGGTTGGGGGTTAGGCGTAGCAAGATTGTTGATGGTCCTCACAGGTTCAAGAAACGTCAGAGAAACTGTGCTGTTCCCAAGAGACAGAAGCAGAGTAACGCCTTGAGTTGGTTAATTTGCCTGTCGACCGCATGCAGTGGGGAGCAGAGGATTGGCAATTTGCGGATTTGTATATGCCGGATGAGCCATCTCCATACCAGAAGGATGAGGGTGTGCCGTGTGTCATGTTAATTCACGGTGGATTTTGGAGAAAGAAGTTCACACTCGATTTGATGGCGCCGATTGCTGAGGATCTAGCAGAGCGTGGAATCGCAGCATGGAACATCGAATACCGTGGTTGGGAGCCCGGTGATGAAGGTGTATGGATGGATACACTCTCAGACGTTATGAGAGCGTGGGGTCAACTGGCTCTATTACCCGGCATTGACATCGTGCGCTCTATGATACTAGGACATTCAGCTGGTGGTCACATGGCACTGATGATGGCAGCGGTTGCTGAAAGGAAACCCTGGCTTTCTATCGCACAATCCCCGATCGCAGATATCGTTGCAGCAGACCACGCTAAGTTATCCGATGGAGGAGACGCTGTCAGGCGATGGATGGGTTGTCCACCAGAAGGAAATGAGGATACTTGGCGCAGGGTTAATCCAGTTGACAATCCTCCAAAGTCATCTGTAGTTGTAATGCACGGTAAATCCGATGCCGATGTCCCTTGGACTCAATCAGAATCTTACGTAAGAGCGATGAAAGCGAAAGGAGTTGAAATTCAGAAGGTTTGGTTACCGGGTGACCATTATTCGATAATTGATGTTGCTAGCGATGATTGGTTAACACAAATCGAGACGATAACAGATTGGTTGTAAGGTTCAAATCCCTGCTACCGTTGGGCTAGGTATGGACTGGCTAGGTAGTGACTTTCCGTTTAGTTCGAGTGCTCTTGAAGGTAAGCATGCAATTGTGTGCGGAGCCTCAAAAGGAATCGGAGCAGCGACTGCAAAAATGCTTGCAAAAGCAGGGGCTAAAGTTACCGCGGTTAGTAGGAATCCGCACGACCTTGTTGGTGAACTTGAGGGTGACGGACATACTGGAATTAGCCTAGATTTAGAGGATAAAGATGCAATTGACAAATTCATTTCTACAATTGGAGAATGCCACATACTAATCAACAATGCTGCAGGCCCTCCAGGCGGTCCTTTGCTTGATAATGAAGTGGAAGATTTTGAGGCTCCATTCCGTCGCCATCTACACGCATCCCACACTCTTGTGAGAGGGCTTGTTCCAAAGATGGAAGCGGCAGGAATGGGTAGGATTGTCAATATTATTTCGACATCGGTTAGGGAACCAATTCCAAATATCGGGTTGTCAAATACTCTCAGAGGTGCAATGGCATCTTGGGCAAAATCTCTATCCCGTGAATTGCCAACTTGCATTACAATCAACAACGTTCTGCCCGGATTTACAGACACAGATCGATTGGGTTCACTTGCTTCATCTATTAATGCAAAGACTGGGAAAAGTATCGAGGAAATCCATGCGGGATGGATGTCTCAAGTACCGATTGAGAGATTGATAGATCCACTTGAGACCGGCGCTGCAATCGCTTACCTGTGCATGCCGATTTCGGGAGGAATACGTGGTGTTTCTCTTGCTGTCGATGGTGGCAGAATGCGCTCTATTTGAGGTGATTTTTTGACTGAGATGACTCCATCACAAGCAGAAGAATTACTGGATATGTTTGCAGATGGCAAACTTATTGATTCGGTAAATACGAGTCTTGCATTACATCTAGTCGAACTTGCCAGAGAAATGGGAAGGGATGCTCTTGTTGCAAGGCTTCTCGACCACGCAGCTAAAGTTTCGACTTCACCCGAAGACCAGGGCTGGTGTCAATTTGAGCTGATGAAGCACAAAGGTGCAAGCAAGGATGAGATGATTGGGTTAGGAGTTGCTTCCGAAAAAGAAGGGCTTCCTGGACTAGCAGCAGGAATTTTCCACCACGTTTCTCTGATCAGCCTAGGTGGAGAAGATGCTAGCCTTTTTGCAAATAGGTCGATGAGGCTGAGGGAAGAAGCAGATGACTTGGAGGGAATGATCTATGGTCATGCATTACTTGCTCACATTGCGAAATCCGAGGGGGACTTTGAGAAGAGTCAAATCCATCTGCAAAAGAGGTTGGACATAATTCCTGAAACTGAAAAGTTTGAGCGAATGGAAGCCTTGGCAGACCTCGCACATTCATATTCCTCTCTTGGAGAATTAGAGCAAGCGCAGAATTTGCTAATCGATTCCCTTGAAATAGCAACAGAGTTGAAGGAATTGTCCGGTATTTTGGTTGCTAGATGGGGTCTTGCAGACCTAGCTGAGATTTCTAACCAGCCCGACGAGGCTATGGTCCAATTGTCCGATATCATGACCGTATTCATGGAAGAAGGAGCAGTAGTTCCCGAACCGGTTAGAGAGAGAATCTCGAAACTGACCTCGCAACAGTGATGTTGATACATCGAGCCCCTCTCCCTTGGGGAGAGGGATTGTATGGAGTTCGACATATTCTTCTCGATATCACAGACTCCAGACCACAACGGATTCACTCCAAGTGAATCGGAAATGTTCAACAATTACTACGAGCAATTAGACGCAGCAGACCGTTTAGGATTCGGAGTTGCTTGGATAGCACAGGCGCATTTGTCGACAGAAACTCAACAAATGAATTCCAAACCTGTGGTACCTCACTGGAAAGGAGAGGTTGGCCTTTGTACCGATTTCTGTCAACTGGCAATGGAATCCTTCAGACGAACAAAGAATATCGATGTTGGCTCTGCAGTCGTAAGCATACTTGCCAGCGGTGGGCCAATCGCTCAGGCTGAGAGAATAGCCAACACTGTTCAATTTCTTTCACACATGGATTCAACTCGAAAACTGCATGTCGGTTTCAGTGCTGGAAGATTCGAGTTCATGGCTAGACCTTACGGAATAGTACCTCGCAACTCAGTCGAAGAAGCATCTTGGCCAGCACTCAGAGGACAAATCTTCATGGAGGCTAGCGAGATATTCCTGCGCTTATTGAGTGGTGAAACCATTCATTCTAACGACATACGCGAGACCGTCCTAACCAGAGAGAATTTCCGCTCCGATGACGACTGGCTCGCAGTCAAAAACGCTGCAGGAAGTGATTCAGATGAAATCTCCATAGATAGAAGATACCAATTTGAAGAGATATCAATAGTACCAAAAACATGGCCTAGAAGCCAATTGGAGTTAGTAGCAGGAACCCACGACCCTAGGGCTCAAGAGTATGTTAACAAGTTCATGCCGGTTAAGGTATTCAACCTATCAATTACTTCACCTGAAATTATAGATTCAACTCACGAGAGGATGAAAAAATTCTACCACGCAGATGGTGGCGAGTGGGAGAGAAGAGACATGCCTCGTACTACTTTCGTTTTCTTGAACGCAGAAGAGGGTTTGTCTCCTGAAGAACAATCAGCCGCTGCAAAGGAAGAGGCTAGGCTCGCTTTAGGAGAGTACTGGAAAGCCCTCGAAGGTACTCTTGACCCATCCAAAGTTCAGAAGGCAGCAGACAATGCTCTAATCGGAAATCCGGCAGAGGTTGCTGCCCAAGTTCTAGAGAGATTCCACCCAGACGATCGTTTGATGTGTTGGTTTGATTTCTTCAACCATGATAATGAGAGAGTAATCAGAAATATGGAAGCATGGTGGAGCGAAGTAGTTCCATTATTGGGGTGAGAAAATGAGTTTGAGGCATGATAAAAACTCAGCAGTTTCCCCGGGTAAACCTGGTTCTGCGATTTATCCAGACTCTCCATTTGGTGAAGATGTGGAAGGCATTCCAACCGGTAGAGATGTAGAATGGGAGCCTCTTGTTGACTACCGGAGAAATGGAGTCTCTGAAACTACTATCCATGGTGCTGTTGCATGGTGTCATGGTGATGAAGTAATACATTCATTCGGTGGAAATGTCTTATGTTATGGGCGCTCAATGATGAAACCGTTTATGCTCAAGGCCTTCACAAAAGAATTGGAAAATTTCACTTGGGAACAAAAAGCGATTGCTGTGGCAAGTCACAACGGCGACACCGAGCACGTCGCCGCAGCCCAATCACTTCTTACCGAAGCCGAATGGCCACTGATGCTCACGCCTGTCGATGTACCATTGATACAATTCGGTCGTCAGGTCAGAAGGCCAAGAAGATGGTATCATACCTGTAGCGGTGAGCACGCTGCAATTCTTGCTGGATGTAAAATCAAAGGATGGAACAGGGCTGGTTACACTCTGCCTACTCATCGTGTATTCGAGGCATACATGGAGCAACTCCGGAGATTCCTTGGTGAAGATTGGTCTCCACTTAAAATTGCAAAGGATGGATGTGGTCTTCCAACTGTGTCGAATACCGTTTCAGAGTTAGCGAAAATATACGCAGGTCTTGTTCGCGACAAGGATGCAGATTGGATATGGGAGGCTATGTGCAAGCATCCTGATCTAGTGGGTGGCTTCAACCGTCTCGACTCAACGATATTGAAGATTGGAAATGGCAAAGTAATCGCAAAGGAAGGTGCGGATGGTTTGCTTGGAATGGCGATTGAGCATCCTGATTACCCAGAAGGTCTTGGTGTGGTCATCAAAATTGCACATGGGTGGAATTCTCAAGCCACTTGGTATGTCGCAAGAGCAATTCTTGGTTGCCTTGGTATTGAGTTAAGAAATCCATATCCTCTAAATAGACAGAAGGCATTCATCGTACCCGGAATCGTACCAGATAACTTACACTCGGTATTGGAGACTATACCAACCTGGGATGAATGGGATCCAGACCGAGATAGGTGGCACTACGAGGTGGATGCATGATCCATGTCGAGAACCTAATCGATGGACAATTCGTAAATGTTGAAGAAAACTTTGACGATATTTCGCCAATCGATTTTTCTGTAATCGCCACAATCCCTCGTACCAAAAACGTAGATGCTGCCGTAACAGCTGCAAAAAATGCATTCGGTGGATGGAGTTCACTTACACTCCATCAGAGATGTGACTGGCTAGACAAGATTGCTGATGAATTAGAAAATCAAATCGAAGAAGTAGCTAGGCTTGAAGCATTGGATACCGGAAAACCGATGGAAGTAGCACTAAATGTAGATGCATCTCGGTCGGTTAACAACTTCAGATTCTTTGCTGATTTTGGTCGTACACTTGAATCTCAAGAATTCAAAATGGATGATGCTACAAATTACGTGGTAAGAAAACCGGTTGGAGTAGTTGGTCTGATTTCTCCTTGGAATCTACCGTTATACCTTCTATCTTGGAAAATCGCTCCTGCATTGTTGATGGGAAATACAATAATTGCAAAACCGAGTGAAATTACACCTCTCACGGCACATTTCCTCGGTAAACTGTGTGTCAAAATCGGATTGCCCGACGGCGTTCTGAACATCGTTCACGGCTACGGGCCTGAGGTTGGTCAAGCAATAGTAGAGCATTCTGAGATCAAAGCAATCTCATTCACAGGTGGTACAAGCACTGGAAAAATTGTAGCGGCAACAGCAGCACCGATGTTCAAGAAATTGAGTTTGGAATTAGGTGGTAAAAACGCCTCTATTGTGCTGGATGATGCTGATTTAGAGATTGCAGTTTCTGGGGTTCTGCGCTCGTCTTTCCTCAATTCCGGACAAATTTGCTTGTGCGGTTCTAGAGTCCTAGTTCACTCTTCAATCTATGAAGAGTTCATGGAAAAGTACCTACGAGAACTCAAGGAATTCAACATAGGACCAGTAATCAGCGAACAACATCGCTCGAAAGTCCTTTCATACATCGAATTAGCAAAAGAAGAAGGAGGGCGAATTCTTGCTGGAGGAAGAGTTCCAGACAAGGCCGGTGCGTGGATTGAACCAACAGTAATCACAGGACTATCTCACACCTCAAGGACAGCGACAGAGGAAATCTTCGGGCCTGTTGTAACAGTCCACAAATTCGATACAGATGATGAAGCGATTGAAATGGCAAACTGCACTCAATACGGATTAGCAGGAAGTGTTTGGTCAAAACACAGAGGTCGTGAAGTGGCAGAAAAAATCGAATCAGGAATGGTTTGGGTCAATACGTGGTTGCACAGAGACTTACGCGTACCATTCGGTGGCGTCAAAGACAGCGGAGTAGGTAGAGAAGGTGGGATGTGGTCCATTGGTTTCTTCTCGGAAGCGGTCAATATTTGCGTCATGGAAGATTGAAGTCTGAGATACTTGTCGCATAGTCGGAGGCAACCCCATGTCAGTACATGCAAATGCCAAGAAAGTCACGACTCACACCCTTCAGGAGATGAAGAGGGCTGGAGAGAAAATCACAATGCTTACCGCATATGATTTCAGCCTTGCCAAACTTGTAGACAGGGGTGGCGTGGACGTAATCCTTGTCGGAGATTCTGCATCAAATGTGATGGCTGGCAGGGATACCACCGTACCAATGAGTCTTGACCACATGATATACCACGCCCAGTGTGTGGAAAGAGCAGTTGACCGTGCGTTAATTGTCGTTGATATGCCATTTGGAACATACCAAGGAAATTCCGCTATCGCTTTGGAAAGTGCGATTAGAATCATGAAAGAATCTAGCGGTCACGCAGTTAAATTAGAAGGCGGCGCAGAAATCGTAGAGAGTATTCAGAGAATTCTAACCGCTGGAATACCTGTTATGGGTCACTTAGGATTAACACCTCAATCGATTTACAAGTTTGGAACATACACCGTTCGAGCAAAGGAAGAGGAAGAAGCTTCGAAATTAATCTCAGATGCGAAGCTGCTTGAGGAAGCAGGGTGCTTCGCAATAGTTCTAGAAAAAATTCCTGCACACTTAGCAAAACAAGTTAGTGAGGCATTATCGATTCCCACCATCGGAATCGGTGCTGGTCAGGATTGTGACGGTCAGGTATTGGTACTTCACGACATGCTGGGAATCACTACAGATTTTTCTCCAAGATTCTTGAGGAGATATCTTGACTTAGAGAATCAGATTACAGGTGCTGTTGAACAATATTGCTCAGATGTTAGAACTGGTGATTTCCCTAACGAGGAAGAATCATACTAACCAAAGGCAGCCACTAGCATCGCACCTGGAAGTATACAGGATGCAATGCCAAAGCCATGCCATATTCCATAGCGGAATGGCGGATGATTTCTTTTCGACCATGATGCACATTGCCAGATCCAAATTAGGAATGGGAATGCTATGTTGAAATAATTCGGTCCAAATGCCCAAAATCCAGCCATTGGTAAACATACAATTCCAACACCAAATGCGTGTTCTTTGAAATCTCCTGAGTTAGTTAGTTTTGCCAACAATGGGGCAAATGGTACGGAGGCAACAAGTGCTACCATCATCGGTGGGAATTTATTCTCATTTAGAGCAAAAACAGAAGCAAAAACTAGGCCAATTGCGAACGCAGCAGGCCATCCGACGTGGCGGAACTTCATGTCCGGCTTCTCCTCCATGTTTAGCCCGACGGGCAGCCGATGAATAGAAGATGCGGAACCTCTTGGTTTGCACATGGCGAATGGAGGCATTGTTGCAGGCTGCCTAGCACCACACCCACCTCACCTTGTTTACGCAGAAAACCCGGAGCAAAACGAACCGGTATCTGAAGGTGGGTGGGAGCAACTGAGATGGGGCTATGAAAGGTTGCGAGAATCTCTCAAGGATGTCGATTATGATGTAATTGTGATTCTATCTCCACACTGGCAAACTTACGTTGGGACCCATTTCATTGGTGTTGAGAAGTGTTCATCGAAGAGTGTTGACCCAGTATTCCCAAACTTGTTCAGATTCAACTATGATTTAGAAATCGATGTTGAATTAGCACAGGCGATTCATGACCAAGCTAAATCAGAAGGTATGTCGGTCAAAATGATGACAAATCCAGACTTCAGAGTCGATTATGGAACAATTGTGTCTTGTCACATGGTTAGACCAGAATGGGACAAACCAATCGTTTCCATTTCATCTAACCGTAGCCTCTCTTACTATTCGGTTGAAGTTATGCAAGAGATGATGATTGAACTCGGTAAATCCACAGCGAAGGCAATTGAAGCCAGCGGGAAAAAGTGCTTACTTATTGCAAGCAATTCACTTTCTCACCGCCATTTCGTAACCGAGACGAATCCTCCAGAAGATATGAGCAAGGAGCATATTACAAGCCATGCAATGCACCTTTGGGATATGCGAATGATCGAATTGATGCGAGAAGGTAAGGCTCAACAAATTATCAACGAAATGCCCGAGTTCTGCGAACAGGCAATCGCAGAAACAGATGGTGGAGCTTTGACTTGGTTACTCGCTGCGATGGGAGTTCCTCAAGAGCCTGCAATTTTACACGGCTACGGAACGATCATCGGGACCGGAAATGCAATCATGGAATGGCCATGTAGGAACTGGGGTGCTTGAATTGACTGGTGAAGTAATCAAATCACTGATTGTGCCTGCACATCCACATCCTGTTCTTTGCCCGGAAAAAAACGAGGGGTGGCAAAGGATTAGAGATGCTTATGACGATGCTAGAAAGCAGATTGAGGAAAGCGATGCTGACTTGATTATCATTTATTCCACACTTTGGCCAAGTGTCATTGGACACCAAATTCAGGCAGATCCCAACCCAGAGTGGGTTATGGTAGATGCTGACTTCCATGACTTAGGAAGCATTCACTATTCTTTGAAAATCGACACAGAATTTGCAGAAGCCTGGAATAAGGCAAACATCGCAAGAGGTCTTGAATCTAGAACGGTATCTTACCATGGATTCCCGGTTGATGTCGGTTCAGTGGTTGCTTTGGAGTTGCTAAATCCTGACAACAGAATTCCAGCAGTTATCTGTTCGACCAACGTTTATTCTAATCGTGCTGAAACAACTGTACTTGCAAAATCGTGCATGGACGTTATTAAGGCACAAGGAAAGAAGGCTGTTGCAGTCTCAGTAATGTCACTGTCAAATCGTATGTTCACGGAGCCAATCGAGCCGCATGAAGACAGAATTCATTCATTGAAGGACGATGAATGGAATCGGAAAATCTTGGAGTTCTTGGAAGAGGGTAGATTGGAAGATGTCGGTCAACTTTCGCGAACGATTCATGACCAAATCAGAGTAAAGAAAGTAGTTGCATTCAAACCTATGTGGTGGCTTTCAGCAATGAATGATAATCGCAATGACCT
>DAYA01000048.1:12960-18606 GCA_002506705.1 Euryarchaeota archaeon UBA550
TTGGACCCAGAGTCAAACGGAACTGGCGACAAGGAATACGATGAAGATGATGTAGAATTCTACGGTGGGGACAGAGATGTTCTTGATTCAAAACAGAGCTCTGAAGACGAAATTTCCTCAAACCATGGTCCTGAACTCTATGATCCGGTTGAAGGTGAAACCGCTGTGAACACCAGTAAAGCGCCAAAACCAGTAGGTGCTTATCCTCACGCTAGAAGGGAAGGAGATTTGATCTATCTTTCAGGAGTAGGTCCAAGGCAACCCGGTGACAATTCAATCCCCGGTGGTCCAATCAAAGATGCATCAGGCAATCCACTAAACTATGATATCAAGGCTCAGACAAGAGCCGTTGTAGATAATATCGCCAGAATTCTAGAGGAAGCAGGTTCCTCAATCGAGAATGTAATCGATGTTACGTCTTTCTTGGTTGACATGGATAGAGATTTCAAAGGTTACAACGAGGTTTGGGCTGAAACTTTGGGTAAAGTTGGACCTACTAGGACAACATTAGCCATCAGGGCTTTGCCAACACCTATTGCTGTGGAGATGAAAGTTATCGCAAAAGCATAACTTCCTTTTTCCGGGGATAAATGTTAGCGAAGTGTAGCAATAAATAACTACTCTTGCCTGCTCACAAGCATTAACACAGTGTTATAGGTCATAAACCGGAAACATTGATTGTTCTGGAGGAATCTGAATGGACATTAAATCCACAACAGACAAACTTCTGAAGGGAGACATCGGAGGTGTTGTTTCCGATGTCAAATACACAATCGAGAGGTCGCTTGGATTGGTCGGCCTAATCATTGTAACAGTTGCTGCTAGCATAGGTTCCGGCCTATTCGTTCTACCTTCCTTTGCTGCCGCCATCATGGGTCCGGGTATTTGGCTTGCTTTCCTATTGGCTGGTTTGGTGTTCTTACCAGGCACATTGTCGAAATCAGAATTGGCATCTGCGATGCCAGACAATGGTGGCGCATACCTCTATCTTGACCGTTCATTTGGACATTTAATCGGAACGATTGGTGGTCTGGGACTATGGGCATCTTTCTTGTTGAAGTCCGCATTTGCTCTAATCGGGTTTTCTGCGTACATGTATGCTGTGACAGAATATCTAGACATTTCAACAAATTCAACGTTGTTGATTATGCTTGCATTAGCTCTCATCACTTTCCTGAACATTCTTGGAATAAAGAAAGTGAAAGCCTTCCAAACTCCTATTCTAGCGCTAACTGTTGCGCTCATTGTGATTGTCTGTATCATTCAATTATTCGATGCTAACTTCGATTTGTCAAGGCCGATTGATGGTGCATTTGATGTCACAAAAAATGACCCAGCATTAGTAGCAGAAGCAGCAGCTCTAGTGTTTGTTGCCTACGCAGGAATTTACAAGGCTGGTGCAATCGGTGGAGAGGTAAAGGAACCGGAAAAGAATCTTCACTACGGGATGTTGATTTCTTTATTGGTAATCACACTCTTCTACGTCATTGTATCAATTATAATGATGGCATCGGTCGAGGGAGAGTGGTGGTTGCAGGACGGGTCTCCCAGAGAAGACCCGATCTTTGCCTTCTTTGATGCAGTAGCATCGACTAGGGTAGGAATTATTCTCGCTCTATTGGCAGTTCTCACAATGATATCTGGTGCGCTGTCTGGTCTACTTGCAGCGTCGAGATTCTTGTTCGCAATGGCAAAAGACAAACTTCTTCCCGACTCACTAAGTGAAACAAATAACAAATTCGAAACACCTCATTGGGCAATTATCCTGACCGCTGTTACAATGGCGGTTTGTATCTTGACACTTCCAGTCAAGGACGTGGCTAAACTTGCATCTGGTTTCCAAATAATGGTCATCGTCGCACTAAACGTGAGCGTTATCATTCTTAGAAGAGAGGATAATGGTACAGATTGGTACCAGCCGACATTCAAGTCTCCTCTATATCCCTACGTCCAAATTTTCGGTACTATCGCTGGAGCATACCTTGTGGTAATCATGGGTTCAAAGGCGATTATTGGAGCGGCTGCAGCGGTGATAATTGGTGTATCAACATACTACATCTACGGAAAGAAAAATTTCGAACCCGCAACACATCTAGAAGCCTCTGAAGATTGATCAAGAAACTCTTGTCCATTCTCCAGTTTCACTAACTAGCCACGAAGTCAACTCACCTGTTGAGTCCACATACCAACCAGTCTTGCCTTGTTCTGTACCGGGTGCTGCCTGCATGACTCCAGTCTTCTTTGCTTCTGCAGCAAGTCTTGCGCGTAAGTCTTCCCCTGATTCCTTCTTTTCGGTCGGTGCAGGAGTAGTCTCTTCGACGACGGTTTGGGTTTGCTCATGTTGAACTTCATACAAGTCAGAATCATCGTTCTCTGATTCTTCCTCTTCTTCAAACTCATCTTCCCATTCATAATCGTCCTGAGATTCTCCCTTCATCCTGCGGATAAGTACAACCATTATCGCAATGAAAAGGAATATTATCATTGAAACCATTGTTAGAGCTGTATTGGAGTCACCCAATCCGCCTCCAAACAAAACAGCCTCAACGTCAAAGAATCTCTGCGCGATTAAATCATTCCAGTAAACATTGCAGGAGTGCGAATCTCCTGCTTGGTCTATTGATAACTCGTGAGTATCTGCAGCAAGATGCGATACAGACCCAGCAGTACACTTGAAGGTGACTTCATCACTTGGAACTTCAATCCTGTTACCTGCTTGGTCGATTGCATGAATTCTGATAATCATGCTACCTCCTTCTTCTGGATTACTTTCAGAAATTTCAGCGAGTAATCTCACAGGTTCACCATGGGATACATTCACAGTTATGTCTGAAACAGCGGAACCGGTTCTCATACGGAGGTTCCATTCTCCAGTTTGTCCTCCCTCGACTATCCAGTACCCGTCACCCTCTGATGATGGGGTTACTACTCCTAATGGGTCATCGAATTCGAAATCAACTTCGGATGCTAATGCTGAATTGCCATGGACATCAGTTGTAGTGATTTGAATTTCGATCCCGTAGCCGCTGTCTACGGAAATGCCTTCATCATGGCTGGTGGATATGTACCTTGGAGTACCGGCAATGACTTCTACATCGGTTATTGCGAATACGCCTTGAGCCATCGCTCTTATCTCATGCATTCCAATTGACTTTGGCGCCCAATTGTCTCCAGCAAGCCTGACCTCCATTGTCATGTCAATATCATCAATTATCCAAGTGATGGGTACGTTGTCAACTTCGTTACCATACTCGTCCTCGAATACGGGATTTAGAGACAAAACATCATCCGAAGCAACTCTTGTTCCGCTTTCTGGGAGAATTATTCTTGCTAAATCTCCGTGGAGTATTGGTAAAATTTTCTCGGTTTCATGGACGACCTGTGTTTCATTATCGAACCAAACCGCGGAAATCGAGTAGTTTCCAATTGGGCCAGGTCTCAATTCATACCAGTCTCCCTGGTCAGTTGGTGATAATTCAGGAGCAATTGTCCATGCTCCATCAACCGAGCGAATGTTTCCAGCAGCATCGTGGGCAGCAATCGATGCAACAATCAAGTCACCTGAACGGAGTACATTTTCTGATAGCAAGACCTCGATCCCACTAATCTCTCCTTGAACGACATTAACGAGAATTGTGGATGAAAATCCTTGGTCTTGAACTCCAATTGTCCAATTACCAATCGAGGATGGAATCCATTTTACCTTCCCTTGTTCAACGAATAAAGAACCAGTTGGTACAGACCAGTTGGCTAGTGGAATTTCTACCTCACCGTTGTTACCCAGAATGTCTGAGCGGATTGCTGATAGAGGTACTACGGAACCTGCACGTACCTCTGTGCTCTCAATACCAATGCTAAGGCCAGTGGCTTGGGCTGGGAGAACACGAATTGTTCCGCTTCCAAATGCGCCCGAACTACTGTTTACACTTATGTTCCAGACACCGGGTGCGTTAGCAAAGAATAGTCCAGTTGGAGATATTGTACCATTCTCAACTTGCCATGTGAGACTACCTGCTTTGGAGATTCCGACTTCATTTCCGTGAGAATCTTTCGCAATTGGGAATATGTGTTGGGTGGTGCCACTTTGGACCGTTAATCCGTATGGGATCTCCAATGTCGATGGTTGTCCAGCCTCGATATTGAATGATACTTGAAGTTCTAATTCGAAGTATATGATTCGCAGGATAGCATGCCCTATTTGGTCGGGTTGCCAAGTCATGTTTTGGTGGTCAATGTGACCATTTTGACTTCTGTATGTCAAATCCCCCGGTACTGCGTTTCCAGCTCTATCAACCAGGGTTGCGTTCAGATTAATTGTGTCATCAATACTGACGTTTGTTTGGTTATACATGGACTTGATTTCAAACGGGTATCCTCTCGTTACCTCAATTGATGTTGTGGAGTTGACACCTCCACTTTCTGCTGTGATAATTGTAATTCCAATCATTCCAGGAGTGAATAATCCAGTTGAATCAATGTGTCCAGACGTTGTACTCCAATTAACAGGGCTGGAGATAATTGAACCACTAGAATCTTTGACAGTTGCACTAAGTTGTACAACTTGGTCCGTACTAACAGAGTATTGGTGTTGGCCAATCGTGATGCTTGATGGAGTTGAGGCAATTACTGGTGCTGCGATTTGCACTAGAATTAACCCAATCAACACAGCAACCGATAATCTCTTCACCGTTATCCCCAATTTCTCTAAACTTTCAATCGTAGTATAGGTTTCGATTAGTCAGCCCATTCACTCCAATCAGAAGCACCTGGGTCTCGATACCACCAATTGCCATCCTGATCTTCACCCCATTCGACGTTGTCTTCATCAACTCGATAGTCTGACATCCAATCTTCCCTTCCGCCGGGTGTTGGTGGCGGTCCTGCAGGTCCAGCGGATGAAGGAGCAGATTCTTCGTCATCATAATCGTCATCATCATCGTCGTCATCATCATCGTCGTAATCGGAACTACCTGAACGTAGCACCATAACTATGACCACTAGCAATACAATCACGACAAGAATTGCGAGGATTCCACCTGCGTAATACAAGGTTCCACCCGCCTCAAAGAATCCCATGAATGTGCCATCAACCTGAATAGTTCCTGATGCTTCCTTGTTGTGGACAGAGATAGTCACTGTTTGTTCTTCAGCGTCAAGAGTTGTTATCGTCCACTTTCCGTTTTCGACAGCCTTTGCAGTCATTCTTCCAGTCAGCTTAACTTGAGTTTCAGGAGGAACTGGAATTTCATTCTCCCATGCATCAAACGTTCTAACTTCGATGTCGAATGATTCTAGTTGTAATACCGATTCTTCAAGAATTGTTAACTCAATTCGGTTTACTGTTTGATGAGCGGAAACGGTCACTGTCCATTCTGCTTGTGCTCCACTCGGTGAGCGGAACTTGTAAGTGTGAACTCCCGCTTTTGTAGCACTGTAGTTGTAAACTCCAGCGGAGCCTTCAATCTCAGTTGCAGGAACAGGCTTGTTATCCTTGGTCCATAGCACACTCTCTAGGAATGTGTTTCCATCTGCATCTGTTCCAGTAATTGTTAGCGTGTAAATATCTCCTGCCTTCGCAGTATCTGCAATCACATCGATGTCGACAGTTACGGCACTACCGTAATCAACAGTGATCGTAACAGTCTC
>DAYA01000048.1:19024-24900 GCA_002506705.1 Euryarchaeota archaeon UBA550
TTATCGACAATTGTTGATGTGATATCGCTTGTTTCACCAGAATCAGTGTTAACAAGTTCGTATGAAACGATAGAAGAGTCGATGATATTTCCATCACCGTCAGTCAACTGCGGTAGGAATAACACACTTTGGTCTGCAGTAATACTCTGCTGTAGTTCGACAGGCTGCAATAAAGCCACGCTTACCAAGTCACCTACGACCACTGAAATATCGATTGTCGATTCAAGAGTTATATTCCCATCATTGTATGTCGCTCTCAGAGTGTACATCGTATCAGAAGCAAAGACAGGCCAGAACTCTGTAGATGAACCATAGGTCTTCTCTTGCAGCACACTTTGGTCTGTGTACTGTGCGTGTTCGATATTCCAAGCGACATTTGTAGTCCACTTGTTGCCATCAGAATCCATTGCCTTCACCTTGATTGTAACTTGATCGTCTGTGGTCATATTCAATTCAGCATTCTCTGGTTGTTCAACTGAGTCAATTACCAATATTAGAGTGGTAATTACACCTTCAGTGACCTGTACAGATACACTATTTTGTATTCCTGCATAACTTGCTGAAAGGGTCTTGGTTCCACGACGTTGTGCGTCCCAAACCGCTGGTTGCCCTGCAGTAATCGAGCCGTCACTAATCGTCCAGTTCTCTTGCGGAATCACTACCGATAGTCTGTTGCCCATTACGTCAATTCTTGTGGTGTTTAGCCATACATATTCATCAGCAGTCACGAAGGTAGATGACGCATTAATTTCTAGAGACGCCATTGCACCGTGTGTAACCTCTATTGGTAATTCGTAATACAAACCTCCTGTTGATGTCATGTTGATCACATAATTTCCAACAGTCATTGCGAAGTAAGTTCCGTTTGCCTCTGTGAATACACCTCCACCAACAGTCCACGTAATTCCTCCACCATCGTTCAAGTCCAACATGTTGCCAAACTGGTCGTGAAGTGTCCAGTTCAATTGGCAAGTAGTTCCTGCCTTGATGACTTCTTCACAGCCTGTTGTTTCATAGTAAACTGGTGCTCCACCAATAACAGATATCGTTAGGTCAATCGTTTGAGTTGCCCAACCAATTGTTACAGTTTGGTTACCTGCGTTGTATGGGTAGAACGTAATTCCAACCACGCTACCGTTAGTAGGAGTGTATGTGATTGTCTCTCCGGATACTTCGTTACCATGTTGGTCCACAACATATGCATCGATACTGTAAACTTCATCAGCAGTGATTGACACTTCTGTGGTTGAAGTTTGAAGAAGTACAGCTGCTCCTGGGGTTACCGTGATGGATTCTTGCGTACAGATTACTCCGAAACAAGCCTCGATTGTTTGTACACCGACTAATTGAGGAGTAAAGTATCCTGTTGAATTAATTGTTCCACTTGATGAAGATGTTAGTGACCAAACTACATCTTCTCCAATCATTCCACCCAGTGCATCGTTAAGGATGTGTGAGAATTGTACACCTGTATCAGCATCTGTAGTCGAACCAGAAGGAGATACAGATACGGTGTCTACATCTGTGTAATTTATTGCAATCTTGGGCCTGTTGTCTAAGGCACTCTCACTCGAGTAGAACTCAACGTATGCAGGAGAACCTGCAGCGGTAGTAGCGACAACAATCCATCCATGGTCTCCATTCATTTGCATGTTATCATGGCCGATATCTAGCCAGACCGATGTTGTCGATGAATCAATTCTCGTTGTCGAGATTGCTGTAATTTCGTAATCTGTGCCCGCAGTCATACCTGCTGTAGCCCAAGGAACTCCTGCAGAGGAACTGTTCCAAGTTGATCCTGACTGTGTCCAATCTGTTGTCAGTAGCCTGTGAACACTCAAATCGATTTGGCCGGTAGCAGGGAATTCAACTTGTAGGTGTATAGCAGCTGAATGAATGTTAGCAGCCATCGGTAGAGGAACTTGGCTATTGTCAAGAGCAAATATGATTCTACATTCTGTGTTTGCTCCTTCGCAATCAGTTCCTGTAACTAGGGAATCTGTTCCATGGTTTGTATCGGCATCTCCGCTACCAATGTAAGAGTCCCTGATGTTAGTATGACCGAGGTCAGGGACTTCGTTGCCTGTTTGGAAATTGTATGTCCATGTGTGGTCTCCGTTGTAGGAATGGTCGACAGGTGAACCAATAGCAAAGGTGCTACGGCTAGATGATGGTCCTGGAATTGAACCGTTTATTGCCTGTACCCACCAACTGTATACATACCCAGCAGTTAGATTCTCGCTGAATGTGAAGATGGTTCCGTTAATTTCAGGGTCTTCCCAAGACTTGTATTTCTGTTCTCCATCGCTATCAGCGATTGTTACAATATATCCTGTAGCGTTTGTCACACTGTTCCATGAAAGTTGTGGTTTTACTAAGGATTCAAGTTTCCAAGTACTTGTGTTGTACAATATTGCACCATCTGCAGGATATGCTATAGTTGGCTGAGCAGGTGGGACGACTCCGTCAACGTTGTCTACGTAATCCAATGTCAACTTAGGCCTGTAGTCGCTGTCTGTATTGTCGTAGAATTCGTTGGTTGAACCTGGTGTTCCAACAGTTTTCAGCATTATCGACAGAGTATCGTTACCATTTGCTACGTTGGATTGTGCTAATGATGTGATATCCCAAACTTGCCAACCAACTTCTGGTGAGACTAGTAAGGTCGAACGTGTAATTTCTGAACTTGAACAACTTGGTGCCGTATTCCAAGTTACAGTTTCTTCACTGAAGGTATCACATGCATGTGCACTGACTGTTAGCGAAGATGTCCCTGTAACATTAGTTCTGTAAAGGCTCAAAAGAGCATTTGTCGGAGTCATTGCGGAAGGGAATGGCATCTCTGACAAATCGAAAGTGAGCAAAATCCTAGATTCCCCAGAACCGCTAGATGGCAGTCCCAATTCGAATGGGTTTTGGTTAGCAGATCTGGTTGGGTTGCTCGAATCGATGCTTGCATCAGGTACTCCTGGCAAATCACCTGAATTTTCGAACACAGATCCTTGATACAACACTACGGTATTGTTACCAGCGCCATCATCATAACCGACCTCATCAGGGATTCTATATGAATGCGTTTCGGACCATTTTCCTAATCTGTGATCTTGTTCAGCACGAACTCTCCAATAAATCCAGTAATCAGCTGGATCCGTCTCAACTGTGTATGTTAGATTTCCGTAATCCCATGTTCCGTTGTCAGTGAATGTTGTGTTATCTGTGAAATCGATTTCTGCTGTCCAATACTCGCTAGCAAATGCGGGATCTGTTGAAACTTCTGCTATCCACCTTGTCTCATTGGATTCTCCAGCCGTCCAATTATGTGCAACGGACTCTGCACCAGTGGGTCGTGATGCACTATTATTCCAGAGTGTGGATCCGTCGGCAGGGTGTAGTCCGGTTGCTTGAGATGGCAGCCATTGAACCCCAGTTCTCCAAACTAAGGCCACCTCGGGACGTTTAGACTCGTCAATAGTGTAGTCGCTACTCGCAAATCTCCAATCGTCTGTAGTGTTATCGTCAACTACCCAGAACCCTAGACTGATGCTGCTATTTCCATTTGCATGAGCATGTTGAACAGGGTATGTTATGTCAAATTCGACACTATTGTCTTGGTAGTCTAGTGTTGAAATTGTAAACTGAGTTTCGCACGCATCTCCCCATCCAGTGCTATTACCAGTAGGCGAGTTGTAGGTCGCACTTTCGTTCCAATCTCTGTCCAGCTCACAAACTGCGATTCTAATTGTCTCTTGGCCATTTTCTCCGCCACTTAGCCTGTTAAGGGTTAGGCTTGCATCAATAAACTCGTACGTGGATGGAATGGGTAAACTTGACCAGTTGACTTTTACCATCGAGAATGATTCGTACGCAGTAGAGCTACTAAATTGCGATCTTCCAATGATTAGTTCTGTAGAACTTTCATAGGCAGAGTTAGAGGAGCCTGAATCGATAAACGAGTCCATGAAGTAATCGGGATAATCCAATTCCTCAACCAATAAACCTTGCTGGAAAGATATTTTCGCATCTGTTGAGTTGATTTCATTACCGGTATCGCTTGGTACGTGGAATACGGTACGGTTTCCTCTTGCACCTAGTATGTCGTCTGTAATTGGTTGTGTGAACCATATGTATGATTCACCAGCAGAGAAATTATCAGGGTAAGTCCAAGTTAGACTGTTTAGGTCCCATCCTGTGGAAGATTCCCTACTATCGAATACTTCCCAACCTGCTCTTGCATCGTTGTAATCCTCGAATATGAAAATTCTCCAATCGTCAACGTTTGAAGGGTTAGAGTGATTCCAACTGAAAGTCGGCTGTGTTTGCGGAAGAAGAGCATGTCCACTGGTATTCCACAAAATATCGTTGACCGCAGGATCAGTATTGGTGCCCGCTACCTCTGGAGTTGATGCATTACCAGAGGTCCATGTCATGTTTAGCCATGGAGCGTCGCTCGAACTTCCATCAGTTGATGTGAATGTTGTCTGACCTTCACCGATTGAGCCGACTATTGTTAGGGAAATATGAGAATCCCCATTTGCGAACGCATGCTGTACTATTTCTGTAATGTCGAAAGTCATCCACGCTGCAGATTTACCCTGCTGTATATCGATGATTGTGCCTTTGTCCATGTCTCCCATAGAACCTGGACTAGACCAGTTGTTACTACCATCATACGTTGTGCCATTAGCGCTTGTGTTCCAAGCAACGCTAGATTCGTGAATTGAAACTGCGTTACCTGTATTTGAACCAAACTCTGCGTACAGATTCAATTCTGCTTTTGATACGTGAGCATTTTGTGGATTTGGTAATTCAGTAAGAGGTATTCGAAGTAATCCTGTTGCGTTTTCCCCAGTGCTACTTGTACCAACCTTGAGTGATGATGATGAAGATTGGTCTGCGGTTGCACCAACTCCTGAATCGGCGACCCATGTGTCAATGAAGTTTGGAATATTCAAATCAGGCATTGCATCGTGATGACGCAATTCAACTGCTGCGTTGTTGGAGTCTATGCTCCAAGTTGTTACGTCTGGAAGCAGGAAATTGAATGTGTTTGACCAGTTGCCGATTTGGTTGGTAGTACTAGTTGCTCTAACTCTCCAATACCAAGTGTTGCCGGCATCGAGTGGAGTTGACAAATCGAATGTTTGGTTTGTGATATCAAAGCCATTGTCATTCCAACTTGTCGCCATTACGAGGTCTGAGGAATCGAAAGTATCTGTAGTATCTAACTCAACAGACCATCCTCCGATTGAAACTCCACTTGCGGATAGATTCCAAGCCAATTGTGGTGTTTTGTCTGGTGCAGGATTTATTCCAGTTTCGACAGACCATGAGCCGTTTAGAGGGCTAAGTGGTACAGGGTCTGAAGGTACAGCATCGGAACCTGGAACGTACACGAACGAGATTTCAGGCCTGCTGGTGGAGCTAGCAGAATTTGGATAGAACAATGCATCACGATTGTTGCCTGAACCAGAACCAAGTATTCCCAAAATCAAATCCACTGAGCGGTCTTCTCTCATAGCGTTTTGAACTGCGAGTGTCACATCCCACTCAACCCAATCTCCTGCTGAGTATGAATTTCCGAGGGACTCAGAATCCAAAAGGCTAGATTTCTCCCAACCCTTTGCTCCGCTTGTACCCCATGCGTTTGTTCCATCGAAGGTTGCCCATGTTGCAGAATCCTCAGACCAGTTGTTTTGTCTGCTTTCCCATGCTGCGATTTGTGGTGTACCTGATGGATAATCTGCTAGTCTCATCTTCAGAGTTGCAGTTTTTACAGCATAACCGTTTGGTAGTAAGTGGCTTGTTAGATC
This sequence comes from Euryarchaeota archaeon UBA550, assembly GCA_002506705.1. Lineage (GTDB taxonomy): Archaea > Thermoplasmatota > Poseidoniia > Poseidoniales > Poseidoniaceae > MGIIa-K1. The sequence continues at coordinate 24,835 of DAYA01000048.1, forward strand.
ACATCCGATCAAGATAGATGTCTCTGATGGATACGTGTTGTAGGAAATTTGCATCTCATCTTCACC
>DAYA01000048.1:25304-34507 GCA_002506705.1 Euryarchaeota archaeon UBA550
GTTGCATTTCCGTGTGACAGTCTTAACCTGTGTTCGTTATCTTGAATATGCTCTGATTCAAGGCCTGAAACTAGGAATGAGGAGCTCGACCACCATGACCTATGTTTCGTTGTTGAATCAACTTGAGATAGCCTCCAGTGGTATAGAACTCCATCATCTAGTGCATCTGAACCAGAGATTGACCAGTTTCCATCGGTCTCGGAAAATTCTGTATCCACTGATGTGTCAAAGGAATGGATGACGTCCCTGTACTCAGCGTCTGTGGAGAGTTCGAGCAGCAAATCACCGCTCCAAGAGATACTTCCATCCCATGACAGGGTTGGGGTCGTGTTGCCGGAAAGGTTGTGCCCGGTTAGATTCCATACTGCATGTCCGTCTAATGGCGACAAGTGAGTAGGGGTAATTGGAGGTCCAGAACTATCCCAATCGTATGTGATCTCTAGAGTCGGTGTGTCACAATCTGTTGCATCTGTGCTGCATATGTTTACAAATTTTGTTGATGTTTCTTCGATTCCAAACGTTGATGCCACCAACATCAACTCAAGATCAGTATCAGGAGTCGATCCGGATTGAACTAGAGCATTGTTGTCATCTATCCATTTTTGGATTGCTGCGGTCAGTTCTACCACAATGGTGTCCGAGGATTGGTCTCCGTCAAAGTTAGTGAATGACATTGAAGGAACTCTTCCACCGTCGTCCCAGTAACGTGTACCGTCGTATTTTCTCCACGTTGAACCGAATTCAGTCCATTCTTCTGATTCCATTATGTGGAAACTGACGGCTGCTGACCCACTGAACGAATTTCTGTCCAAGGTCAGTTCTGCGCTAATTATCGAAGAGTTGCTGTGTAGACCAATGTCATCCATATTAAATCTCATCAATCCATATTGTTCGTTTGAAGAGGATGTACCGATTGTGATATTTCCTTCTCCACCCATATTGACATTTCTAGATGCACTACTAGAGTCGACAAACGTATCTTCAATCGTATCATCCATTAATCCCAAATCATCGAAATCAATTGCGAACTTTCCATAATTGCCTACCTGTGATACAGTGTGTCCAGGTAAGTGGAAGTAGCCAGTCTTCCATGAACCGTATGTGTCCGATGAGTCGATTGCTCTCATTCTGTAATACATTGTTGTGGCATTGTCTAACTCGTGACCAGATGGAACAGTCATTTCGCCGTTGCCAGCATTCAATGTGAAGATACTAGAATTGTCTACGGTGTTGTAGTACCAAAAGTCATCGAGTTCTGATTTGAAGTCCTCGCTAGTGGATAGTTGAACTTGAGCAGATGTTCCAGTCATGCTTTCCCAAGAAAGTTCAGGATTTGTTTCTGCTGAGAGAAGGAAGGAATCTGGATTCATTAATGCAGCCCCATCCTCTACGAAATTAGGTGAGAGAGATCCACCGTTTGTGTGTGTTCCATTTTGGTGGTTGATGGAAAGATACGGTGTACTATTGGTGTCAGTTGAGTCTGACATGTGACAAGTGTATGAGCTTCCTACTGCTGCAAGTAAGATGTTGATTGTGTTTCTAGAATTAATCACAGCGTCCTGTACGAGTGCTGTTACGTTGATCTCGAAGGTGTTGTTGTCATATCCGTAAAAAGGTGGCTCCCAGCCCGACCTATCAGTGGTATCATCTGCGCCAGGTAAATCCCAAGACAATCCTGTATCTCTGTCATTCCATGTTACATTGGATTCGTCCCAGTTTGATTTGACTCTTGCAGAATAGATACTGATAGTATCTAAGTCGACAGAGTCGATACCGCAGGTTAGGAATAGAGTTGCTCCGTTTACCATATCGCCGCTTGGCACAGAGTTGTTGAATGAGATTAGAATTCTAGATTCTCCATTCGGACCTATTCCCAAATCAGCGGTCTCATCGCTTCCGTAATACGAATTTGGATTAGCCGACTCGATGCCAGAATCCTTCGTTGCATTGAATGTCGAGGTAGTTCTGTGAACGATATTTTCGTCATCTAATTCAGAAACTTTCCATTCTGGAATGGCTTGTGGTAGCGCTAAATCAGCAAATAAGAACATGATTACCAGCAGCAAAGAAGTGGTAATTTTTTGGCGGTCACGGCTGTTTGACGACATTGGGCTCAGCACTCCACTGTGGGAGGGGGTATAGTTTCCTTTCGGCTGGCCACCCGTAGGGTGGCCGATGATATTCGGGAGTTTTTTTGCCAAAGCGAAGGTTCAAGTTCGTCCGATTCTGACGGGATAAGGTATGAGCGAACTCTGGGTTGAGCGCCACCGTCCTCGGACAGTCGGGGACATCAGAGGTCAGGCATCAGTTGTCCAAAGATTGGCTTCCTATGCTAATTTGGCAGACTTCCCGCACCTACTATTCGCAGGCCCACCTGGTACAGGAAAAACCACTGCTGCGATGGCTTTGACAAGGGATGTTTTCGGTCCGGAGTTCCGCAATAATTTGCTTGAAATGAACGCCAGTGATGAGCGCAAATTAGAATCGATTAGAACCAAGGTCAAACAATTCGCTAGGACATCTCCCTATGGTGATGCAAAATTCAAGATTATATTCCTCGATGAAGCTGATGCATTGACTCACGATGCCCAAGGTGCATTGAGAAGGATAATGGAACAGTATGCTCAAACTTGTAGGTTCATTTTGTCATGCAATTACTCAAGTAAAATCATCGAGCCAATTCAGAGTAGATGTGCTGTATTCAGATTTAGACCATTGGCTGATGCAGATGTGCTCAGCCAAGTCAAAAATGTCGCCGAGTCAGAAAAGGTAGGTTTGGATGACGAGGCGGCCGAGGCGCTTGTTAGAATCTCGCAAGGTGATTTACGTAAAGCAATCACTGCGCTACAAGTTGCGGCAGCGTTAGAAAAGAATGTCACTCGTTCGCTAATTTACGAAACAAGTGCTACAGCTCCACCTGAATCTCTTCATCAGTATCTAATGGCTTGCCGGCAAGATGGATTCCATGCAGCAAGACGAAGGTTGAGAGATCTTCTTGACAAATATGGCCTCGCAGGTACAGATTTTGTCAATCAATTGCACAGAGAATTGTACGGAGCTGATTTCCTCTCGGAAATGCAGAAACTCGAGTTAACCGAGTTGATGGCAGAAATCGATTTCAGATTAGTTGAGGGTGGCGGTGAAGCCATCCAACTAGACGCTCTGACAGCAAGACTATCCAAGTTACTCGGTTGAATCTTCAACAACGAGCTCTTCTACCACTAGGGTCATGGTTACCGTTCTCTCATTTTCCCATGGGTCTCCATCTTCGACCACTTTGATCTCAACCTCGTAAGTTCCAACAGCGAGTCCAGCAGGAACTTCGACTGCAACAGGATAATCAATGTCCTTGTGTGAACGAACAGAGTCTAATGCATCTGGGTTAGATTCGGAGAGAACTGCCCACGAATTATTCGCGGCATCTCCGTTGAAAGTGATAGAATACTCGGAGTCACTTGCATCGTAATTGTCGCTGAATGACAATACAAGATAATGCATGCCAGTGTAGCCTTCTGTAAGATACACTTTGTCCCTGGATTCGTCCGTGAATTCAAAGCCTTCTTCGGTAGATGAAATCATCCCCCATCCGTCGTCGACCTGTGGTGCAACAATGTCGGCAAATGGGGCATTAGTAAGCAGGAACGTTAGCGCAAGCCATGTGAAAACGTGAAGGAATGATGCCTTGAACCATGTTCCTCTAGTATAGTGTTCAACAAATTTTTCTGGTAGCAAGGACCTGTGGATGGAAGGAAGTAGGAAGATGGCCATCATAGGAACGAACCACAACAGGTCAGCATTTCCTTTCGAGCCTGGCATAGCGACATATCTCATTACAAGAGCCATAGTTGTTGCAAATGTGATTACTAACCACATTGAGACTGTGTCTGCCTTCTCTTTAGAGACATGTTCTACTGGATCGAATGATTCAATGCCCATGTCCGCACCGGAGCGGTTTTTCTTCCGCTCCTTGTCTCCAGAGCCTCGGTTTCTTCGCTCTGCAGCAGCGGCAGCCATAGCAGTGTTGATGTCCACCATTAACCGGTGCGGATGACTCCAAGTGAATGAAGGCTGTGGTTAAACTTCGCTCAAATTATTGAAATTGATTAAGCAGGTTTTGCCGCATTATTCAAAGAGGGGTGTACGGTGGGCGGGTTGCTTGCCGGGGTGGCGTAGTTGGTGGCGCGTCGGACTCATAGGGCAGTTCTAACGAACTTTTTGTGACGTACCAAAGCCCCTTCACATGTCTGAGACATCCGAAGGTCGCGGGTTCAAGCCCCGCTCCCGGCACCTATTTTCTATCGTAGTTCGGGTTTGATAGGATGTTCTTTGAATCGGGGAAAATATGTTAGAAATCAAGCAAGAGAATTATAACTGAGAAACTTTCGCTTGTAATCGGTTAAGAGTATGAAGAAAATATTCGATGGCATGACAAGTTTCAGTACCGAGAGACCAAAAACCACCATTGGAATCATTCTAGTGTTCATTTTTTCACTAACTCCAAATGCGATGTTTATCGACTTCGATAACAGCGAAGATGCCTTTTTCCCCGATAATGAGACCGTTCAATTACTGAATGAAATTGAAGATGAGTATCAAGCATCAATAGATTTCATCAGATTCATTGATGATATCGATTCCGGAGATTTGTATGAGGAAGAAACATGGGCCCAGTTAGCAGTATTAGAAGCAATATTATTAGAAGATGAAAATTTACAAGAATATCAATATCCACTATTTGGAATTCAAGCTAATAGCGGTATGGCTAGCTCTGCAATACAGTGGCAGAGATTACAAGATCCTGCTGGGGCTGAATTGTGGATTGCAGAATTAGAATCTGCAATCACTGCGATTCAGAATATCGAAAATGAAAGTCTAAGCAGTCACTTGAGTAACTTGACCCAAGCATCAGATAGTATTCCAAGCCCTAGTATAGTAACCTCTGAAGAGTTGAGAAATTGGCAGCCAGAGGACCCAACAGTTTGGTTGGCAAGGCTAGATTCTGGAGCAAATATTTCGTCTGACCTTGGTGCTATTTCAGGAAACTTGAATGCACTTGTTCAAGGCCCAAATGCCAGCGAAATCGCAGTGGTAACTGGGCCAATCCTTGGAAAAATAGGTGCCTTAATCGGTATGCAATCTATCGATTACAGAGCACTGATGGTTGCTAATTTACCAGCTGATGATTCCTCCAATCCATGGGATTCAGATGGTCCTGTACTAACCACATTCGTCGTAATTACTGACCCTGTAGAATATGATTTGAAGGTCATTGATGACGTCCAGGAAATTGTTACTGAATGGGCTGAAGGTTTGAAGGAAAAGGCAGACGAAGAAACAGGAGATTCGGATTTGTCAGTATTTTCATTTGCTCAATTTGCAACTGGACAAAACGCAAACCTGGGTAAGGAATTGGGTATACTCAATTCGATTTGTTTGCTGCTTCTAGGTTTTATTTTGTGGACCAAATTCAGAAGTAAGCGTGACACTGCTAACGTACTCGTATTGACAGTATTTGCAATTCTAGCAACATACGGTATGGCAGGATTGCTGACGCTTCTTGGAGTGAAGATGGTATTCAATGCGGCTATGAATTCAATTCCAATTCTTCTATTGGCTATTGGTGTTGACTACGGTTTACACGTTGTTGTTAGAATAAGAGAAGAGTTACAGGACCAAGAAAAAGCAAATCCACAGGGTAGAACTACTCTGCGAGATTTCTCTCTAGAAGCTAGAAGGGCTGCGATTAGAAAAGGCACAATTTTGACCTCTGCTGCTCTAATGGTTGCAATTTTTACAGACATGGTTGGTTTCCTATCATTCAGATTTTCATCCCAGCAATTCTTGGTTTCATTTGGTACAGTAATTGCAATCGGTCTATTCTTCATTTACTTGTTGAGCATAACTGCATTGCCTGCTTTGATGATGATAATACCGCCGAAGAAATTACCACTTGAGAAATCTGGTAAGACCGATATTGGTCCAATTTCAACATGGATTGGTTCACTCACCAAGACTCCAGTCAAAGTCATAGTTGTCACGATTCTTGTATCGGTTCCTATGTTTATTGGTTTCCAGCAATTAGAGGTAGGCTTTGACCAGAGAGACAACTTCGATGACACAGTACCTGTTGTGCAGGATTTCCTTACTCTATCTGATGAATTCCAAAGTAGCCCTGCACCGTTGTACGCTGTGCTGGATGGAGATGTAATCTCCAAAGATGGTAGGCTGTTGTATGATACAGTAGTCTCGGATTTACAAGAAAATAGCAAGGTAACTGGAGTTCCAATTGGAATTTGGAGTGTCTTAGAAGAATCTAGAATCTCTAATACTGAACTTGATACTCTGATGTCTGCATTAGATGACGATGATACGAATTGGCAGAATTTGGAGGATTGGTTATTGACCTCGGATGGCAGAAACATTTCCTCGGGAACGCTGAACACAAAGGCTACACAGACTGTAATCTCATTCCAAGCCGCTACATTGGACTGGCAAGCAGCCGCAGATTTTGAATCAGAATTATCTGGAGATCTAGCAGATTTAGCAAAGGAAAGCGATGGAGATTTCACAGTCAAGTTATCGGGACGTTCTCTGATTCTAGCACAGGTTACAGCAGATGTTGCAGATTCTGCAATCCTATCAACTGGAACAGTTGCTGGTGTAATTCTGTTGATGCTAATTGGAATTAACACAGTGAGGCAGAAGGACCTAGCAAGAGGTGTAGCGAGAGGATTTGTCACCTGGATTCCACTGATGGTAGTCGTCGTATGGGTTTACGGAATAATGGGATTAACCGGATATCAACTAAACTCACAAACGGTGACAATAGGTGCACTGACGCTTGGGTTAGGCGTAGACTATGCTGTGCATTTGACAACCCGGCTAGAGGAAGAAGTGGAACATGCACCGTTTGCAGACCCCGCAGAATGGTCGACAAAATCCGTGGCAACAACCGGTCGAGCAATGTTTGGTGCTGCACTTACTACAGCAGGTGGTTTCTCAGTTCTGAACTTCTCTTCATTAGTACCTCTCCAGTTATTCGGACAGGTTTTCGTTGTAGCGATAGCACTGGCACTCATTTCGAGTCTATTCGTACTACCTGCAATGTACACACCATTCTTGAAGCAAGATGCAAAGATGTATCAATCGATGACTGGTGTTAGTGGAGAGAGCGAGTAATCAAACCGCTCTATCTTCAAGCAACTCTAGAGGAATGATTTCAAGAGCCTTGATGTTAGTGGCCTCAAGGTCCACTGGGCACGCTTGCCCGTGATTTAGTGCATCCAGCCAAGTTCTAGCACAAACACACCACGAGTCTCCAGGCTTGAGACCAGGGAAGTTGAAATGAGGAGCAGGAGTAATCAGGTCATTTCCTTTGGATCTAGCAAATTGAAGGAATTCTTCGTTAACTATGCAGCATACTGTGTGAGAGCCTCTGTCATGTTCATCAGTGTGGCAATGTCCGTCTCTATACCATCCGGTTAGTGGCTTGCAAGAACATTCTCCGATATCGTGTCCCAACACGTTCTTCTGCTTCCCCATGGCCCTGAAGAAGGAAAAATCTACTTCAACTTATGTATGATTTCACTCAACGGAGTGATAGGTGGCTCCAAGCCATTCGCAAATATCCTGAGCGAGGGAAACATCATCTCCTGAAAAGGCATCAAAATCATCAGAATCGACGTCTAAAACTGCGACAACATCTCCATTAGAGTTCTTGACAGGTATCACAATTTCACTATTGGTTGTAGAACTACAAGCTATATGTTCAGGCCTTTCGTGTACGTTTGGTACAATTTGTGACTCTCCGGTTCTAGCCGCAGCGCCACATATACCTCTATCGTAGGTAATTGTCAAGCAACCGTGTCCTCCTTGGTAGGGTCCAATTTTCAACACTTCAGGAGATACTGTTCGATAGAATCCTGTCCAATGGTAGTGCTCAAAGGAGTTGTGTAGCTCACATGCAACAGTAGCCATTGCAGTTACCCAGTCATCTTCATCGCCGAGTATTGCGGTTATTCTTTCATAGACTTCTGCATGTCCCATAGCAACGGGATTTTGATACCATATTCAAATGTTTATTTTTGGACATGATACAACGCTTAATGAATGTGCTTCTTGACATAATACCATGCGCAAGAGTGTCAAATCAAACCGGCCAATGGGATTTGTCAGAGATACATTAGATCCGTTCTTATTCTGTGTACATCATCTAGATTTGTACCCTGAAGGTAATGACCGACAAGGCCCAGATGGGGGATTAGTTGGAAGGCATATCGGTTCGGATTTTGACGAATCAAATGATTGGAAGATGTACCACGGAACAGTAGTACCTGGTTTTCCTGCACACCCTCACCGTGGATTTGAGACAATCACTGTGGTTCTAGAGGGATTAGTCGACCATTTCGATTCTGGCGGTTCAACCGGAAGGTACGGCTTCGGTGATGTCCAATGGATGACTGCTGGTTCAGGTCTTCAACACTCAGAGATGTTTCCCCTAGTCAATCAAGACAAACCAAACCGACTAGATCTCTTCCAAATTTGGATTAATCTTCCAGCCAAAAACAAGATGACAGAGCCAGGTTACGAAATGATTTGGGCACATGAAGTACCTCACATCCAACTTGAAGGGGGAGATGTTAGAGTAATTTCGGGAAGTTGGAATGAGCACATTGCTCCTTCTGCTCCTGGTGCTTCTTGGGCAAACGACCCAGAAAATGAGGTTGCACTGTACATTCTAACAATCAAGGCTGGTTCATCAATAGAACTTCCAACCGCTTCCTCTAAGGCTAACAGAATGATGTATCATATCGATGGAGGTTCAGCTTTTGTTGAATCTAGTGAACTCAAACCAAAATACGGAATGGAATTGAGAGCAGATGCCTCAACAACTGTTCAAGCCGATGACTCAGATGTTAGAGTTCTAATCCTACAAGGCAGGCCAATAGCAGAACCGGTTGCTCAACATGGTCCGTTTGTGATGAATACAAGGGCAGAGATTCATCAGGCCTTTGATGACTACAGGCGCACACAATTTGGTGGCTGGCCTTGGGGACCATCAGACATTGTCCATCCACGCAGTCAAGGCAGATTTGCTAAGATGAGTGATGGCCGAGAAATCGTCCCACCAAACTAAATTTTACACACAACGATGCAGTTCAGTGAACTGTTCGAAAGGGTACCCATGTGAATATTGGATCTTG
>DAYA01000029.1 GCA_002506705.1 Euryarchaeota archaeon UBA550
CTGCTGAAAGACTGAGTTGCAGAACCACCCGTAAGTTGGATGAGTGTAACTCCGTCTCTTTGACTGACTTCCATGATATCACAGCTTTACATTGACGTTCTTTACTTTCGTGTAGAAATTGAGAGCATCCTTAGATTGCTCGATTCCGATTCCGGAGTGCTTCCATCCTGTGAATGCTGTTTGAGGGAATGTAATTGGGTATTCATTGATACTAACCATTCCAGATTCAACATCTCTTGCGAACTTGTGAGCACGAGATAGGTCGTTTGTCCAAATTCCGTTTAGAAGACCGAATGGAGTATCGTTTGCCAGAGCGAGTGCTTCAGAATCCTCGCTAAACTTGGTTACGGCAAGTACTGGACCGAACAACTCCTCCTGGAAAAGTAGGTTATCGGAGGACACACCTGTTACAACGGTCGCTTCCATGAATGCGCCGTCTCTGTCTAGTGCATTGCCACCGCAAGCGATTTCTCCACCTTGGGCAAGTCCTTTTGCCAGCATGTCAAGAACATCATCTCTGTGAGAGGTATGAACCATGCTTCCCATCCTGACTCCTTCTTCCATGCCTGGTCCAACAGGCCACTTGGAAATCTCAGCAACAATTGCATCCACTAATTCATCGTGAACGTCTTCATGGACAATTAGACGGGAGCCTGCCCAGCACATTTGTCCTGCATTCATGAATATACCAAAGCAGATTGCTTTTGCACAATACTTCAAATTAGCATCTGGAAAAACGACGTTTGCACCCTTTCCACCTAATTCAAGAGTCACAGGAGTTAGGTTTTCACTGGCCTTTGCCATTACTGCTTGACCGGTTGGTACTCCACCGGTTAGAACGATTCCATCAACTCCGGAGTGGCCCGCTAGAGCGTCCCCGATTAGACCACCTGAACCGGTAATGACTTGCAAGACATCAGCAGGAAGTCCGACTTCTGCCTCTTGCATTGCCTTCATCCAAGCAATCAATGAAAGCGGAGTCCAAGATGCTGGCTTAGCAATCACTGTGCAGCCTGCTGCGAGTGCAGGAGCGATTGAGCGGATTGCAAGTTGTAGTGGGAAGTTCCACGGTACAATGTGAGCGGTTACGCCTAGAGGTTGCCTCAATGTGTAATTCAAGCGATTTCCTGGGACTGGAATTGTACTACCTTCTATCTTGTCAGATAGGCCAGCAAAATACTCTAGAGTCCATGCGCCATAGCGGATTTCACTCAATGCCTCACGGAATGTCTTTCCGTTATTGGAGGATTCTATGGCAGCAAGACTCTTTGCGTTTGCATAGGTTGCTGCAGCCATTTTCTGTAGAATGCGCCCTCGTTGTGCTGGATCCATTGCTCCCCATTCCTTAGAATTCAAAGCAGCTCTAGATGATGCTACACATCTCTCAACATCTGCAATAGTTGCTTTTGGTGTTGTAGCAATAACTTCCCCTGTTGCCGGGTTTAGCACGTCTGAGGTTGAACCATCTTCTGCATCAGTCCACTCGCCTGCAATCCACATTTGTTCGCTCGCCATATCCTATCCGAAGAAGAACCGCCTCAAAGCCTCTCCCGTCGAGGGTTGTCTTGATTAGCAAGCAGGAACACCAGCATATCATGGCGAGGCGAATTGGTATTGCAGATACCACTACTACCAAAGTAACAGGGCGTCCTCCAATTCTAGTCTTAATCGCAGGAGCAACAGGCGTTGGTAAATCGACCACCGCCGTGAAGTTTGCCAACGAGCACTCATTCGCTAGATTACTCTCAACAGATGCAATTAGAGAAATCATGCGTGTGCAGGGTAGTGAAGAAAATCATGCCCTGCATCGGTCTTCGTTCTCTAGGGGTGAGTCTGGAGACGCTGTATTGGATTGGCAAGATACATGCAAAGCCGTAGAAGCCGGCATTCAAGCAACAATTGAGAGGGCAAGAAGGGAAGGTATAGACCTTATTTTAGAGGGAGTCCACATCGAACCAAGTTCTCGTTTGCTAAGATCTTGGAGAGATTCTGGTGGAATCGCCATCGGAATAGTCATGCACGTCGGTGACGAAAATCAACACACTAGTTTCCTAAAGCAAAGAGAAAGTCATTCATTTAGGAATGCAGACAGATATATCTCCGCACTTCCAAGGATTAGAGCAATACAAGATTCTCTCAAAGAGAAGGCTAGAATCGCAGACTGGAATACACTTGACCCGACTATCGTCAAAGACAGTCTTGACAGAATGAACCACTGGCTTGACTTAGCGTGGAACGAGTGGCGCAAATCGCATTAAGAATCCAAGTCGATTTCGAACGAGATTATTCTAGTCAGCATAGAATTTCTATCGGCTGCACCAAGCTCACTGGATACTGAAATTACCCCATCGGATTCAGTAACTGTAATGTTGAGGAGTTTCAACTCAACACCTCTAATTTCTCCATGATGCAATACGTCATCATGGAGTGAGTCAATTGATTTCTGTACGCTTTCAATCTCTGACAGACCTGAATCATACCATATCTGTGCTCTTGCTTCGGTAAGAGCAGGCAGACTGTCTGCAATATCGCCGGATGCCTGGATTGTATCATCGCCCGCCGTGTCGTATGGCATAGAGATACCAGCCATCTTTACTGCAAAGATTGCCATTGACAGCAGGGACATCATTAGCACAACTCCAGTTGCGAGTAGCATCTGTCCTTCATCGCCTCTTTTGTTTGAGCGCATCAAGAACCACGCTCCCACAAATCCAAACTGATTGTCCAAAGGTGACCGTCTACTACAACAAGGCCGTGTGAGTTAACTGTGCCCGAACCAGGTGTTGCAACCTCACCATAGGGCTGAGAAGTTCCTGAGTCCTTCGCTAACCAGCAATTTGCTTCAACTCCAGATGCTAGGTAATTCTGAACCAATTCACATGCTGCATCGCTTTCGCCTGCTGCAAGAAGTTCCGCTAATCTTGAATCATAGTCACTCTCTAAGGCCGGTGTTGCAAGGCCAAGATTGATTGCATCCTCTCCTGCAAATTGCATCTCTGCATCGACAGAGATACTGGCTTCGTCAGGAACATGAACCGTAATCAGAAACGCTGCGGTCATGAAGAATAGCCAAAACAGAGTAAGCATCTCAAGGATGTGAATCTGTGCATTCTCATCGTCACGCAAGATATCACCTCATGGCGAGAATGTACCTGCTGCAGGACTCAACTGCGGTAAGGTCGTCACACCGATGAGATCTGGTGAAAATACAATCACGTTGAAACACGTAAGTGCAAGCAGAATCATCAACCCAGAGTGCTTCATCCCACTAGTGAATCGACCAGTAGCCATTAGGCCGGCCATCGAACCATTACCTAGTGCTTGCATTGTTACACCATAATAGAAAATCGTAAGGAAAAACAGAGGCTCAATGTTTCGAATGACCATGTTTCCTAACTGCTGGCCTCCACCACCATCTTCAGAATCAGAGTTTGAACCTGCGATAGCAGGAATGAAAACCTTAGCTAGAACGACAATAACACCCAGGAAAACACCGTACGATGTCCAAATAACGGAAATATACGATGCAATCGAACGTTTTCTCTCTCCCTCAAGGAACTTCAACTCACGACTGTCGTTAGCAGCAGTAACTAGAATATCAGAAATCTTACCACCCGCTCTATTCGCTTCAGAAATCAGCGATATAGCACGCAAAACAAGCGGTGTTCCAACCCTAACTGCGAACATTTCGATAACGTCACCGAATGCTACACCCCAAGATAACTGGTCACTCATTTTCTTAACTTCGTGATTCAGGGCGCCGTATTCACTCGTCGCTAACGTTTGAACCGCCACCGTCATGGACAAACCACCTTTCCAGTATTCTGCAAGGTCTCTCAGGAAATCAGGGAACTTTTCTTCCATTTGGTTCGTCTTTTCCTTAACTCTGTCCCAGTAGTATGAAGCTGGCCAGAACATTATGAAGAAACCTAAACCGAAGAAGTTCAAGAAAATGGTTGGTCTCAATGATAGACCGCCTAGTTCCAACTCCGGGCCAATCCACTGTGATTTGTTATTCATATTTTCAGGGATGCCATCATAGTAGTCCATCTTCAATTTGAACGTCGCTTCTTGAACTACATTTTCAGAGATGATAACGACTTGGTACAAGTTTCCTTTCTCGACATTCTGGATGTAAATTTGACAATCGTCATCATTGGAGTGAGTATTGCCGGTGTACCTCGTCATTTCTTGGCCTGCTGGGTCATAAATTATGAAGGAATAATCAGAAGGAATTGCGGCTTCGACATCACAAGTTCCAGTCATAGTTTGGTCAGGTAAAACGTTAGCAGTCACGTTCTCGTCCATCCCGGGGACATCGAATAACTGACCTAGTCCGACGAATTCCTTCCACGGATCCTCAGGAACCATGACCAGTTGGTCAGGCTCATCCTTCAGCAAATCGAATTGACATGATTCGTTATCGTCAAAAGTTGGAATGTAATTTGGGTCATATCCACAAACCGTGTTCACGAATAATGGCTGTCCATTTGGAGCGGTTGTGAAGTGTGAATTGGTGACCCAAAAAGTGAATGATGCAAGGCCGAGGAAAATGCTGACACCGAGAATAGCATACAACTTCGTTAGAGTAGTATCGTCTTTTGGTAAATCCAACTTTACGGTGATTTTCTCCTTCTTTTTTCGTGCCATTATCTCACCTCCTCATCACATCTTTTGCTCTTCACTTGACGACCAAACGATAAACGCAAACATAGCGTGAATCATAGGCAATACAAGTAGGACCACCGCATACAGGGTACTCTCTTCCATCTGTGCACCTGCACCACTAACCCAGAACATAATGACCAACATAACGATCAGGAACAGTGGCATTGCTACTGCAACAACAACGTATGATTCTGCAAGCATTGCGAGGGACTCAAGGAACTCTTGTAGTCTCGTTCTATTCTCACGCATGTAGTGTTCAGCACGGTTCAGGAAGTACAATTTCAGTGAACCTCCAGCGGTTAGTGTACCAACCATTCCTTGGAAGAATTCAGTCATCCATGGTGAAGCTGCTCGGTCTACAGCCATTTTCATCGCAGTTAGTAAATCATAACCTAACAGCGAAACGTCTCGATAGATCATCGAAGAATCGTATGCGATTTCACCGTAGATGTCTCCATTCAATGCCAGTGATTTGAAAATCTTGTGAGGTGTTGCATTCGCAGCAGCCATTGCAGCTGTGTAGGAAGCAGCGTATGGAAGGTACTTCTCAAGTGCTACACCTCTAGCGTTTGCTGCTCTTGCTGCGGACCCTTTCAGGAATCTGAAGGTTCCAAATGGGACTAAGAATCCGAGAAAAACAGGAATCAGAATCTTTGCAAATATTGGGAATTCCATGTATTGGAAGTACGGGCAACCTCTGCTCTCGAGGGTTTCATCAACCAAGTCTGCATTCCAGTATTCCCATTCGTAGCATGCGAGTGCGTAATTCATGTCTGGTCTTGATTCGTACCAAGCGATTAGGCCGATATCAGGAAGGAATACTCCAACAAGTAAAATCGCACATATGATAGTAACTGCAACAGTAGTTACGAACAATTGTGCCATGTATACTTCTGGCATAATCGGCATGTTTCCCTTTACAAGATCATCCGATAACTTCGCATCACCTCTTGCCTTCTTCTTGAATGCTCTACCAAGGATACGATGACAAATTTTCTGCCATGCGGTTAACTCCATGATTTAGCCCCCTATTCCTTGAATCAGCGTAGACCATCAACACGTGCTAGAATTTCATGCGGCCTGACGTAGTACTCTGTAATGATCTGACTCACTTGGTCGGCTTTTCTAATATCGTTCAAAACCATCCATTCCAAGATTCTCTTTCGTGTTCTCAGTTCACGGCGCATTTCATCTTGGCTGAAATTGATCTTAACCATAATCTTCTCGAGAACGTAAGACTTTCCGGAGAATATGAAGTCGTCATTGGCGACATTCCATCTGAATACTTCATTGGTGATTACTTCCAAAGAGTTTGGATCGATACCAACAATCTCTACAATTTGCTTGGTTCTTCTAACACGTCGACCGTTGATACGAGTCTGAATCTGAATCGCACAAGCTTCTAGAGCAGGTAGCAATACACGTGGAATGTCGATCGGCTTGTTTTCTAATCTGTGGACGAGTGAAGGTACAGAATCTGCGTGCACCGTTGAATAAGCACAGTGTCCAGTTGCCATTGCCTGGAACAATACGTAAGCTTCTGCACCACGGATTTCACCCACGATAATGTATTCTGGTCGTTCACGAAGAGCAGCCTTTAGCAACTCGAATTCTCCGATTTCACCTTCATTCGATTCACCACCGAAACCTTGCCTTGTTAGACCAGGAACCCAGTTCGGTTGAGGGATGTTTACTTCACGTGTGGATTCGATACTTACAATCTTCATTTGCCAAGGAATGAAGATACACATAGCGTTGAGCGTTGTTGTCTTTCCAGATGCAGTACCACCTACGAAAAGCATCGGAACTTCATTCTGGAAAGCAACCCAGAGGTATGCACCCATCAATGATGATAATGTACGGAAAGCGATGATGTCACACGGAGAGAACGGGTCGTCCTTGAATCTTCGAATACAGAAAGCCGAACCTCTTGTTGAAACTTCTCTTCCTAATTTCATGACGATTCTTGAACCATCCATCAGCGTAGCATCCAGCAATGGGTCCGCTACCGAAATGTGCTTTCCACAACGCTGTGCTAGTTTGATAACGTAAGATTCCAATTCTTCATCGGTTTCCCAAACACAGGTAGTTTCCACAGATTCGAATTTTCTGTGGTATGCGAAAATTGGAACATTTGTTCCGTCAAGGGAAATATCTTCCACGTTAGCGTCGTTCATCAGAACGTCCATTTTCCCATAACCGACTAGGTCACGGCGAAGGTAATAGAAGAGTTTGGATTTGGATTTCTTGTTAATTTTCATCCCATAAGCCTTGATGACTTTGTCCATCGCAGTGCGCAGGTATGCAGTTGGGTCTGCATCAATTTCTTCGATGTTGGCCGTTAGTGAACGGATGAAGATATCCAATAACTCATCTCTCCATTCTTGTTCCTTCTTGTTCAACGGAGGTTCAATGATTTGGTAAATGATGTTCAGGGTCCTTTTATCGCGGACAATTCTAGCAAACGCGTGGGGTGGCATGACAGGGTATTTGTCAAGTTCATCGTACATTGCGCGCTGCTGGTTTCTTTGCCTTCTTTGGCCTCCACCACCTTTTCTTGCCATACGTAGCACCCCCTAACACTTGAGACACGGTTACTCTCGGTTATGACCTTTCGCCATTGTGAGGGGCCCTACGGGCCCTCTCACAGGTTATCTAGCCATGCCGAAACTCGGGTTTTCAAATCGGCTAAATCCGATTCGTTCGGGAAGGAAAAATCTGCCTCTTGAATAATAACATCCAATCCCCAACCGGTTTCTCTTTTATCGCGTGCTTCCAAGTCCGAAAGGTCACCATCTTCCGAACGTGCTCTTGATTGGACTCTTTCGAATCTAAGTTGTTTAGAGGCCGTGATCGCTACTACCTTGAATGATTCACCCCAGTGACCTGAAAACACCTCACGTTCTGCAGTACCTCTCAGCCCCTCGATTAGCACGATTTCATTTTCCAATAACAACTCATCAACAGCTTGAACCAATCTCTGAGCAAGAACATCATCTCCATGTTCTGCCCTCATCTGTGATGCTACCTCGCCAAAAACGTGGGGCGCCTCAGGTATTCCTCTCACCTTGACCTCAGCCCTGACCATGTCCCCCATGGAACGTACGGGAATTCCTGTTTCTGCTAAAATTGCTGCGAACTCGCCCTTACCGGCTGCAGGTAATCCACTCACAGCGAATACGAGCCCCATGATGTGCTCGGCGCGGTTTCAATTGTTGAACTCTGCCCTTCCCCATTTACGGTCAAGCAGTTTCATCAACAAAACTGCGGCTGCCACCAAGCAGCCGCTTACAACTAAAATTCCCTTAAATCCTGTTGCCATTCTTTCGTTGTCAAATTCAACAGCCTCTGCTTGCAGACCCTTGTCCTGAACTTGGTCTGCCCAATTTTCGTAGAATGATACATCACCTTGTGTAAATGAAAGTAAGAATAGTGCCAGTAATGGTAGAACTGTTCCAATCCAAAACCACGTCATGATCTTGGCATCGAAAATTGCCTTGTTTGGAGCAAGGCCCATCAAGAATGCAGTCAAGCAAACGATGTAGATACTGTTTGCAATCATTACAACCAAGCCAACCGGCAATACAGCCCATTCATCAAGCCTCCATGCCATCAAGCATAGGAAAATCACTGAAATCCATGTTGTAGCGAGGAAGTAAACTGTGACTTTTGCTCTGATTAATTGCGGAACGCTGAGTGGTAATCCATTCATGTGTTCGGGTGAGTCCAAAGCGGTTAGCCACGAGTAGAAGTTGAAACCAAAGAATCCCAAAAATGGTGCATAAGATAGCAGATTAATCGGAATAGGAGCTTCTGCAAAATCGACTAACCACGCCATCATAAGTAAGACGATTAACGGAACTGAATAGGACACTGTCATCTTCTTCAATGAGCCCGAGCGAATTAGATCTACCACCTCTTTAGCAACCAGCAATCTTAGAGGGCCACTACCAAGGAATCTCAGTCTATCCCATGCTGGCAAAAATATCTCTTTCTTTGAAACTACTTTCACTTCAAAGTCATCTAGTACAAGTTGTGAAGCAATCCAAGCCAAGAAAATTGATGCTGAAAGAGCGGGAATTGCCAGCAGCAGGCCGTCTGGTTGTTGAGTTGCTAGACCCCATAGGAAGTACTGACGAGGCATCAATCCTAGACCGATCGTAGTTCCAAGTCCTATCACAAAAATAGGCGTCAGACGGCTAAACCATCCGCCAAGAAGCCAAAGTGAAGATGCTATGAAACTGAACGCCAAGCCTTGTGCTAATGTTACAGACATAGCGACCCACGTTCTTGGCAGGCTACTAAATTCAAGAGGAGTGCTAACAGTGGTAAAACTCTCGAGGAGAATGCCAATTGCCATTCCAGAGATTACTGGGGTTAGAATCAGCATCACATAATAGGTCAAATCTTTGACGTAGTAGGCAAAATGTGCAGTTGGATTGGTCAGTGGCTGTAGCGCGGGGGATGCAAGGAGGTAGTTCTTGGTTCCAGTTCTAGCAAGGACCTTTTCTCTACCGAGGAATGCGAAAGAGCCCATCCCCAAGCTAAAGAATAACAACGGAAGATGAAGGGCAAAACGCATTTCTTCCCAGGTGAATGCATTAGATTCAGTATCTGTTACTTGAGCCGCACCTTCTCCCACTAGGAACTGAAGACCGATTGTAGCAACCATGGTTACAAGGGCGACTAACAGAGGGAAAAGTAGGATTCTTCTTTTCTTTGCAAAATCGAGATTCTCTCTAAATTCTTCAATAAACATGGCACGGAAAGTAGCAGAAAATGCGCCCCATCCAACAAGAGGAGTGTTCAATTTCATCCCAGCACTGGTTGAACCTAGTTTTTCTGGGAGAGAATGGTCTGAATATTCAGACCAATCATTGCTCTTGATGGATACGGACAGAATTACTCCTCCTCGCTTACTCCTTCGTCGCTCAATCTCTCAGCTTCCTCAATCGAGTGCCCAACTAACCTGATGAAAACGTCCTCTAAGGTCTCTTCATCATTCTCTTTCAAACCTTTCACAGTACCAGCTGCCAACACTTTCCCGTGATTGATAATCGCCATGCGATTACACATTCTTTCAGCCATCTCAAGAACGTGAGAACAGAGGAAAATTGTACCTCCGTTAGCGACCATATCAAGAAGCCACTGTCGGCACTTTCTCTGATAAATTGGATCTAGATTTGCAAATGGCTCGTCTAGGAATAGCAACTTGGGTTCATGGATAAATGCAGATGCTAGCATCACTTTCTGCCTCTGACCCTTGGAGAGATCTTTACACATGGTGTCTCTTTTTTCTTGCAAACCAAACCAATCCATCCAGTGTTCAACTTTCGAATCCAAATCTTCGACACCTCGCAACTTACCTACAAACTGCAAAAATTCGCTCGGTGTCAGGTAGGATGGTGGAGATTCAGACTCTGGTACAATTCCAATATTCGCCTTGAGTTTCTGAGGTTGCTTTGAGGCATTGATTCCGAGAACCTCCACAGCCCCGATACTAGGGCGCAGTTGACCGGTTAGTAGTTTAATGAACGTAGATTTACCTGCACCGTTAGGTCCGAATACTCCGAAGAATTCTCCTGAACTAACTTTGACATTTAATGGATGAAGGGCGATAAAATCACCATAACGCTTACCCAAATCTTTAGCGACAACCAAGGAATCTTCAGCGTCTGCCATAAATCATCCATGTGCTTCAATGACTTCAATGTGTGCTTACAGATTGATTTGCTATGACTATGTCGGAGTGGCATGGACGAGGTAGTGATTATCGATGAAATCGCTTGCGAGAACGGTGATGGAATTATTGCGAAGGTTACAATCAATAGACCAGACAAGTTGAATGCACTAAATCAAGACGTGGTAAAATCGCTCAAGGACATGTGCAAATGGGCCGAAGAAAATGATTCGGTCAGATGCGTGATTATCACAGGTGCAAAACCGAATCCTCCGCCAGAAGGGAAGAGGGCCAAACCACATGCTTTCGTTGCAGGTGCTGATATCACAGAGTTTGCAGGCAAGAACTCAACTGAAATTCGTGAATTATTTCGAGACAACGCCATCGAAGCGATCTGGAATCTGAGTAAGCCAACTATCGCAATGGTAGATGGGTTTGCACTAGGTGGCGGATGTGAAGTTGCTTGCTCCTGTGACATTCGAGTTGCAAGTACAAGAGCAATCTTTGGAACTCCTGAGATAAAGTTAGGACTCATTCCCGGATATGGCGGTTCTCAGAGATTAGTCCACCTAGTTGGATATGGTCGCGCTATGGAGATGATGATGACTGGAAACAATCTAAGCGCAGAAGATGCTTACAGAATGGGACTAGCTAACCACCTGTGTGAGCCAGAGGAACTTGAAGCAAAGGCGATGGAACTGGCTGAAACTATTGCATCAAAGTCGATGAATACCATGAAGGTTGCAAAGAAAACAATTCGCGCAGCACTGGATAACGGAATAACTGACGGTGTTGAAATAGAGGCTGTAGCATTCGCAAGCCTATTCGATACAGAGGACCAAGAAATTGGTGTTCAAGCATTCCTTACGAGAACTGAGCCTGAATGGAAGCACCGTTAATCGTCGCTAGCCATTTCATCTTTCAATGCAGCCAGTGCGCCCGAAGCACCTGGCGGCGGCGGAAGAGGAAGACCCAATTCTTCAGGTGTTGGAAGCCCTTGTGGAAGAGGAAGAGTTGCTGTTGTAGCTCGCTCTTCTTCTACCGCGACGAATCCTGTATCCAGAGGAACTCTTAGTTTCAGAATTGAAGACTCATCAACTCTTACCAGAGTTGCACCGTAGACGTGGCCTGCTTCTGCTTCTGCAGGCTCGATTAGGATATTGTGACCGTGGTTCTCGCTTTGGATAAGTCCGACCAAGTCTTCTCCGGAACTGTGCTCTTCCCACATCTTTGCAGTGGACGCACGGATTTCCGCCATTTGGTCACGTCGGCGCTCTTCTATGCGGGCACGGATTCGAGAATGGCGGTCTCGCTTTTCTTGTATGTGAGCTGAAATATTCGCATCCTCAATCGATTCTGGAGAGGATTCAACCACGTACTCGCCAGCAACGTGTACCTCTTCTACCGATACTGTAACCTCTTCTAGGTCATCATCAGGTTCAACGGTGATTTGTGCTTCTTCCGCTGCTTGCTTGCTAGCGGCGACCTTTGCCATCTTTCGTTCCCTCAGCGAAGCACCATCCAATTCATCCTTGGTTACAACTTCTGGAATATCCACAGAAACTTCCTCGATTTTTTTGACTTTTACAGGAGTTATCGTGTCTTGAGACCCTGGTCTCTTAACTGGTTTTGGTCCATCTGCAAGGTACACCCAAATAATTGCCAATAGAAGATTTGCACCCACTAAACCCCAGCGGCCATTCTCATCTAAATCGGCTTGTAGTAGGAAGAATCCTATGATTCCTCCAATCAGTAGAATGAAAACGATGAACCTTGATGTTTTCATGCTGACCAACTCACTCCAAACCGCCCGCCCTCAAGAATATCACCCAAGACTGTCGAGGTGTTGAATTAATCCTGAAAGGGCCCTATGGCGGTGAGAATAATTCTGTTTTTCTTCTAGTGAAATGCCGCCGAATGGAGTACCATGTGTGCTTTTTACGCCCATTTCTCCGACGGGTAATGCATTTCCTTCTTCATCTAAATCAGAAGGTATGAAGATCGGGTCGAACCCAAAGCCGTCTCCAGTGACAGGTTGGTGAGCAATCCTACCAGGGCAGACGCCTTCTGAAACAATGGTTTGTCCGCTTTTGTACAACACAGAAACAGCTCTGAATTCGGCTTTCCTCAGGTTGCCGTCTTGAATTGGGTCTTCGCTCTTCAGATGTTCCAATAGTTTGAGAATTCCATAGACATCAAGCGTTTTGAGCACGTAAGATGAATAGACACCAGGGAAGCCATTCAATGCGTCAACGAATAATCCTGCATCTTCGACAAGAAGCATATCGTCTTGGTTTGGTAAATGAGGAATTGCCTGCTCAATTTTTGAAAGTGCGACCGTTTCTAAATCGTCTGCCTGAGGCTCAGATGCTTCAAATTCGAACTGTCTAACATCGATTCCATGATGTGAAAAGTACTCCCTAGCTTCTTCGACTTTGCCAGAATTGGTCGTCATGAACCAGATTGTCATAAATCACCCTGAAACTAATGGTTTTTGAGCATGTTTGATAGAGTGAGCCTCTCGAAGGTCATTTGTGAATTCTTACCTTGCTGTGGCTATCGGCGGAGCAATAGGTGCTATGCTTAGGTTTGCGATTAGCGAATGGGTAGGTACACCTCAAGCAACTTTGCTAGTCAACGCAGTTGGCTCATTGCTCCTTGGCATGTGCATGGCCGGCCTTGCTGCAGAGTTGGTCTCAAAGGAGATGACTATTTTTGTCGGCACCGGGATTCTTGGAGCTTTTACTACGATGTCGACTTTTTCGGTTGAAACCATCGAATTATGGAATGATGATCATACTTCAGCAATAGGATATGTGACAATCACTATGCTGCTCTGCCCAATTCTAGCGTACGCTGGATGGAAAGCCGTAGACACTATTGCTTGATTGACAACATTCTCTCAAGCGCGATTTTTGCACCTTCTTGGACTTCAGGTGCAACAATAACTTGGTTTGGGACTTCACCGGCTTCTAGTCGTTCTAAAACATCCATCAGGTACGCTGGATGAATCATGTACATAGTGGAACAAGGGCATACCGTCGGCTCTAGGCACTGGATATTCAAATCCTCATGTTGAGCGTCAAGTCTAGCAACCATGTTGATTTCAGTTCCTACAGCGATATGTGTGCCTGGTTCTTGCTGTGCAACGAATCTGCGAATGAATTCAGTGCTACCATTAGCATCGGCTGCTTGCACGACTTCCATAGGACATTCTGGGTGGACAACAACCACGCCATCAGGATGTTCTTCTCTAAATGCATCAATTTGTGGGACAGTGAATCTTTTATGCACAGAACAGAATCCATGCCAAAGAACTATTTTCACGTCATCTGGAAGTTCGTTTTCTTCTCCTGGAGTCCAAACAGCCATCCTTTCAAGAGGGATTCCCATCGATAATCCTGTATTTCTTCCAAGGTGCTGGTCAGGGAAGAACAAGACTGCGCCCTTTGGACCTGCTCTTTCATAGGCCCACTCCAGAATACCCGTGGCGTTTGAAGAAGTACAAACTATTCCACCATGGCGCCCACAGAAATCTTTCAATTCTGCAGCGCTGTTCATGTAAGTTACAGGAATTAAACACGACTCTCCTTCTTTTGCTGTTGCAGGGTCCTTCAGTCCAGACTTTGCTAGAATCTCATCCCAAGCCACTTCCACTTCGTGAAGAGCGGCCATATCAGCCATTGAGCAACCTGCCCGCATGTTTGGGAGGATTACTCGCTGTTCGTCAGAAGTTAGAATGTCAGCAGATTCAGCCATGAAATGAACTCCACAGAAAACGATGTTTTTTGCGCTGGATTTAGCGGCTAGCTCGGAGAGCAGGAATGAATCTCCCAACAGATCTGCGTGCATTACTATCTGGTCGCGTTGATAGTGGTGACCGAGTATTAACAGGTCATCACCTAGCGATTCTTTCAATTCAGCAATCCTGTCGGCGATTGCTGCTTCTTCAGGACCCATCGCATCATTTGTGAAGTCGATGGCACACATCGGCAGTGACACTGTCATCCTCTTGCCTCATTACTCCCTGTAGGCACTCCTTTTTGAACCATACACTTCTACGAACAAATGATGCAGGCTTGGTCAGAGGGGGAGAGGCTCCACCTTGGTGCGGAGGCAGAGGTCATTTCTGGGACTTGGCACGGTAGGCCTGCTGTGCTAAAAAAGCGCAGACCTCGTGGTTGGAGACATCCAGATTTGGATGCAAGTCTAACAAAAAAGAGGATGACTAATGAAATCAAGTTGACAATTTGGTTAGCACGTAGAGGCGCACCAGTTCCTGCGATTTGGGACGTCGATATCGAAGAATCAAAAATCATCATGGAGAGAATCGAAGGGAAGCCTCTAATCGAAGTTCTAAGAAACAATGAGCATGATGAAGAATTGCTCATCAATGTTGGAAAGGCGATTAGAGAATTGCATCGCAATGCAGTAAATCACGGCGATTTGTCAACTAACAACATTCTAATCGACAAAAACCGCAATCCCGTATTGATAGACCTTGGACTATCATCACGAGAATATGACTTGGAGGGATTCGGAATTGACCTCCACGTATTACATGAAATTCTAAGGGCTAGTCACCCTGATGTTAAGGGAGCGATGGACTTAGTTCTCAGAGGATACCAAGAATTGGATGAGGAACTAGGAAAGCCTCAACCTGCTCCAGGAGGAATGCCACCTGAAGCTAAAGACGTTCTGAAAAGATTGGAGCAAATCATGATGCGAGTTCGCTATCATGGTGGTTGAAATTTGACTCTTTTTGCCTCTGCATGATATTGATGAATGATAGTGCTATAACTAGCATAACTCCAAATTTCAGTATGTTTGAAGAATAGGGTTGTAGAGTTGGTTCCTTTTGTTGAACCTCAACACTGACGTCTCCATCACTGTCCATTTGCTGATAGACGTAGTGTTCCTCTAAAACCACTGGAGCCCACTGATCTAAGCCATCTGCAGTGAGTGGTTTTGTCAGGTTTGTTTCCAAGTCATGAATGTAAATCTCCCTATCAGCATACTCTTCAGCTGCTTCGAGAGGATTTATTTCGGTATATGCTGAGAACATTAGAACACCATATCCAATATGAGGATCATATGCTGCAAACTTATGATCTGAAATGATTTGACTATCTCCACTTATTGTATCCAGCAAAACGAGCCTAGAGGTTGCATTAACGTCAACTGTAGCTGCTAACATCGTCTTTGACAATGAGATGTCTGTAATTGTTGCATTCTCAACATCAACATTCAATTCAGCATCTTTCAATATTTCATCTTCATTGGGGTCTGCAGTGGCATTTACTTCGATTGAAATTAGACCCTCTGCGTCAATAATTCCTAAATTAACAACGGATGGTTCGCTCTCAAACACAAGTGCGATTTGCCCGTCAAACGATTCGAATAAGATGACTGAATCGCCCTGCTCAGCATTAGGCCCAACCTTTTCCATTCCATTAAATGACCAATACGATACTCCGCCGTTTTCTAGGACTGCAACGCAATCATTTGTCACTATCTCGACATCTGTCGGATTGTTAACATCGATTGTTGTTTTTGCTACGTTTGGGTTTGCAAGATCTACAATCATCAAAGTCGTAGCATTCGCCATCGCAAGCATATCACCTCTAACGTCGTATGTTGAATTAGAGTCTAAAATTGGTTGAATTACGTCTATTTCTGAATCTAAATCTGACAAGTCGTGAACAATAACAAGAGCAGATTCTTCTCTATCATCGAGAGTAATCAACCAACCGTCTGCTGCTTCAACACCAACTGGTGCATCTACACCACCAGCTGGAATCGATTGGTGAGTCAAGTCCCAAGTGATTACACCAGCAACAACGATAATGACAACTGCGAGCATCGCACCTGTCTCTTTACTGGTTGGCTTTGTAAATCGGTTAAACTGCTTTGAAGCACTTGACTTGATTACATTCATAGCACGTTTTGGGTTTGTGAGTAGAGTAACTAAGCGTGCATTAATCGTTCTCTCATCGAAAATTCTCCAAAACGAATCTGCCATCTTGTTCGCGATGCTTACGGCTATTGCAGCAACAACCATCCCTCCAATGATATCCATGAACCAGTGGATTCCCAAGTACAGGATGCAGA
The DNA here is from genome assembly GCA_002506705.1 of Euryarchaeota archaeon UBA550. GTDB lineage: Archaea > Thermoplasmatota > Poseidoniia > Poseidoniales > Poseidoniaceae > MGIIa-K1. The sequence continues at coordinate 16,460 of DAYA01000029.1, forward strand.
ATGCGGTTAGGAGAACGAATGCGAAAATGATTCTTCGATATACTGTCCATCTACCGTCAGTATCGAACCTGAGAAGACATAGCCAAACGGCGAATGGGAATCCAATGTGGAGACTTGGCATGCCGTTTGTCAGAGGGTCTATTCGGTGGAACCAATCATTAATCTCTGGAGTATGATTGTACGCAAGTGTCTCCATTCCAGGTATGTAATTTCCAGTTACATGGACGTTGAAAAATAGGTAAAACGGAATTGCTAATATGTAAACCCAGAAGATGGTCAAACTTATTCTGTCAGCCATATATCTGTCATCGAAGTATGCAAAGTAGAATATTGAAACATAGCAAATAACCATGAATCCTACAACGTAGAAGTGAGTCATGAAAGCGGTCAGCCAATCAGCCTTGAAGGTCTCTTGAACCCACAATGCCATCTCTCCTTCGATTGCGTAAATCCAAGGAGTCATATTCAGCATTCCATCGGTATTTGCCATCAGGATTCTATCAACCTCGTCGAGGAAATCCTTGGCGTTGTAAATTGTCAGAACTATCGCAATGTGAAGCCAATATCTCCGCAGGAAGTCAATGAAACCATCCATTGTGACTTTTGCCCAAGGTGGTTTGATGAATGGCATTAGTATGACACCAATCGCCAATGCAGAAATCAACCAAGTAAGATACACACCATCCATTGGATTAACCTCCTAGTTTGTTCCTGAGGTAATGGCATACAAGTGCCTTACTACGACAAATGATGCCACAAAAGGCGTTTCACCACGCACCGTGGACGTACGCTTTTCCATTGTCTGGGTCTTGTTTTTCTCCAAGTCTCCAAATTCTTTCGAAGCGGTGAATACCGGATGAGCAACCATTTGTCCATTCAAATGCTAGTGCGTAATTCCCTACTGGCCTAACAGTCGGCTTTTCTTTGGGTAGTCTTTCTACAGTTCTTCGAAGAACTTTGGAGGACTCGTCATCATTTCTTTGCGGTGCACACTTAGCACACGGGCATGCATGTCTCAAATCATCGTAGGTAATCTCATGCTCTGTTCCATCTGACCATGTGAGATGCATGTCGACATCTCTTCTCTCCAAGCGCTTTAGTTCGGGTAAATCCACTAAATCACCTCAGATGATTTCTAGGCCACTATCTGTGGAACCAGACTCCACTCTGGATTGTATTTCGGAAACAACATTTGCAAATGCTTGCGATGATGCACCCTCTGGCTCGGAAACAATTCGGTGAACTCCGTCATCTCCCCCACGCACAAAGCCTGGGTCAAACGGTAGTTTTCCGAGGAATGGAACTCCGAACTCCTCAGCGGTTTTCTCGCCGCCGCCTGACTTGAAAATATCGAGAGTACCTGACCAGTGGCCCTCGTCGTCAGCTGTAACACGGATTGTCTTGCCTCCAGGTGCAGCGAGTTCTATTTCGGTTCCCGAAGGCGCCTTTCCTCTAACCGTGTAACCGCTCATGTTCTCGATTACACCAATGACATCCACCTTCAACGAGTTAGCGAAAGTGATCGATTTGCGAGAATCGAGAAGAGCCACGTCTTGGGGAGTGGTTACAATGACCATTCCGTCAATATCAGGTAAATTTTGAGCGACAGTCAACGGTTCGTCCGATGTCCCCGGTGGGAAGTCAATGATTAGGTAGTCCAATTCTCCCCAATCTACGTCACCAATGAATTGCTGAATTGCACCAAGTTTGATTGGACCCCTCCAAACAACTGGAGTATCCTCATCCTCTAGCAAGAAAGCCATTGAGATTACCTTCACACCGAGGTGGCCTTGTGCTGGGTGAATTCTACCGCTCTCTACGTTTAGACGACGCCCACTTAGACCCATCATCTTAGGAACGTTAGGTCCAGTGATATCGATATCCAATAGCCCAACCTTCAGACCTTGTTGCGCAAGTGATAGAGCAAGTCCGGTTGCAACGGTTGATTTACCAACGCCACCCTTTCCTGAAAGTACCATGATCTTGTGCTTGATTGCCTTACCCATCTCTGAAATCGCCATCTTGCGCTTCATCTGATTGTATGCTGCCTCCATCTTCTTTTGTTCTTCAGGAGATGGGCCGGCAGGTGCGTCGCCGGGGTTGTTTACCTTAACTGGTGAATCAGCCATTAGTTTGCTCGACGGGCCTGTTGTACTTCAACCCTTTTTCAGTACCATACTGAATGATTACTACAGCAAAAACCCAAATCAGAATCGTCCAAGACAACTGCATACCTGCATAAGCCCAACCGAGACCTGCTCCTAGAGCGATTACTGGATAGCGAGCATGAATGCATTTTCCACCAATCCAATGGAGAATTAGACCGGCGAACAAAGTCTGAATTGTTATCATGGCTGCTATTAATCTGAAAATCAAGTCAAAGTCATTTGCTGCAGCGATAATATGAGCCACAAATAGGGTTACGAAAACACCGGTGTAGGTCAAAATCGGCTTCCACATCTATTGAGGCTATGTGGCATTTATTCATATGCCTCTGCTACTAGAGTGTCACCATGCGACTACTATTCGTGTGTGTAGGAAACTCCTGCCGCTCACAAATGGCAGAAGGTATTGCAAGAAGCCTTGGCCATGATGCTGCTAGTGCTGGAACTCACCCAGCTTCCCAAGTTAGTTCCAACGCCTTGAAGATTCTTGAATCAAAGGGAATTAGCACTGAAGGGTTGTATCCAAAACTCGTGGATGATATCGATTGGCAGTCTTATGACATGGTCATCTCAATGGGTTGTGGAGTAAGTTGTCCAATGATCAGAATCGATGCAGACTGGGAACTTGAAGACCCGGTTGGCCAATCACTCGAAGTTTTCGAGGAATGCGCTGAGACAATCGAGGCAAACATCAGGGCTTTGCAGTCCTAATCAGGCACCCCCGCTCTCGCAGGGGTGCCTTCTAGGTTCACTCTCTGCGGATTAATGCAGCACCGAGTAGACCGATTGTTGCAATGAATCCAGTGAATCCTGGGAGCATGCTCATCATTGGGTTCTCGTCGGTGTAAGCGCCAGCTTCGCTAGAGTATAGGCGAGCAAAATTCCACTCACCATCTGCATCCAGTGTAGCGTTGTTTATCATTACAAAGTCACCTGTGGTCAGAGTACCACTCTCATCAGAGTCAACAAATACGATTGATTCTGTCATCATAGCCATCATTGCCGCTTCCTCCGAAGCGACCGTTATCTCAGATAGTGCAACTGAGTATACGGAATCATCGCATTCAATATCTGTCAAAGACGTTCCGTCGCACATTGCTAGCTCAACATGATAGTCGTCAATATCTGCACCATATGGTAGAACACCGAAAACCATGTACATTTTAATGTCTTCACCGTCTCCATCTTCCATGTCTTCCATTTCGCTCATGAATGTCATGAATTCATCAAAGTCGAGACCACCTGAATCATCATCATCATAGTTATCCATCATTGTAGATAGGAAACCGAAGTCCTCCTCTGACATTGGTTCGTCTGTAGAGTTCGAGAAGTCGGACCATTCGCTGGCGGTGACCTCACCGTCGCCGTTACCATCTAGCATGTTGAACATCGTCTCAGGGTCCATGTCATCATCATCATCGTCATCGTAACTGTTGGATAATAATGCGTTTAAGAAATTAAATTCTGATTCATTCAGCATTTCGTCACCGTCCATGTCCATCATGTCAAAGGCCTCAGGAGCTCCAATATCTGAAGCATTCATGTAACCAAATCCGTCGTTGGCTAGATCTTCATTTATACAAGCCTCTAATTCAACATAAGAGACCATTGCGTCGCCATCCGAGTCACAGTCTAGCATTTCTCTGTCGAAAGACCATTCGTTGGTGTAATCATCATCATCGTCCATGTCATCCATATTCTCCATCATGTTAACGAACTCGGAGAGGTTTAGGCCGCTTGAGTTGTCTTCATCGAACATCTCAATCATCATTAGAATCCCATTCCAGTCATCATCGGTCATTCCTTCACCTGACTGGTTACCGAAATCTGCCCATTCACTAGCATTGACTTCACCGTCTGCATTTCCATCGAGCATGTTGAACATCATCTCTGGGTCATAATCATCATCATCTGATTCCACTAAAATTAACAAACCGCTTTGAGTCGCTTCATCGTATTGATACATCATTAGCGTCTCTCCGTAATCGTGTACTAATAGGAAAGCGCTTCCATCTGCATCGGTTATGTTTCCAATCCATTCTGTGCACATGCTGGTATTGTTATCATAATCTCCGTCACAATCCATGTAGTTGTTTTCGTGAGTTGTTTCCCACAGCATTGTGGTGTTGACATCATAGTAAATCTCTCCTTGTTCACATACGGTTTCGTTGCCCTCTGTCCAGCAATCTTCCCAAATTAGGTTGATTGGCATGGTAAAGGCGGTGTTATCAAACTCGTAAATTTCATCGGTTACTTCCATTCCACATAGTGAATCATCTAGATTTGTGATATTGAAGATTGAGAACCCTGCGGAGTTCTGTGCTACGAATGGTGTGCAGTAGTAAACTGCAATTTCCTCTTCATATTCTTCATCAACATAGCCAACAAAGCATTTCCAGGAACCGTTGGATTCTAGAGAGCAGTCTGCGTAATCGAACCCATGGCTCTCATCGAATTCACCGTCGTTATCATAGTCCCATTCGTCCATCCAGCATTCGTAAGTTCCATTATCATCGGTACAGTTGTCATAGAAGTGGAATTCTTCTTCTCCGGGACCATCGTCCCACTCATCTGAACCGTCTTCACAATCTGGATACCCGTCATTTACCCAATCCCATGGGATTGTGTCTCCATTGTCACAAATGAAATCGTCATCTGAGCCGCCATCATCTCCACCATCGTATCCGTTGATGTATCTGTCGTTGTCAGCTGAGTTAGCATAATCTGAGGACTGCCCATAGTCATCTGTACAGTACCAGTCGCCTTCGTGAAGTTCACAGTAGTACCACCAGTTTTCCCAATCTGAATCGGATTGGTCTTCTTTGCAAGACCATCGAACATCGTCGTCTGGGTGTCCTTCCCACTCGCAATAGCCGCCGTAGTAAGGCTCCCAGTAAGTTCCATCGCCAGAGTCTCCATCGCCAGAGTCTCCATCTCCAGAATCTGACATGTCGAACAGAACGTAAGGTAGTGCAGAAAGTGCAATTGTGTCATCGGTTGAAGTATCACCAGATTCAATCATCATGAATTCTACCCAGTTATCTTCTTCTTCTGTGTCTTCCATTGTGAATCCTAGAACCTTGAAGGTCGAGTCAGTGTGAATCTCAAGATAACTAAAAGGCGCATCGTCGATGTTTAGAGAACCACTGAAAGTGAACCCTGTTTCATCAGGAGCAAATCCAGTGATTGTTGCGGATAGAGGATTGAAGTACTGTGTGTAATCATTAACATCAACCTCGCCAAAGTCTGCCATTTCTCCCATGTCTTCCATGTCATCGCTAGGACCGCTGCTGGCAGGAACCCACATGTATCCGTCACCCTCACAGGTCATCTGGTCGTAATACTCGTAAAGTACCATATGAGTGCTCATGTCGTAGCAGACCATCTCATCGTCACCGCTACCCATGTCGTCGTCGTCGCTTCCCATGTCTTCGTCATCATCATCAGACATCATCATCTCCATAGCATCTTCAAATGTTTCTCCATGCTTCATTCTAACAGTGTAGTCTTCAGTAGAGTTCTTGATGTGGAATTGAACTTCATTACCTGAGATAATAATCTCAGAAGATTCAGTAATTCCATCAATAGTATGCTCCATTGTCGACTTGAATCCTGTTGGAGACATTACTGTGGTTTCCATGTAGTGGACGGATACATCGGGGTAAACTTCTGACATTTCCATTGAGAAACCAACTGTTGTGTCTAGTGTTTCCATATTTGGGCCATTTTCGATCATTGTGATGAAATCGACAATTGCAGTCTCGAGGGAGTCCTCATGAACACACAGATCGTCAGTAGCGTTGGTTACATTAGCAACGTAGTTTAGTGCTGTCTCATCTCCACAGCCCACAATATCCAATGTGTCTTCAATAACCTCTTCAACGTCTTCTGTTCCTAAACACCCGGCAAGGAGAAGGAGAGCAGTCATACATAGTGCTAGCGCTTTTTGCATAAGTCTGCCCACTAACATGCAGTATTAAATTGTAACACCTGCATTATTAATCAAAATATCACTCTGAAAGTGTAAGCAATTCAGCACCCTGTGGGACTTGGTCACCTTCTTTGAAGTGAATGGATTCAACCTTCCCATCACTAGAAGCGACGATTTTATGTTCCATTTTCATCGCTTCCATGACCATGAGAATGTCACCCGAAGCAACGCTTTGGCCCTCAGTCACGTGTACTTCGAGAATCTTTCCCGGCATTGGTGCTGTCAGTCCGCCCTCATCGTCTGCAGATGATGCTCCTGCCTCGACTACCTCGAATTGAAGGGTATGACCTAGAACATGAACCCACCAAACGTCTCCAACTTTTGTTGCGACCGCTTTGTGCTTTCTACCTTCGATTTCCAACCACAAATTTTCACCAGTATGCAAAACCATGCCTTCGTTAGTGAAAGAGTTCCCATCTCTTGACGGGTCGATTTCAATTCGACCATTTGAGGTTTTGAATTCCATCATGGATACCTCCTGCTAATCGTAGAGAAAGGTGATGGAATAACACTCCCACCTACCGAAGAGGTTACTGTCTTGCCGTGATTAGTTGATTCACAGGCTGCTGCAATCAATAGCCCTGCATCTAAAATTTTACCAGATTGGTCTGGCGACCAGCCATCAGGCCATAATCTGTCGATCATGTCGGTTGTAGTCCAGCCATCAACAACGTCGCGATTAGTGCAAAGTTCTCTGAGGAATCTTACGTTTGTAGTGCAGCCTAGGACAACGAATTCGTCCAATGCTCTGCCCATTCTTTGTAGCGCTTCCTCTCTTGAAGGAGCCCAAACAATTAGTTTAGCAAGCATAGGGTCGTAATCTGGCGTTACAGCGTCGCCTTCCCTCACACCGGTGTCCAAGCGTACACCCGGACCAGTTGGTGCGATGAATTTCTTCAGTACACCAATAGCTGGTAGGAAATTGTTTGATGGGTCTTCAGCATACAACCTAACTTCGATAGCGTGACCTCGCATGTTGAGTGGCCCACAACTCATTGCCTCACCGCCGGCGATTCTCAATTGTTCGCGCACTAAATCTACGCCTGTAACCATCTCGGTTACAGGGTGCTCTACCTGAATTCTAGTGTTCATTTCAAGGAAGAAAAATTCCCCTTTTGGAGTAACCAAGAACTCTACTGTTCCAGCTCCTTCGTAAGCCACTGCTCTTGCTGCATCACATGCTGCCTCACCCATAGCCTCACGCAATTCTGCATCTAGGGCAACGCTCGGTGATTCTTCGAAGACTTTCTGATGTCTTCTCTGGATACTACATTCTCTCTCCCCAAGGTGGATTGTTTTTCCATACTTATCTGCAAGGACTTGAATCTCAATGTGACGGCTACCGGTTAGCAGCCTCTCTACGTATATTCTATCGTCACCGAAAGCGTTCAGTGCTTCTCTCATTGCTGCTCTTGCTTCGCTTTCCAAGTCTTCTTGCTTGTGTACTGCACGCATTCCTTTTCCACCGCCTCCAGCGGTCGCTTTGAGCAAAAGTGGATAACCAACAGATGGTGCGATTTGTAGAACTTCTTCGAGACCGCCAGTTACTTCTTCACCCGGAATTACGGGGACACCGGCTTCTTTCATGGTGATACGTGCAGTCATTTTGTCTCCCATCTTTGTGATGGCTTCAGGGGAAGGTCCGATCCAAGTCAAACCTGAATCCATGACTGCTTGTGCGAAATCTGCTCGCTCTGATAAGAATCCAAATCCAGGATGGACTGAGTCGCATCCTGTTTCTAATGCGATTTGTAGAATCTGTTGTTGATTGAGGTAGGTCTCTGCTAGGCCTTCTCCTTCGAGTTGGACAGCTATGTCTGCGAGTTCTGTAAACAAGGTTCCAGAGTCGTTTTCAGCATAAATAGCAACTCCTTCGATGCCTGCCTCGCGGCAAGCCCTCAAAATGCGGCATGCAATCTCACCGCGGTTTGCGACGAGAGTACGTTTTAGCATCGAATCACTCCTCAGATTTCCAATTAGCGCTTCTCTTTTCTAAGAAAGAAGAGAGACCTTCTTGCCCTTCATCACTGCCACGCATTCTACTTGTGAAATCTAGAGTCCAAAGGCGCAGGGATTCATCATCACCTTCCCATCTGTCAAAACCAAGAGCCAACTCCTTCGCCGCTGTTACCGCACAAGGCCCCGTTGAGAGAATTTCTGATACGATGCTTGATTCATCTAATGAATCATCAATACAATCGATCATTCCAATTCTCAGTGCTTCGCTTGTATCCATTCTACCAGCAAGCATTGCATGTCTTCGGAAGTTCGCACTTCCCATTCTTCGGTAAACGTAAGGCCCGATTACTGCAGGCAGAATTCCTAACTTGCCCTCCGATAGGGCGATTTTTACTCTGGATTCACAAATTACGTGATCTAAACACGCAATCAAACCAGCACCGCCTCCAAGGGCAACACCCTGTATTTTTCCGATTGTGAAACAAGGGTGGGCCCACAAGCCGTTGAATAGAGAATCCAATCTTTCAGAATCTCGGCGGTTTTCTTCAGGTGTGTTCGCGCCTGCGTCTCGCATCATGTTGATATCGGCACCAGCACAGAAATGCTTACCTTCACCAGATAGAACTAGCACTCTCAGATATGGAATGCCATCATCAGAAACTAGTTTCCCTGTGACACCGACTGAATTCTTTGCTGTCCAGGAAAATACCTCGATTAATTCAGTGATCATCTGTACGTTCAAGGCATTGTATTTCTCAGACCTTGCAAGGATTACTCTTGCTATACAATCGTCAATTTCGACCTTGACTAGTGAGGTTTTTGGCATATCTTTCATGTGAAACTCTCCAATTGCAAATTTTAATTTTCCAATTACATTCTAAATACGCCAAACCGGTCGTCTGGCAACTTTGCATTCTGACTTGCCGCTATGCAAAGTCCGAGCACATCTCGAGTATCTCTTGGGTCGATTATTCCGTCATCCCAGAGTCTTGCTGTTGAATAATATGGGCTTCCTTCAGTCTCATATTTTTCTAAAATTGGAGCTCTAAACGCTTCTAATTCTTCACCTTCCATAGGCTCTTGACCTTCTCTCGCCCTCTGGTCTTGTTTGACGGTTGTGAGAACATCTGCCGCTTGAGGACCGCCCATAACAGAAATTCTGCTATTTGGCCACATGAACAAGAAGCGTGGATCGTATGCTCTTCCACACATTCCGTAGTTCCCTGCTCCGTGAGAACCGCCGACAATTACCGTGAATTTGGGTACGTTAACACATGATACCGCAGTTACGAGTTTTGCGCCGTCTTTTGCGATGCCACCAGCCTCGTAGGCCTTTCCAACCATGAATCCAGTAATGTTCTGAAGGAAAATAAGTGGTATCCCTCTTTGTCCGCACAGCTCTACAAAGTGAGCGCCTTTGAGGGATGATTCGGAGAATAGAATCCCGTTGTTAGCGACTATTCCTACTTTGTAGCCGTGAATGTGTGCGAAACCGCAAATCAGTGTTTGACCATATCTCGATTTGAATTCGTGAAATCTGCTACCGTCAACGATCCTTGCTATTATCTCCTTGACGTCTACTGGAGTTCGGTTATCTGAAGGAATTAGACCCAGTAATTCATCTGGGTCATAGAATGGTTCTTCTGCATCTTTTCTATCAAATGGAGCCAACTCCCTTGAACCAAGGTTTTCGACTACGTTGCGAACCATTCGCAGAGCTTCGTTTTCGTCTTCGGCGAAATGGTCAGCCACACCGCTTTGTGAAGTGTGGACATCTGCACCACCCAACTCCTCTGCCGTTACCTCTTCTCCAGTTGCTGCTTTGACCAGTGGCGGCCCGGCTAAGAAAATCGTTCCATTGCCTTTGACAATGATTGATTCGTCACTCATTGCAGGTACGTATGCTCCACCCGCAGTACAACTTCCGAGAACCGCTGCCACCTGTGGTATGCCGTCGCCTGACATTTTTGCTTGATTTCTGAAAATTCTACCAAAGTGTCCGATATCAGGGAAAACCTCGTCTTGCATAGGGAGGAATGCTCCCCCCGAGTCAACCAAGTATATGCAGGGAAGGTTGTTTTCATGAGCGACGGTTTGAGCCCGGATGTGCTTCTTTACCGTCATTGGGTAGTATGAGCCTCCTTTGACCGTTGCATCGTTCGCCACGAATAAGCATTCTCTGCCATGAACTAGGCCGACACCGGTTACGATTCCGGCGCTATTCGCCCTACCGTCATACAATTCGAATGCTGCAAGTGGAGATAATTCTAGGAATGCTGTACCTGGGTCAATGATTTTCTGTATCCTCTCACGGGCCAGCATTTTTCCTCTACTGCGGTGTCTCTCAACGTATTTGCCACCGCCGCCTTCGCTAACTGCATCAAGTCTTGAGCGAAGAGTTTCTATCAACTCTAGATTGTGAGTGCGGCGATTTTGGTAATCTGGGTCAACACGATTTACACGAGTTGGTAACCTATCCATGTCTTCCCCTCAAATCACCGAGCAGCGATTTAGACTTGAATCAACCGCTTAGACACCGAGAATTAACCGACCGATACCACGCAGTCCCGGAGCCATTCCAACAATCATTACAGCTAGCACAATTAGAACTCGAAGATGCTGTTGCCTAGATTCAATTCTCAATTCAGAGAACATCCACACGATTAATCCAGCAAGTGTCGCTTTGACCAAGAAAAAGAGCCATGCGCCTTCTGCAAGAATGTCCAAATCGTTTCCAAACTGAATCACGGCATCAGATAGAGGATGTTTCTCTGAAAATCCAAAGTAGTCAATTCCAACCATTGTTGCAAGACCGTCGCAGAGTTGTCCAAACAACATTCCTGCCACCATTGGAGTTGCGAGAATTCCGCGAGGAGATAGCATTTCTACAGGGTGACTAGAACGGTCTTCACTCTCCCACTCATCCAGTGTCATACCGTCGGGAATCACTCCTACTTCGTTTCCTGTCAAGCGTAATTGCATCAGGTCTTCTTCCCCTTTACGCCAAACAGCCCATGTGATAATTGCAGGCAAAACCACTGCGACGAGAACTGGCCATAGTACCGCATGATCTTTGGGTAGCACATCATTGTCATTGACCCACGGCGTAGACACTAATTGTGCCCAATGGCCTAGCCCCATTGTAATCAATCCAATCGCAAATGCAAGCATAGAACGAGGAATTTCATGCCAATTCCATGTGTTGTGAATTACTACTGCAATCATTACTGCACCTGCAATAGATCCTCCTAAGATCCATGCATGACCTGTGTCGTGTGTATGCACGCTAGGAAGTACAAGCAATCCGGTGAAGGCAATGTAAGCCACGAGGAGCATCGTAAGCATAGAAAGGTGATTCTTCCTTCCAACATGCCCGATTATTGCTGAAAGAATCAACCAAGCAGCAAGATGAATGTGAATGAGAGGAGAGATGAATAAAACATCAATTCCTTCTTTGAAGTAATCAGCGTCTTCCATGACTCTTAGAACAGGCGCCAATGCAACCCATGCAATCAGTGCCCATACCATCTTGTCATCCACAGGAAGTTGCCACTTACGGAATAGTGCTTGAAATGCGATTACTGCAGCAATCATAGTAGCGATGTAAACCGCTGTATTTACAGCAGTGTAACCTGCATCACCAGATTTTCCAGCATCTTTCACGATCGGGTCCCAAATATACACCTTGACGAAATCATCCCAGAATATCTCGGGTGCGAAAACTAGCCCGGCAATTACGACCAAGAAAATTAGCCCGATAACGGATAGTAGAATTCTCTCTGAGCGGGAGAATTCTGTGTCTTCCATGTGCATACCACGCCGATTAAGATGATGAGTATTGCGTGCAATAATCACTCTTCTTCGCCATGATCGTGATCATGGTCGTCTGCAGCAACACGAGGCTCGTGTACTTCTACGAATGAGACCTTGCCAGCATCAACTGCGTCACGTAGCACAGTAACTAAGCGGAATTTCTGCATTGCCGCATTAGGGTCGAATAGCATTGTTTGAGGGACAATGATTGAGAGGTCATCTCCGTCGAAAGATACCTCAAAGCCTTCTTGGCCTGTGTTTGCTTCTAGTAGAGCTGCAACCTTCTCTTCCTTTCCTTCAACGACCTTTACGATCTTGTAGTCATACTTCAGAGTGCGACCAGCCATTGGGTGGTTGTAATCGATTCTTGCACGACCTGCAGCTAGGTAGGAAAGAGTTCCTTGACGGCCTTCGATAGATACAGGACCACCGATGTAAAGCGACTTGGGGTCACGGACGTGTCTTAGCAACTTGTCGACTGAAATTGTCTCGATTTGGTCTGGGTCCTTCTCACCGTAAGCATCAGCAGGTGCGATTTCTAGTGAAATGTCCTTGTCTGCTTCAGCCTCAAGAAGACTGTCTTCAAATCCGGAGATTAGGTTTCCAGCACCGACCACGCAGACAAGAGGAGTGTACGTTCTTCCCTCTTGGTGCATGTCATGCTCCTTTGCGACTTCTTCTCTAGTGGTCTCAATCAAATCGCCGGAGTCTGCGTTATACAGGTCATAATCGACGTGGACAATGGTTCCTTCTTCCATGGTATTTCACCTATCGCCCCCTACGGGGGCATTTCGGCGACCAACCATCCCTATTTCAATGAGTTGGGTCTCTCCGAGGTACCCACATGGCAAGACTTGCTAACAACATCAAGACCCATCCCCCCCATACCAAGTGGATACCAGGCAAATCGTACACCATGATTCTAACAAGGTCACTACCCTCCATCAGAGACCGTGCTTGAGTGCCATCCATAATCAAAACTAGATCTCCGTGCCACATACTTATTCTGTCGACTTCAGACCTAGAACGGGTATCAAATCTTAACACACCAGGTTCAACGGTTTCAATCAGTTCTCCGTCTTCGTATACGTTGATTACAGCGCCGAGATACCCATCCCCGACTTCAAGGTCTTCAGTTTGAGTTACAACCTCAGTGAATTCAAATTCATAACCCTCCCATTCAACCTTCTCGTCTTTGATGAGTGTAACAGAATGAGAGAATGTACCTCTGTCGATTATTGTTGTACTCATTACGTGTCCAATGACAAGTAAAACAACTCCGAGGTGGACTATGTGTGCAAAGAATGGTATCTTGCGCTTTGCTGAATTTTCTTTAATCAGAGATAATGTCGCAGGCAGGGCAAATAATGCTGGAATCAAGACCACTAAGCCAACCTGTCCACGGCTGATTGACGCCCCCAAAATATCCTGAGAGTCGTAACCAAGAGAATTACCAAATTGCCACGCAATCAATACAATAAATGGAGTAGCCATGAGGGTGTAGAAAATGCGTTCTGGCTTCTTTCTCATACTCCACATGACATATGAGATCATCATCACTGCAATGAACGGGGCACCATACAACTCGTGTGCTGCAAACTGAATCGAGTCAATACTGGCTATGAGGATAACCAGGGTTAGGATTAGGTAAAGTCCCACGACTACCACAGGACTCCACAAAGCAAGACGCTGTTGTGTCGTCCTATCTTTGAAGGACAATTTTGACTCCGTGTTCTCTTCAGCAAAGAACCATGGTGCCACGAAGGCAGTCATTCCAACTGCACAAATCCAGATGTCAAACATTCCTGCCCAGGAAGCTGCAAGGAATAGCATAACACCAGCACTTGCCCAACCCCAGGCTTTGAATCGCTCCTCTTCGAAAATTAATCCAAATGCGAACAGCAGGGATAACAACTCGAAAAGGACGTCACCGTGAATGAACCTCAGGACAACCATTACCCCAGGAAGAGCGAACCACTTCCAATCATGGCCTTCGGGAAGTGAGTTAATACCCGCCTCGACAAACGGGCCTAGACCCAGTATAACAAGAAGTGTTGAGGGGAATCCATCCAGAACATCCCCGCCTCCAATTACGCCGAGTACTGCAATGGCTGGCAGGAGTGCAAGCCAATATTTTGAGTATTCATGACCCAGCCTAGTGGCGAGAAATATTCCAAGAAGTTGAAGAATTCCCATGAAGTAGACTATGACTTCAATACCACTGTTATCAGACAAAAGGACCATGATTCGCCCAAATACGTCTTGTGGTGGAGAACCTGATGAATTCACTACGAAAGTGTGTACGCTCACCGCCCAGACTCCACCTGCACGTGTAACCATAGTAGCAAACAGCGCAAGGGCACCGCTTGCCATCGCAACACCTGCCCACATATGGTCGGATGTCTTTCCAGGCTTGGTTCTCAGGTGTAGGAGCATCACCAAACATATCCACGGAAGTAAGGAACCCGTCTCAACAGGGTCCCATGCCCAATAGCCTCCCCAGTCAAGGATTAGATAGGCCCACAATCCACCTAAACCGATTCCTAGTGTTGCGAAGAAGAATGCAGGCCTAGCGACTTGAATCATTCTGTCTTTGATACCTTTCGAACTCGTTAACAAAGAAGAGATTGCTATACAGGACAGCACAATACACAGTGAATAAGCAAGGAATATCAGAGGTGGATGGATGACCATCAAATCGGTTTGCAGGAGTTCATTTAGTCCAGGACCATTACCCTCTGCAGGCTTAAACGGTTGCAAAATCCATGCGACGAGTAGAAGAGTTAGAGCAAATCCATTCATCAGTCGAAGGCGAAGTAATTGAGTTTCCTTGGATTCTGATTTCAGTGGATTCCTCCATATTATCGAGAGAAGTGCCATCCATGCAACCCAGAGCAAGATTGGTCCTTCTCTTGCAGCCCACGTTGCTGCGAATCTGTATCTCAGAGGTAATTCTTCTCCACCATACCATGCAACAAGATGAATGAGGTCATAATTCATCGTGAACATGAAGGCTAAAATTAGGAAAGGCATAGCAAGTATCCAAGTTAGTTTAGCATCAGGCCGGTATGTGATGTATGCTGCAACGAAAACAGCGAATGGCATCAACAAAGATTCCATTTACTCACCAGCCAAAGTGCTTAGCCCTCGAATATCCGAATGATAACAAGACGCTAATCACGCCTTTGGTGTATAGCAATGGGTGTTTTACTAGAATTTTCAAACCAATCCAGAGCTTATCTAAAACCGACATAGAACCCAACTCCTTTGGCAAACAACGTGCCATGTTGGATAATTCCTTGTCGCTCAAATCATATAGGGATGTTTTTCCCTTCAGAATCTTATGATATGGAGGGAAGCGTTTCTTCCATGCATCGACATAGGCCAGCATGCGCTTGTTGGAGAGATCTCCTTCTGAGATTGCAGCAGCGATTGTTTGTGCGGCTTGCCTTCCTGACCAGAGTGCTAGGTGAGAGCCCCCTTCGAAAAGGGGTGAAGTAAATCCAGCAGCGTCTCCAACCAAAATAAGGCCGTCTCCAGTTGTAATTTCACGAGGACCGGAAATTGGAATTGTGCCCCCGAACGGTCTTGGCTTGATCCCTGGCTTTCTCCATTCAGGGTTTTGAATTCCTTTGCCCTTGAGGTATGTATCATCGACGAATTTGTCTAGATATTTGATTGCGCCTTTCTTGTCGGTTGTAACTAATCCAACGTTAGCGCGACCGCCTTTCTTTGGTATCATCCACACATACCCATGCGGAGAATATTCAGGCCACAAGTAGAAGTCTAGATATCCATCATTATCGACTTCTGTCATCTCATACTGGAAGCCAGCAATGACCTCAACTTCCGTTCCCATATCCAGCAATTTTGTTGCTGCACCTGCAACTCCAGAAGCGTCAATCACCGCTTTACATTCAATTGGAAATTCATTTCCTCTACCATCAATTTTCCAATTGGTAAATTCATTTTTACTATTGTAAATTCTTTCCATTGAAGTTACCTTGTGCCCTAGGTGCAAACTCGCGCCTTTTTTGACAGCTTCGTCACACAACCATTGTTCGAACTTATGCTTCTCGAGAACGTATCCTTTCTCAGTCAGAAGTTTGGCCGTACCGTCTGGGAAAATCACTCTGATGCCTTTGCAGTCGAGAGCGATTACATCTTCGGGAAGTTCGAGATCAAGATTGTCAACCGCCATCTGAGATAGACACTCGCCGCAGTGAACAGGCACCCCAACTTCGGGATCAGCCTCGACAATCATTGTGCTAAGACCAGCACGAGCGGAGTGTAGTGCTGCCGAACCACCCCCGGGACCGGCCCCGATAACCAATACGTCGCAAGTCGCCATGCCTCCCCGAAGGGGAGGCGGGACTTGAATGAGTCGGAAGAGAACAAGTATTCATCAATAGGTTGTCCTAGCAGTAGCATGGCCTGGCGTAATTCTACTCGTTGGCTTGCCCATCTCGAAGAAAAGGGCGAGTTGCTACGCATATCAGAGCCTGTAGACGTGGAACTGGAGGCTGGCGCAATTGCAGACAGGCTTGTCAAAACAAATGGCCCAGCAGTGTTGTTTGAGAACCCGAGATTACCTAACGGTGAAATCAGTGAAATACCACTTGCAATGAACTTGTTTGGCTCCCATGACAGGACGCTCAGGGCACTCGGTGCAGCTCATCCAACAGAAGTCGGAGACAGGCTTGTTGCCCTGATGAAGCCAGACATTGGAGGTATTGTCAAGAAACCATGGACTGGTTTACCACTCGCCCGGGATGCAATCTCA
>DAYA01000022.1:0-1567 GCA_002506705.1 Euryarchaeota archaeon UBA550
TTGACGGTATCACCAACAGCGACCATCCATTCAACGACTTCTCCTTCTACAACTCCTTCTCCAATATCTGGCAGTTTGAATGCAAATATTCCCATGTTTATGCCTCCTGTGTTTTCTTAATAGCTTCCGCAATTCTCTCTGGGCTAGGTAGGTAGTCCCACTCGGTAGTGTGAGGGAACGGCGTA
This sequence comes from Euryarchaeota archaeon UBA550, assembly GCA_002506705.1. Taxonomy (GTDB): domain Archaea; phylum Thermoplasmatota; class Poseidoniia; order Poseidoniales; family Poseidoniaceae; genus MGIIa-K1. The sequence goes on from DAYA01000022.1 coordinate 186, forward strand.
TCCCAGCCTGTGACTCTGATAATTGGTGCTTCTAGGTGCCAAAAGCATCGCTCTTGAATCGAAGCGCTCATCTCTGCTCCAAAACCGCTTGTCTTTGGTGCTTCGTGAACGATTACACAGCGACCAGTTTTCTTTACTGAATTAACCACTGTGTCTCTATCCCATGGTAATAGGGTTTGAAGGTCGATAAGTTCAGCATTTATTCCAGAATTCTTGATGCCTTGTTCAGCAACGTGAACCATTGCTCCCCATGCAATTACAGTACAAGCGTCTCCTTCCATCACAATATCCGCTTTCTCAAGAGGAATTGCAAAGTGACCTTCCGGGACATCTGCTTTTGCGTGTCCTTTCCAGGTAGGTACGTTGTGTGGGTCACCATAGAATGGACCTCTGTAACAGCGCTTTGGCTCAAAGAAAATTACCGGGTCATTACACTCGATTGCGCTGGTTAGCAAGCCTTTCGCATTGTTTGGGTTCGAACAGTATACAACTTTCAGTCCTGGAGTGTGGGTGAACTGTGACTCAGGGCTTTGTGAGTGGTGGTGTCCTCCCTTGATTCCACCACCTGCAGGTGTTCTGATTGTGACCGGAGTTGAGAATTCTCCTCCTGACCTGTGGCGTAGTTTTGCGATTTCGTTTACGATTTGGTCGTAAGCAGGGAAGATGTAGTCTGCGAATTGAATTTCTGCAACCGGTCGCAGCCCGTTCAATCCCATTCCAAATGCGATTGCTGCAATTCCGCCTTCTGCTAGTGGAGCATCGAATACTCTGTGAGCACCGTGCTTTGCTTGCAATCCATCAGTTACTCTGAATACTCCTCCGAAGTATCCAACATCTTCTCCAAAGATTACAACATTGTCGTGGACCTCTAGCATGTTGTCTAGAGCGCTGTTTAGTGATTCTATCATGTTCATTTCTGGCATTTGATCACCTCACTTCCCCAATTCCTCTCTTTGTTCTTGAACATGCCAAGGAACTTCTTCGTATACTTCTGTGAATATTGTAGATGCGGGAGGGAATGGACCATTTGCTAAGTCTCCAAATGTGCAAGCTTCCTTGTACGCAGCCATTACTTCAGAATCGATCTTCTCTCGAAGTTCGTTGTCTTTCTCTTCCGACCATGCTCCAATGCTGATTAGGTGCTTCTTCAAACGCTCAACGGGATCTCCGCCGGGCCAGCACTTGAATTCGTCACCCGGACGGTAGCGACTAGGGTCGTCAGAGGAAGAGTGTGCACCTGCTCTGTAGGTGTAAACTTCGATGTAAGTTGCGCCTTTTCCTGCACGTGCTCTCTCTCTTGCCCACTTTGTAACAGAGTAGAGTGCTAGGAAATCGTTTCCGTCAACACGCAGGGATGGAATATCGTAAGCCAATCCTCTTGC
>DAYA01000022.1:1963-2625 GCA_002506705.1 Euryarchaeota archaeon UBA550
TTGAGAATAACTGGTGGCTTGAATACTGATGCGAAGTTCAGTCCATAATGGAAATCACCCTGTGCACTGGTTCCGTCTCCTAACCATGTGATTGTTGCTTGGTCATCCCCTTTGTATGCAGATGCCATAGCGACTCCCACCGCTTGGCTAAACTGAGTACCTACTGGACTTGATATGGAGATGAAGTAGCCTTCCTTCCAAGAGTAGTGAACCGGCATTTGCCTGCCACGAATATTGTCTTCAGTATTACCAATGCAGTGACAAATCATGCTGACCATGTCTCGGCCCCTGACAAATTGTGCACCTGGCTGTCTGTAAGAAGGGAATATCCAGTCAGTATCATCTAGTGCCATCGTTTGAGCGATTGCAATCGCTTCTTCGCCAAATGAACGCATGTAGAAAGATAGCTTTCCGGTTCTTTGCATCTTGATCATCCTGTCATCGAAAATTCTCAAGCGCATCATCATCTCTAATCCTTTGATTAATTCAGCAGCGTCGAGTTCTGGATTCCATTCACCTGATGCTGAATCATCGTCCCCTAGCACACGAATCAAGCCATGCGCATGGTCATGGGTTTCAGGTGCTGTGCACTCTACAGGGTCCGGTCGAGATAGGTCGCCGGGTTGCTCTTTCCATGAGCCTCCGAAATCGGCATCATCACC
>DAYA01000034.1:0-7806 GCA_002506705.1 Euryarchaeota archaeon UBA550
ATCGGATAGAGCATCATCTGATGCTACAGAAAACCTGCTATCAGCTGTTTACTGGGCTGCCAATGGTCCAGAAGTAACCGGTGAAGGTGATGCAGCGGTTACTGTTATGCACGCTGGCTCCGGAGACGGAGTTTGCGCAGTTAGCCCCGGCGTTGCTGTTAGAAAGATGCATTCTACTCGAAGGAATGCCTTCCAGATGGTTAACGGGGAGAGGATTAGTGAAATCATAATCACTAGAGATGGGCTCTCGCACACACCTGTTAGCCTAAGCAGTAACCGAGAAATTTCAAACCCAACAAAATATGATACAAATATCAGAATTGCACAATTTATCGCAGGCCCACACTTACACAATGACCTATTAGATGCTGCAATTAGTTCTGGTTATTCTGCAATTATGATTCACGGCACTGGACTCGGTCACCTTCCTATCGAAAATCCAAATGGGGATGCACCTGAAAATGAAGAGTTGTACAACACAATCAAATCTTCACCAATCCCGATTATCATTGCCAACCAGTGCATCAACGGCCCTGTTGATTTGAATGTCTATTCAAAGGGACGTAACCAACAGGAAATCGGCGTATTAGGCCACGGAGGTACATCTTCTCCAGAGGCCCTACTAGCCAAGGTACATTGGGCATTATCCAACGGAAAGGACCTTTCCATATTGGGCCAAAATCTCTGTGGTGAGAATCAACCAACTCTCAGGTCATAACCGCTTTAATGAAGAACCGTAAAGGAGTAGGAGTGCTATGTCAAGGGATTCGAGTGACGCTCTCGAGGACTTGAAGTACCGACGAGAGAAGGTGCAAATGGGAGGCGGTTTGAAGCGCCAAGAAAGCATTCGTGCTTCAGGCAGAGGTACTGCGAGAGACCGAATTCGTAATCTATTAGATGAGGATTCATTTGTTGAAATTGATACATTTCTAACCCACAGAACTTCTGACCATGGCATGTTCATGCATGAAACACTAGGTGATGGTGTAGTATGCGGTCATGGTACTGTAGATGGAAGAAGAATCTACTGCTTCGCTCAAGATTTCTCTGTTCACGGCGGGTCAATGGGTGAAATGCATGCCAAGAAAATCTCCAAAGTTGTCGAGATGGCAGAGCGCTCCAAGGTTCCAATCGTAGGGATTTGGGATGGCGGTGGACAGCGTGCTCAAGATGGCGTAGCATCGCTGGGAGGGACTGGTGAGTTACTCGACAGGTTGGTACAATGTTCTGGTAGAATTCCAATGATTTCACTTGTACTCGGGCCTGTAGTAGGGGTATCTGCTCTTGGAGCAAGTCTAGCCGATTTCACTATTCTAGGAAATGACCACGGACAACTGTTCATGTCATCTCCTCTTGAGACACCAGAGTGTATCAATGGAGAAGTCGATGCTGCAGGATTGGGTGGAGCAACACTCCATGCAAGTCGCTCGGGTATTGCTTGCCTAATTGCAGAAGATGAAGAAGAGGCATGCGCATTAGCTGCTGACATACTCGGCTTCCTTCCAGACAATAATCAGTCTAGCCCCCCCATTGAGTTGACTGCTGATGAGCCTGACAGACTGAACCCCGATCTCACTACACTCGTACCAGATAACCCAAATCGCCCGTATGATATGGTCAAGGTGATTGAAGAAATTGTAGACGATGGTATCTTCATGGAATTATTCAACTCCTATGCAGAAAATATTGTAATCGGTTTCGCTAGATTGGATGGTAAAACAATCGGAGTCGTCGCAAATCAACCCAAGGTACTGGCTGGCTGTCTAGATATTGATGCTTCAATCAAAGCAGCCAGATTCATCAGAACATGTGATGCTTTCAACATTCCATTGGTTACTTTCGAAGACGTACCCGGTTTCTTACCTGGAGTTGTTCAAGAATGGGGTGGAATCATCCGCCACGGAGCAAAACTGCTCTTCGCCTATGCTGAGGCTACCGTTCCAAAGATGACTTTAGTGACTCGCAAGGCGTATGGTGGCGCTTACCTCGCAATGAGTTGTAAACACCTTCAATCAGATTACAACATCGCATGGCCTACAGCTGAGTTGGCGGTCATGGGAGCAGAAGGTGCGGTAAACATCATTCACAGAAGAGAGATTGCCGCCGCAGATGAAGATAAGAAAGAGGAAACTCGTCAACAATTAGTTGAAGAATACAAAACAAAATTTGGCGACCCATATGTTGCTGCAAGAAATGGATGGCTCGATGATGTCATTGAGCCTGAAGAAAGCAGGCTAAGGCTAATTCGTGCGCTTAGAATTCTATCTTCAAAGCGAGAATGGTCTCCACCAAAGAAGCATGGAAATATTCCACTGTGATCATTCCTTCTTGGTCATCACCATGTAACCAAGAAGAAGTATAACCACCATACCCAAACCGATTGGTAGCAACCAATCACTTACCACTATCTCAGACTCTGAATCATCATTTGTATTGGTCACAGGAACTAAATCGATTGCTTTAGTGTCTACATTTGACCAAACCTGAGCATTACCATCCCATACTTTGACTTCGACCTCAAAGGTTCCAACCTGATTTGTATTTGTGGTAGTTAAACATGTTAATAGCACATTACCCGTGCATTCTGTATTCTGCTCAATCGAGTTATTTGCAAACTTGACAGAATAGATCAACCCCTCATCTCCATCATTGTCAGATATCGTCCACAGAACAGAAAGGACGTTACTTGAATAATCCACCGAAGAGATACTGACGGTTGGTAAATCAGCTACCGGTATGATGTTGACACCAAGGATAGCAGTAGTAGAATTAAATCCATCACTAACCGCCAAGGTGTATGTTGCAGAGCCATGCATATTAGGTGAAGGAACGAGAAGTAATTCATCACCATTCAGGGAATAACCTAGCAGTTCTGACTCTCCTGTGAGTGTGAAAGTTAACGTATCATCATCTACATTGATGGTATAATTTTCTAGGTTAATCGATTTGGATGAATCCTCATCAATGTCAACAGTGAAAGAGGTGGATGAAAATTCAATTGGGTCATCAACAGCCTCGACGTTAATCGGCACGACGACTTGAATAGGCTCTGTAACACCATCTGACACATAGAACTCAATCAATTCAGCACCATTCCAATGCGTCTGGGGGTCGATTAGGACAGTTGAGGAGGTCGAAGTAATTCGAATCCCTGGATATTCACGAGTCGCAACTACAACCAATTCATCTCCTTCCGGGTCGTTCACGTAATTTGAGAAATCCACCACAATACTTGGTCCGTCCTCAATAGTCGCCTGCTGCGGCACGGTTTCATATTGTGAAACAGGGTCATTTACAGGAAGTACTGTGATGTTTGCAACAATGTCAACCATTTCGTCACTTGTCATCAATGTGAGATTAATCTGCGATTTACCGTCCCATTCTTGGTCTGCAACGTGAGAAATTGTAATTTCATCAACCATATTCAAAACCTCAAGCTTTGTTGAGTTTTGTCCAAACAGTTCCGCAGATTGGAATTGAATCTCCTCACCATCAGGGTCTGTAGCAAAAATATCAGCATCAATGGTGACTGACCCGTGTTGGTCAAGAACGATTTCTGGTATTGGCTCTGAAATCTGCATTGGAATGCCTACCCTGTTGACGAACATGTCCAGCCAATCAGAAAAAGAGTGGTCCTCTATTTTCAATTCAATCAATGAGGGGCCCGGTAAGAGAGATGTCCCATTCAAATCACAAAATGCAACATCATTTTGCAGTTCGCCGAGGACGATTTCACCATCGGGTAACGTACATGACACGTTGCCAAATGCAGTGCTTCCATCACGCATAGTCACATTTGCAGATATAGTGAATGATTGATACAGCATAACAGATGGTAGGCTAGAAGTGATATTCTCCATTTTGTAAAGCCTTGAGCGGTTCATGTCCTCGTCGATGTAAGCATCAGAATCAGATGACACAGTCTTATCTTCACGGTTGAATGCTACTTGGTATGCGGAATCATCGCCTTTGAGAGAGAGATTCAGATATGGCAATATATGCTGCATAGCATGATTTTGTTGACCATCTCTACCCATTGTAGAATCACCATCCGCAAACCGCTCAAAGAAGGTGTCAGTGGTCTGATATCCAATGTGGTTTGCGCCTCTTGGATACATGACTTGCCATGCACCTGGCCACGAATTAAGGTATGTTCTAACGTTCTCACTTGCAGGAGCGATGTCATCGGTCGTACCAGTCAAAAACAACGCTATTGAAGGCCGAGAAAGAATAACTGATTCAGAATATTCACTCTGTGAACCATCTAAGCCTAGACCAAACAAACCGTCGATTTGGTAGTCTGTACTCTTAACAACCTCTGCTGCATAGTGAGCACCAGTACCGTGTCCACCTAAAGCGATGTGGTTCATTGCAAACATTCCTTGCGCCCCAGGAACTGTGGAGATAGAACCGTTATTCCACCCTCGCAGCGTGTACTCTACTGCCTCGAAATTAGTTCCATCTTCAACTACCAAAGTAATGTATCCCCAAGGAGAGGTTGCGTCCTGAAACCACTCATATTGTTCGTAACCTTCGCCCTCATCCCCATAGAATACAACTACTGCAAATGGTCCGTCTTGAGCCATCTCGGTTTCTTCACCATCACTAAGTGCTGGGTAAGAAATTCTGAATTCTCCTATTTTTTCGTCTTCAACGATTTGCCAGCCTACGAATCCTGAACTTTGATTTTGATTTGGAAACTGGTCTGCCATTACGACTGGAGCAAGAAGGATAATCAAAACCAGATATATCCGTTTCAACCTAAATGCACCTCCGCAGCGATCAACCGTGTCATTAGAAGCGAGAGAGATGGAAGTTTTTCTGAGTATTGTGGTGCCCAAAGTGTAGCCCAAGAATGTAGATGCTGAGCACAAAGCAACCATCTTCCATCTGCGTTTGTTGCCAGATACTCGACCCGTGATTCGAAATCTCCATCCATTTTCTCGTACCTAACAGAGAGGTCACCTCCATCATCATCGAAATTTATGACGAAATCCGCCTCGGATTCTACTAGATCCCATGGGCCGTCCTCATCGAGTTCTCTTTTACCTCCCATTTGAGTAATCTTACCGCCGGATTTAGTCCATGCTGCTGCGACAGAGCGAGCTGTTCCACCCCCACCGATAATGCCCATTACATCGTTTGATTTTTTTCCGAAAGCTTCGGCCACCATGCACATTCCTGGACCGTCACTAGAACCAGCCCACCATGTGATTCCGTCCCATCGAAGGGTGTTCACTGAACGAATATCCATGGCATTGTCAATACATTTTACTGCAGCGATTGAAAGTTGGTGTTTGAGCGGTGATGTCAGAGACAACCAGACCTCTTCATTCCCCTTGTTTTGATTCTCAAATTTGTCTGTGACAAGTGGAGCATTGGGTAGACGAGAATCAGCATCGCCATGTTCAGCAGATGAGGCAGCAACCGCCCTTTCCAGTAGTGTATTTGCTCTGAACTTACCCAATGGAGAACCCACATATTCCCAATCCGGAGGGGAAGGAAGACCATCTGCATAACCCCAAGCAAGTGCGTTCTCAACACCCTCAGTTGGAATTACTATTACACCTTTCAATCCCGGAATTTCAACATCATCTTGCCTAGAGAGATGTGCATGCACCAGCGCTGTAAGCACAGGGGATAGGGAGTGGACAATAGGATTGCCCGCAACAGCATGACGCACTCTCCCCATGAACAGAGATTTCGCGATTAGTACTTGAATAAGTCTGTGTTAAGTTCGAATCAAGATGGGGCAAACCGAGGTAATTCTCAATAAGGAGTATGCTCTAAGAATTCCATGGCAGTTGCTGAGAGGGGCTCTTTCCTGTGGTTCATGATGGCTGTAACTCAAATCTGGCTTTCATTGAAACTCATGGAACAAGTCGACGCCGCAATTACAACTTTATTCGGAACTGGTGCTGCGGCATGTTTTGTTCTAGGATTAGTTGTATTCAGGCAAGAACAAAGGGATTTGCTAATCAACCCAATGAAGAACATGCAGAAGGAAGTCCACCCTGACCAGATGGCAAAGCAAGGAAAGGGCGTTGGATTCGGGATTGGAATGTGGGTCCTAACAATCATCGTAGGCTCCATATTCTTCTGAGTGGTTTTAATGGTTGTAACCGACCCAACTGACGAACTGTTTAGCGGTTTTTGGCCAGTAATGAGGAGATTTCTTTTTGCCTTTCTTCCTTTGTGGGTTTTCCTGATTGGATACTCTGCCGGCTTGAATGTTATAATCGCAGCAATCATAGGTGGAGCATCGGTTTCTTTGGTCGCAATTTATGAAAAAAAGAAAATCGAAGAAGAATTATCCAAAAACGATGACGGCAATAAGGTCATTAAGTAACGAATGTAGGGAAGGTTGGGGTCGCAATGGCTGTTTTTGATTGGTTAGCAGATATATTCGGCTTCACTGCACCATCTGTAATCGAGATTATTTTCGTTTGCTGTGCAGTATTTGGTTCTCTATTCTTCATTGTAATGATGTTGCTAATGCTAGTCGGTGATGTTCTTGGAGGAGTCATCGATACTGCGTTTGACACAGACGTAAGCATGGATAGTACACTTGCGTTTGAATTATTCAGTCTACAAGGAATTGCTGCTGCGATTATGATGTTTGGATTAACTGGTATGTTCGTAGTTTCAGCAACAGACCAGGAAATTATCGCTGTTATTTCAGGTGGTTTTGCTGCGGGTGGCTCGCTATACATGGTGAGATACATGATGGCAGGAATTTCTAACTTGCAAGCTGATGGAACTATGAAGCACGCAAACGCAATTGGAGCCAAAGGCCACGTATACTCACGAATCAAGCCAAATGAAGAAGGAGAAGTACAAGTTGCAGTTGATGGAACTCTGCGTACCCTTTTAGCAAGAGGTAGAGACAAAACAAAACTAATTCCAAGCGGTGAACTGATTAAGGTCGTAGACGTAATCGGATCCACTTTGATTGTAGAACCGCTTAGTGAAGGTGATGAACTAACATCAGAAGAAGAATGAGGCGAATAAAATGGATACTGGAGTAACGCTATTCCTGCTGATTGCAGGTTTTGGACTGATTTTTGCATTTGGAATAATATTGCTTGTAACAAGATACAAGCGCTGTGCGTCTGACGAAATTCTCGTCGTGTACGGACGTGTTGGCGGCGGTAAAGCATCGCGCTGTATTCACGGTGGTGCTACACTTGTTTGGCCGCTGATTCAGGATTGGAAGAAGTTGAGTCTAATTCCAATGACTATCAACATTCCATTGACAAACGCTCTGTCTCTACAGAACATCAGAATCAACGTTCCATCCACATTCACAGTGGGTGTTAGCACAGACCCGCTAATCATGAACAACGCTGCTGAAAGACTTCTGCACTTGACTCCAAACCAAATCGAGTCAATGGCTTCTGAGATTATTTTCGGTCAACTACGTCTTACAGTTGCATCTCTGACTATCGAGCAGATTAACCAGGACCGTGACCAATTCCTAGAGTCCATCCGTGACAACGTCGGCCACGAACTGAACAAGTTGGGTCTGAACCTAATCAACGTTAACATCACAGATATCACTGACGACTCTGATTACATCGAGTCTATCGGTAAGAAGGCAGCAGCAATCGCTGTCAACGCTGCAAAGTCAGATGTCGCTGCAGCAAACCGTGATGGTGACATCGGACAAGCAGAAGCACACAGAGTCCGTGACATCCAAGTTGCAGAAAACGCAGCTGCTGGTGAAATCGGTAAGAAGGGTGCAGATGCCGCTCAAAGAAAGGAAGTAGCTGTTCTTGAAGCAACTGCAATCGAGGGTGAAAACAC
>DAYA01000034.1:8197-16185 GCA_002506705.1 Euryarchaeota archaeon UBA550
GCAATGCAGCGTGCTGAAGTTGCGCGCAGAACTGCGGAAATGGAAGTTCAAAAGGCACAATACATGCTTGAGCAAGAGAGATTGAAGGCGGAAGAAATCGTTCGTGAAGAAATCGCAAAGACTCAAATTGAGATCGCTGCAGAAGCAGAAGCAGAACGCCAGCGCCGTGTCGCTAGTGGTGAAGCAGATGCAATCCTAGCAAAGTACCGTGCTGAGGCGGAAGGTGTGAAAGCCGTTCTAGAAGCTAAGGCTGCTGGTTACTCTAACCTTGTTGCAAGTGCAGGCGGCGACCCTAAGGCCGCTGCTACCCTACTTATGGTCGAAAAGATCGAGGATATCGTCGCTCGCCAGGTCGAAGCAATTTCCAACCTACAAATCGACAAGATCACAGTTTGGGATTCCGCTGGAGGAAACGGAGAAGGCTCAACTGCCAACTTCGTATCCAGTCTAATCCATTCCCTACCACCTGTGCATGACGTTGCAAAGATGGCGGGAGTTGACCTACCAGACTACTTGGGTAGTATGAAAGAGGAATGAAACCCGCATTTGCATCCCTTGAAGGGACAGTGGTTTGAAAAACCCTCTAAGCCGCAAACGGCCCATGCAGAGCGACCTAGAAATTGCAAGAGCAGCAAAGATGGAGGATATATCCGCCATCGCTTGGAAACTTGGAATTGGTGACGGCGAATTAATGCCTATGGGAATTGGTAAAGCCAAGATTACTTGGGATGCTTTGAAGAATCGAATCTCGAAGCCTCAGGGTTCTCTTATCCTAGTCACTAGTGTAAATCCAACTCCATTCGGGGAAGGCAAGACGGTAACCACAATTGGTCTAACCCAGGCATTGAACCGAATCGGCAAGCGTGCTACATGCGTGATTCGAGAGCCATCTATGGGCCCAGTATTCGGAATCAAGGGAGGTGCTGCGGGTGGCGGCCTATCTCAAGTTTTGCCGATGGAGGACATCAATCTCCACTTCACTGGAGACCTTCATGCAGTTACGAGTGCGCACAATCTTCTCTCTTCAATGATTGATAATCATTTGAAACACGGTAATGACCAACAAATCGACTCTTCAAGAATCATTTGGCCTAGAGTCGTTGACCTAAACGACCGCTCTTTGAGAAACGTTACAGTTGGGCTTGGAGGTCCAGCTAACGGAATGGTTAGAGAGGACAGATTCGACATTACCGCTGCTAGTGAGGTCATGGCAATCCTCGTTTTAGCAACCGATTACGCTAACCTAAGAAAGAGACTTGGCGATATTGTGATCGCACAAAGATTCGATGGCACTCCAGTTAAGGCTGAGGACATCGATGCCGCTGGAGCAATGAGTCTACTCCTGCGTGATGCATTCCTGCCAAATCTCGTGCAGACGCTTGAAGGGGACCCGGCTTTCATTCATGGAGGTCCATTTGCAAACATAGCACACGGTAATTCCTCAATCATCGCTGACAAATTGGCGCTAAGTGCTGCTGATTTCGTGGTCACAGAAGCAGGATTTGGCTCTGATATGGGTGCTGAAAAATTCATGCACATCAAGGCTGCAAATTCTGGAAAATCTGCAGATTGTGTTGTCATGAACGTCACTGTACGATCGATGAAGTTACATGGCGGCGCCTTTGGCGAACGTGCTGCGAGAAGACCATCCAAGGAAGAAATTGAGAAAGAGGACGTTGATGCAGTAAAGGCGGGAGCGCAGACGAATTTAGACAGGCACATTAGGAACATGAGCCAATTCGGAATGCCTGTCGTAGTATCTGTAAACAGATTTGCAAGCGACACCGATGCTGAACTAAAGTGTTTGATAGATTGCGCAATCGCCTCAGGCGCTGCAGAGGTATGTCTAACAGAAGTGCACTCGAAAGGCGGAATGGGAGGAGCGCCTCTTGCTAAGGCAGTGGTTTCTGCATGTCAAGACCACATTGCAGCAGGAAGACCATTTACACCGTTATTCAACAAAGATACACCTATCGAAGAGAAGGCTCTGCGAGTAGCCACAAGAATCTATGGAGCAGAAGGAATCAATATTCACGCAAAGGCAGATAGACAACTCAAGCAAATCAAGTCATGGGGTTACGGCAATCTTCCAGTCTGTATGGCAAAGACACAGTATTCATTCAGCCATGACCCTAATCTATTGGGCGCACCATCTGGCTTTGAAATCCCAATTCGAGAATTCAGATTAAATGCTGGTGCAGGGTTTGTAGTTGCCGTACTTGGTGAAATAATGACTATGCCTGGTCTACCAAAGCGTCCAGCAGCAGCAGACATGGACATGGACGAAAATGGTAATTTGCTCGGCGTATTCGGGTGAACTGATGCAGGTACTAAAGCGTGAATTTGGCTTGTACCGAATTCGCATCGATTGTGAAGATGACCTTTGGACGGTAGCTCGTCTTTGTGTCAAAGGGCGAAGTATCGGAATGCTTGGCGAGAGAAGGGACCAAACTACTGCAGGCCAAGAAGGTAGCAGAGCAAAATCTGCCGAGAGAAAGAAAATGTGGATTAAGTTAGCAATTGAATCAAATCAATTTCACACATTCGCAGACACACTTAGGGTTCATGGAATAATTGAGGAAGCACATTTCGACATTGGTAGCCACCACACACATATTGTCGAAGTTCGTGATGAAATCGAATTAACTTCCCAAAAGGAGTTCCCAAAGGTTGACCATGACCTAATTTCTCAAGCCTGTTCAAACAGTGGTAAAGCCAAGGTTGTAATAATCGTAGTCGAATCTGATGAGGCTATTCTGTACGAGGTTACTGGAAGAGGTATTCGTGAAGTTTCCACTTGGACAATGAGAGGTGGAGGAAAGTACACTGGAGCCAAAGTTAGCGAAGGAGTTTCGAAATCATTCTTCGAGAAAATTTCCAATGAAGCAAATGAATCAATCGCTGAAGGCACTCCAATCGTGATATGTGGACCCGGTCACGCTAGAGAGAAGTTAGCACCACTAATCAATGGACCAACCAAACTGGTTGCAACAAGTATGGGCGGCAGAGGCGCTGCTAACGAAGTAATTTCGGAAGGGCTAGCAGGCGACGTTCTTGCGGAACACGCTGTTGTCCAAGAAACAGCACTACTGGAAGAAGCTTGGACTAGAATCTCTACTAACGGCCCTGTAGCATATGGTGCTGAAATGATCAAAAAAGCACTAGAGGAAGGGGCAATCGAAACTCTCCTTATCAGTGCTGACTTGGTCAGGGAAGAAAAATGGGAATCTACTGTCTCTGGCTTAGATGAAATAGGTGCCAAACTTGTGCAATGTTCAACCGACCATGATGCTGGTGAACAATTACTTGGGATGGGAGGAGCTGTGGCTCTGCTGAGATTCAAGGTGTGAATATGTACAGCAGATGGTTCCACGAAGTCAAAGGCGATTTGCGCCAAGAGATGAAAGGGCTTCGCTGGCTTTTGATTCGACAGGAAGATTTGCTCAACGCGACCTCGGCATGGATGTTTGCAGAACTCGATGGGACACTGATTGGGATTGACCATAGAGGTGTAGAATTCACGTCAGGAATTCATAATCGAGCGATTCATCTTCTCTTGGTAGATGATGACACCGGCATAACAGGAATCACAAAAGTAGTGACTGAAGGAGAACTTGAAGACCACTTGTGGTAATCAAGCGAATGGAATCGAGATCGATTTGTGAGTTCCAAGGTTGACTACTGTCAACATACACGGCTTGGGTTGGAAACCTAACATTCTTTGGTAGGACGTTTGGTCTTGCCAGGTGGATGAACAAACAAGTGTAGTTCCTCTGAAATCAATACAGGCATGACCATGAACGTGGCCTGTAACGAAGATATCTGGAACCTCTCTAATCACTAAACCATCTTCAGGCTCAGGTGAAAGAGGTGTTTTTCCACCCCACTGCGGGGCTAGATGGCGACGTCTTAGCATCTGACGCATAGCCTCAACCGGGTCACGGTACGTTACTGTTCGCAAGCCAGCAACGAAATCGTCAATCGATTTTCCGTGGTAAGATAGCAATCTTACACCATCTAAACTGAAATCACAAGGATTTCCTACGAAAGTTGTAGTGTTGAAATCCTGCTGAATATCGGGTTCCAGTGTTGGCTGAGGTTCAGCTGGCCTTACTGCATCGTGATTTCCTGGCAGCATGATACACTCAACCCACTCAGGAAGGAGTTCCAATAATTCTGCAAACCGAGAATACTGTCCATACAAATCCTTGATTGACAACTCTTTATCCTGTCCAGGGTAAATTCCGACACCATCAACGCAGTCTCCTGATAAAACCAGATATTTGATGGTACGAGCGAGCGGATCAGTGTTGAACCATTGAATCATTTTGTGCCATTGAGCTTCAAGGAAAGTCTTACTCCCAACGTGAATATCCGATAGGAAGGCTACTGATACTCCTTGTTCTGCAAACTTCTTATCATGACTGCTCTGCATTGGAAAGTGTAAATCATCAACATAGAACATATCTCCATTCTGAGAGAATGTTCCTGAAACACCAATTACGTCATCTGGCATCAAGCCTGCTTCGACGATTTGAGCATGTTCGATGATTCTATCATCTCCCTTCCTATTCATCAATAAACAACTTATTTCTCCGCTAGCATCCTCTATATTGAACATTAAATGACCATTTTTGGTATGCCTTGGATCATTGACAAGACCTATCGCTACAGCAATATTTTCTCGCCCTTGGAATCGACTCTTTTCCGCTTGTAAGCGTGCAATGTCCATTGGCCTGCGAGGAAGATTAGAATTAGCAATTATCAGTTTTCTTAGACGTTCTAGTCGGTCGTTGAAAGCGTCATTGATATCTCCCATTTTCCCTTCAGTTATGCTGTTGCCAGTGATATCGTAGTGAACTTTGATGTCAATCATTGCATCGATTGCATCCATCGGGAAATCTTCTCTCTTCCAATCAGGCATGTTATTTCGCATGCTGATTTGTTCTGGTTCAGGAGCAGCAATGGGTGCAATTACCCTCCCCGGGTTTCTTGTCAAAGAATCTACAGTTATTGCCAATCCATTCATTCCGGAACTTTTCATTTCCTTAATCATTGAAACTGGGTCGGGGTGAGCGACGAGGAAATCCATGACAGGACGTGAAACTAGAGGTATGCCAGCAGCCCGAAGGTGCTGCATAATCTGCGCACGGTCTGCTGCCATATCGGGAAGACATAATCGGATGTTCTTGAGGTGTTCGGAAAAAGTTGCAGATTCAGCAAATCACTCGTTTTCCCATGAGACGTCTAAATCATCTCCAATAGCCTTGCCTGGGTCTTGCCAAGATTCATCCTGCCACGGTGATTCTGCTGCGGCTTCGGCTGCTTTTCGTGCTTTCTCAGCCTCAGATTTCGCCATTTCGACAGCTGCCTCTGCTGCTGCTTTTTCTTTTTCAGCGATGGCATCTTTCTGTCTAACTTTGGCCTTATCCCAACAATCGATTGCTGTCTTCAAAGCAAAGTGGACAAATGACACCTTGTTTTCAAACCGGTTTCCTCCCATCTGCACAGATTCAGCATTTGCCCAATGTGCTGATGCAATACCGACGTAAACCAATCCGACAGGTTTGTTCGAGTTAGGTGCAACTGGCCCTGCAATTCCAGTAATTGAAATGGCGATGTCTGCACCTGACCTCTCCCTCGCTCCTTCTGCCATTTGGATAGCAACTTGAGCATTTACAGCGCCCTTGGATGCTAGCAATTCCTTTTCGACATTCAATTCGTTGATTTTGGATTGATATGAATAACAGACCCAACTTTGGTTGAAGTATTCACTCGCACCAGCAATATCGGTAAGTGTGCTTGCGAGGAGACCACCTGTACACGATTCAGCGAGAGTAATTGTCGCATTTACTTCCCTTAGTCGACGCACGAGACGCGCTGCTAGGGCTTGGACTTCCTCATCCATTATGCCGTGGTGGTCACCCATACTTCTTGAATGTACAGGGGTATCATTCAAAAAGAGGTGGACCTAGGGTGGGCTGGGCCCGTGGTCTAGCGGTTATGACACCTCGCTTACACCGAGTTGATCGTGGGTTCGATTCCCACCGGGCCCACCACTCTCGCAATAGACACACAGCGTAGCGTTTAGCAATGCATTGTCAATTGAAACCGTTGATTTAGATAACCAAAATCAGATTAAGAACAAATCTATCTGTTTATTCAAGACCCAAATATGGCCTTAAGTCGTTCAAATCTTTTGAATTTACAACAGTTATTCCTGCCTCTTCAAAAGCTTTGATTGCTGTTTCTCTTTGAGGATTGAATCCGATGAATGTTGAATCCTCAACTCGCATTGACAAATCCATGCTTGAGTCTCCTACAGCGATTAGACGATCTGGCGGGCAGTCAAGTATTTCCAGTAACCTCTTGATTGAGGTGTACTTCTCCATTGATGGCACTCTTACAATGCCCTCATCAGTAAGCCAACCATCATCATCGAATACGAATCCATTAGCAATCCAATCATCTGCTTTGACCATGGCTGCTATCGACTGAACATACAAATCAACACCAGCTGATACAATGGCAACATGAACGCCAGCCGCTTTCAAATCAGCAACTAATTCCTTAGCACCTTTCATCAACTTACAACCAGAATATGCCCTAAACAGGTCATCTCTGTGAATCTTTGGCGATTTCTCCTTCCACAGCGCAATATCTGCAGCCATGAATTCGCTATCGCTCAACTCACCAGCCATAAACCTCTGAAGGAGATCTTTCGAACTGGTACCAAAGTGGTCGTGAATTGTTCTCCAAGAGGAAATCGAGTCCGCAAGTACACCATCGCAATCAAACGCGACACAAAGTGGCTTTTCCATTCGGCTCACCGATATACCCCTCAAGGCTATCGCTATTGGAGTTGTTGAAAGTAAAAAGAAGAAAGAAAGTTACAGAGGGGAGGGCCCCAGGACCGAAGTCCTGGGGCCACACTCCTTTGTGGGGCATCCCCCATCTCCCGTAGGAGTTGGGTATTTTTCTACACTAGAGCCATCCCATCCTTCCCGAAGGAAGGATGAGATGTACTCAACTGTCAACCGTATCAAAGGTTAGTCCAGGTTCTCAGTACAGAGCCAACTCCGTTGTTTGGTACGTAGCTGACATCGATGTACAGATTCTCTAGGAGATCACCGTTGTCGTTGGTTGAGCGGACGTAGATTACGTCACCTGTGTCTAGGCTTGACTTGACAGCTCCACCCTCACTACCTACAGAGTCACCGAAAGTGACCATGCTAGGTGAGTTTCCTGGGTAGAATCCGTAGACAGTTGGGTCTGCTAGGTTGTATACCTCCTTGAAGGTCTCTCCATCTGCAGGGTCTGTGTACTCGAATGTTACAACAATCGCTTGGGTAGCCAATTCAACTTGGCTTCCAGTCACAGTAATGCGGTGGAAAGAGTCTACACCCTCAGCAGCCTGACTCGAATCGACAGTGAATGTCATTCGAGGGACACCCTTAGCAGAAGTATCTGCCAAACTGGATGCCCAGACGTAGATTACACCGGACAGAACCACAGTGATTGCCACCATTAGGATGGTAGCGATAACTGGGCTCACCGCTTGCTCGTCATCCTCTAGAGTCATCTCTTCAAGGATTTCTTCCTCTTCGTCACGGCGGCTCTGTAGAACCAATGCGCTGACGAATAGTCCAGCTGCGCTGATAGCAATCAGTGATGGTGCGAACGATGGTACGTCTGCAGTTCCAATTAGTCTAACAACGGTTGGGATCTGTTGGTTTGTACCGATTGTGGTCTTGCCAAATGTTCTTGGCTGAGCACAGTCAGATCCGTTACCCATTGTGGTCATCAAGTTGTTACACCAGTCTTGGTCTTCCAACATTGGTCGGCGCTTGTTCTCTAGTGTGACAGCTGATGGGTTACCATCTTCGTCGACACTTGAACTTCCAACTTCACCAGGACAACTCCATGCTGTTCCCTGAGTACCATCGCTCTTGATACAAGCGTGAGCCTCTGGGAATGCATATCCGAAG
>DAYA01000082.1 GCA_002506705.1 Euryarchaeota archaeon UBA550
TGGTAAATGAAAAACTTCCAGCGCCCGTAGGGCGTATTGTGCAAATTACCACCATGCTGATAAGTGATGGACAAGACATCCTTGTTGAGCGCCATGCTAGAACGCCGCAAACCTCTCGATTTGCTGTTCCCACTCAAGGGTGGAGCATCGAACGAAGTTGGTGTTCGAAAAGAGAGCATGACGGCTGCTCAAAGACTGCGTGCTGCTGTCAATCTAACAGCAGATGCGGTAAAGGCCGTCAGCCTAACTGCAATGGAAGCTCTTCGAGAAGGTGCGGCATTCAT
Source organism: Euryarchaeota archaeon UBA550 (assembly GCA_002506705.1). Lineage (GTDB taxonomy): Archaea > Thermoplasmatota > Poseidoniia > Poseidoniales > Poseidoniaceae > MGIIa-K1. The sequence continues at coordinate 285 of DAYA01000082.1, forward strand.
CGGTATTGTTGGAGAGCAAGATGAACTGATAGACCCTTTCCAGCATTTAGATGCACCAATATGGGCTAGAGACCCACCTGTTGAGTTACTCAAATTGGCTTACTCTTACTGTGAAGAACTGACTATGAGGGAGGCTGGTAACTTCTATCATTCTTTCAAGTACCTTCCGGAAGAACAAAGATCAGCAATGTGTGCAGTCTATGCATTTTGCAGAAGGGCAGACGACATTGCTGATGGAGACTGGCAAGACAGATTCCCTGGTTCGAAGGGCGAGATGGACCCTGAGGCTGTTGCCTATAGAGAAGAACTTGAAAGCCTGCAAAACAAGGATACAATCCTGCAAGAAGACCTCTATCTTGAGAAGATAACTCAGTTATTCTTCTTCAGAAAGAAACTGTCAACATGTTATTCTGAAACCAGTAGCACAGACCCTGTTTTCCTTGCTTTGAAGGACACTGTCAAGAGATACAACATTCCAAGAAGCGTCTTCGACGATCTAATTACAGGGATGGAAGATGACCTCTACAACAACCGTTATCGTACATTCGATGAACTCTACGTTTACTGCTACAGAGTTGCTTCTGTCGTTGGCCTAATGTGCATAGAAATCTACGGCTACGACGACCCAAGAGCACGAAAGTTCGCTGAATCTTGGGGAATATTCATGCAACTTACCAATGTACTGAGAGATGTTGGTGAAGATATCCAAAGGAATAGAGTCTACCTGCCGCTTAATGAGTTGGAATCTAACGGTATCACAGAGGCTGAACTGAATGGTGACGTAGTGTTAAACACGACATGGGAGCCATACATTCACCACTATGCAAAGAGAGCAAGGACCTACCTTGCTGAAGCAAAGCAACTGCTTCCTCTGCTACCACGCAGAACAAGATACTCTCCCGCTGCTATGATCGCTTTCTACGATAAAATCCTCAAACAGATCGAGAGACAACAAGGTGATGTTTTCACAAAGCGTGTGAAATTGAACAAATTCCAAAAGTTGACACTAGCAGCTGCAGTCTATCTTAGACACCGATTTATTCCGGGTTGGCTAAATCCTGTCTGGACTGGATTTTCCAAACTAGGTCTCCTACCTGACGTTTGATTGGGGGGTATTAGGCATGGAAATGCCATCTAAGCGATACATTGCGTTGATGGTTTTTGGTGGTTTTCTACTTGCATTACTGGAACCCATTATTCTCTTGCTAATGGGCAATGACTTGGGAGGAGCGTTCTGGCCGATGGCAAAGCGCTCTCTCGACTGGACGTATTTTCTGAGAGATAATCGAACAATAGTTTTTGCATTTTTTATCCTTGCAGTTCCTCTTTCTTATTTGAGGTCAAAAAGCGCAGGTAATCTAGAGAAATCGATTTTTGTAGTTTTCACAGGATTCGTCACCGGATTACTGGGGATTTTTTTCCTATTGAATTGGGCCTATTACAGAGATGCATTTCTTTTGCTACCCACAACCTATGGATTCTTACTGCTTTGTAGTGCTCTAATTATTCGTGGCATACCTGACAATCCATTCAGTACTGGAGAAGGTAGAGTAGAGAAAATCTCTCACATTGTTGTGGTAATTCTAGCAGTTTGGTTGATTTCACCGGGATTATCATCCATGGCAGGATTAGCACCGTCTCCTCCTAAACTTCAGATTGAAGATGGTCAATATCAAGTGTCGATTAACGGTTACGAATACCCAATGCCAGAAGAGGTTTCGAACATCCAAGGAGATTATGAAGAGGACGTTGTGTTTTCAGTTTACATAGCAATCCCTGAGGATTATGATGAGATTATGCCACTAGCAATTTTGCTGCATGGATTCGCTAATCCTTTCTTTGAATCTTACACTGATTGGGCCGAAGAATTGGCATCTAGAGGAGTAGCAGTTGCTTACATCCAGTACCCATCAGATGTAATGCCACCTGGCTATGATACGTTTGAGTTACACGAAGAGGATGGAATGTCAAACCACCCATATCACGTTCCTAGGGCAATCGCAATTAATGCCGCTCTCGAATTTATGGTAACACTACTTCCGGACAATGTTGACCAAGACTACCTAATGGTTGCAGGACACAGTCTCGGTGCAGGATATTCCTTCCTTGCTTTAGAATGGGCTCTAGAGAATAAATGGGGAAGTGAAGCATTATTCGTCAGTCTTGAAGCACCTTATGCAAGACCGGTACAGGAACATCTTCAATTCAATGCAACAAGATTACCTGAGAATTTCCTAGGCCACATTGCGATAAGTGAAGACGATATGAGCGTCAATGAATGCTTTGGAGTTCACCACCAGAATATACTAGGCGATGGTGCTTTGTTGATTGAGGTCCCAAGCGACAGACACGGTTTCCCTAGATTGGTTGCAAGCCATTACTTACAAGCGACAGAAGCACATGACGATTTAGCGGATTGGGGATTCTACAGACGTGCAGTAAGCCAAGCTAACTGGTTGGTTTCTAGTGCACTAAATGATACGGTTAGCGAATCAGAATGGAGAACTGAGTTAATTGATTCCGAAAACTTACGATACATGGGCAAATGGTCCGACGGTAAAGCAGTCGAACCTTTGCGAGTATGGGATGATGCAATGAACAGTGACAGATTTGGTCATTGCGCTGACTGGAGTGGACCGTGATCAAGCGTTTCGGGTGAATGCTTGTATTCCGGTGATGTATCTTCCCAAAATTAAGTTGTGAATATCGTGAGTTCCTTCGTAGGTTTTCACTGATTCTAGGTTTGCCATGTGGCGCATGACTGGATATTCGTCTAATATTCCGTTTGCACCGTGAATATCTCTAGCAACTCTTGCAATCTCTAGAGCAATGTCTACATTGTTCATCTTTGCTAGGCTAATCTGTTCATTGAACCATGTTCCATCATCCTTCTTTCTTCCTAGGTGATAAGCAAGTAGTTGTCCCTTTGTTATCTCTCTGAGCATCCATGCTAGTTTGTTTTGTACCAACTGGTAGGAGGCAATTGGGTGGTCGAATTGAATTCTAGATAGTGCGTAGGTCTTAGCGGAATGGAAACATGCCATCGCAGAACCAAGTGCGCCCCAAGAGATCCCGAATCTTGCATTATTTAGGCAAGAGAAAGGACCTCTAAGACCCTTAACTCCTGGTAGGATTCTATCCTTAGGAATTTTACAATCTTGGAATACGAGTTCGCTCGTAACGCTTGCTTTCAATGAGTGCTTTCCTTTCATTTCCGGAGCACTAAACCCTTCGTCACCTTTCTCTACAATGAACCCACGAATCACTCCGTCCAACTTTGCCCATACGATTGCCACATCTGCGATTGTACCGTTAGTAATCCACATCTTTGCTCCGTTGAGCAGGTAGTGGTCACCCATGTCCTCAGCTTTGGTGATCATATCTCCTGGGTTTGAACCGTAATCAGGCTCGGTAAGTCCGAAGCACCCAATCCATTCGCCAGATGTCATCTTCGGCAGGTAGTGCTGCTTCTGTTCTTCGCTACCGAAATCCCAGATTGGATACATAGCTAGTGAACCTTGTACGCTGGCAAATGAACGCAGACCAGAGTCTCCTCTCTCCAATTCTTGGCAGATTAATCCATATGCTACGTAAGAAAGTCCTGGGCAGTCATAGCCTTTGAGTGGAGCACCTAAAACTCCCATCTCTCCAAGAGCAACACGCCATTCGTCAGGGAAAACTCCCTCTTCACAAGCGTGCTCGATTTTTGGAAGAACTTCTTCATCTACCCAATCCCTTACCATGTCACGAATCATTATCTCTTCTTCAGTCAACAATGACTCGATATCATAGAAGTCTAGACCCTCGAATGGCTCCATGATTGTATGCGGTACAAAGAGACACATGAAGGTTGGGTAATTATTTCTTACCCGATTTATTACGCTTGAACAAGTTTGCATATTTTTTCTGCAGCCAAGGACTATTCCAATA
>DAYA01000021.1:0-12916 GCA_002506705.1 Euryarchaeota archaeon UBA550
CGGTCCCCCGTTTCCACTTTTTTTATCCTTACAGTGGTTTACTTTTTACACCACTATTCAATAAGACTGACTTTGTTGTTAATCATCTCAATTTTGACCAGACTGTTTAGTGGCCAATTACCAGTGGAGCGAATCATATCCATACCATCTCCTTTTTCGAAAATTATCCAACAGTCTGCAACAATCGCCTGAATCTCATCGATTGCTTTCAGTATTGGTAACAATGTGCCACCTGTGGAAACAACATCATCTACCAATAGTACTCTGTCACCTTTACCTATGTCGTTAAGGTAGATCTCTCCTTTAGAGTAGCCTGTGGTTTGGTCGATTGCAAACTCTCCTGGCAATCCATATGTTCGCTTCCTTCCAACAACTAGGGGCTTTCCTGAGGCTAGACTTAGTGCTGTTGCTAGAGGAATTCCCATTGCTTCTATTCCTAGGATTATGTCTACACTATCCCAATCAACTTGTTCATTGATCAAGTCTCTTGCGGCAGCTAGTAATTCTGCGGATTGCTGTGGTACACCATCCGATAGTGGGTGGATGAAATATGCATAATCACCCTTCATTACAACTGGTGCATCGATTACACTTTGACGCAACAAATCGTACCTTGCATCGTTCATTGTTGTCTGCTAACGGATTGAACAAATGAATTATTCCGTCTCGAATATCTCATTCATTGATTTTCTGAATGTTAGTAACTGCAGCACAGGACCTGATAAGTCAACGGTAACTGTCGCTCCACGATTGAATTGATACTCATCCCAACCATCAGGGACGACATAGCCTCTATGCATATCGCTGGTTATTACTGTGGGTTCTGATGTCCAAGTCATATATCTCCCATCCTCGATTGAGGGGTCGATATCTCTAGCAATGACAAGATAATGCGACTGAGATTCTTCTGCATTACCAAGATTAGATTTCCTCGCAATTTGATTGAACCATGCGCCTTGACCTAGCCATGTAGAAAACAAAAGACCACTTGATTGTTGTTTTATGTCAATATCTCCACGACGTAGATTGTACTTTGATGGCGCATACTGGTGAGTATTTGCAACAAGCAGATCATTCATAGCAGGATCACTTCTGATCTTGTTCCCGCTGGTAGTCTCAATTGTTGCTTGCAATCTTGGGAGTCGATTTACGATTGCATTGCCGCTCAGCGCTGCTTCCAGGTCTTGTGAGAATGTCTCGATATTGCTGTCCATGTAGAAACCTACCGAGCCGTTTGGGTCCCCACTTCGAGGATGAGAGTTAACTCCCATCACGGGAGTATTGGAGTCAATATTGTGGGATATCGAAGTCAATGTACCGTCTCCACCTAGAACAATGACCAAATCACGTCCGATGAAATCGGCCCTACGAACTTGTTCCCTTGCCCTGATGTCAACTCTTATCTTATCTGGCTGGGCTGCAAGCACGTCCTTGACCGACTGAAGAGATTCATCGTGAACTCCTTCGAAGTTCTTCTTGTACACAAGAAGCACATCAGCCATGACCCATCCACATGGTTTCCATTCTTGAGGGTGTGGTTATCTCTCGTAACTACTAATGACTACTACCGTACACGAATATACATGCAGCCTAGTGATACACAGTTGACTGGCGTTCCTCAACAGATAGTTATCGACCCTAATACTGGCCTACCCCAAAATGTAGTAATTATTCAACAGGAATCATCTGCTCCAAAAGTAGTAGGTATTTTTGTTATAATTTGGGGCTCCATTTTGAGCGTATTATCTCTAATTGCTCTTCTTGGTGTTTCTCTAATAACTGACCCTGATAGCGAACTTTACAGCAAAGATGTCGCAGATTCATCAGGTGTATTCTATCTAATTTTACTAATTTCACTAGCCTGCTACATTGCCCAAATAGTTGGAGGAGCTTTTATGACTCAAAGAAAAAAACTTGGGATACATATCGTATGGGTTGCACTTGTTGTAACTTTAATCGGTGACATTGTTATGAACATGACTTATTCCGACTACGTCTCTAACCAAGCAGGCGGCCTATCAACAGGAGTCGATATTGCGTTCTCAGGTGTCTGTACCCTAATATGTGGTGTAATTGCAGCAATACCATTGATGGTCTCTGGTAGCGGCATGGACGACAGCAAGTTGTTTGGCTGATGGTGTTAAAATGGGTGAATTAATCACCGGCCAAGCCGCAACATATGTTGAAGAAATCTGGATTGAAACCGAGAAGCGATACGAAATTTTGTGCATCACAAGGGATGTGCAAAAAGTGGTTGCGGAAAGTGGAATTCGCGATGGACTAGTACTGGTTAATCCAATGCACATCACAGCATCTTGCTACGTAAATGACCTTGAATATGGCCTTCATCACGACATCATGAAGTGGCTAGAGAAAGTTGCTCCATTTTACGGAGTGGACGGAAGGGAAGGTGAAGAATACCATCACCACCGAACAGGCGAGGATAACGGCGATGCTCATCTCAAGAGGCAATTACTCGGTCAACAGGTCACAATGCCGGTTAGGGAAGGTCGGCTTCACTTGGGTAATTGGGAACAGATCCACTATGCTGAATTTGATGGCCAGCGAAGAAAAAGAATCCTAATCAAAGTGGTTGGTGTTATCTGATGGTGGAAATGTCTGAACCTGCTCACCTTACAGATATGGCAGTAGATATTGGAATCCAAAGAGGAGATTGGGGCAACGGCAATTCTTCGGTTTGGTTACATGTGGAATCAAAACACTGTAACAAGGGAGGAGTCGCCCATGGTGGACTGTACACTATGATGCTGGACATGGCACTTGGTGGTGCACTGGTTTCAATACTCCCAAAGGAAGAATGGTGCGCTACAACTCAACTTGGTGTTTCATTCATTTCTGCTGCACGCCCCGGTGAGAAAATTACAGCCTCAGGTAACGTTGTCAAGAGGGGCAAACACGTCGCTCACTTGGAAGGTAAGATTCGTAGTGAATCAGGCAGAGTTATCGCAACTGCAACAGGGACCTGGGCAATTTGGGACCATAAACCAGCAAGTATGTCTTAGAGAACATTCATCACCCTCACATTAGTGGCATGGGTAATGAACATCGAAGAACTAGACCTCAATGGTGGCACTTTCAAGGCAAGTTTTCCTTATCATTGGATTAGTTGGATAGTATGGGTTATTGGACTACTAATTACCCTGTTTGGATTTATGCTTGCACTCAGTGATACAGTGGCTTTGATTATGTCATCAATCGGTTTTGTAGTAATGTCAATGGTTACACCAGGATCGCTACAAGGAAGTCTTCACAAGGTTAGACAGAATGCAATCGATCCAGCTGAGTTACAAGCAAAAGCAGATGCTAGCGGTCTTTCGATTGACAATTGGTGGATGCAACAAACATCCTATGTGCCTACAAACGATCCAAGCGACTGGATTCTACCAGCGCCAGGACCAACAACATGGGATAATTCAAACAGATATGGTCCACACGGAGATGGTTCACCACTACCGGAACACCCCGTGAAAGTCGGAACCCCAACTCCTGCAACCATGACAATGGTTACAGTTTACATTTCAGCAGCGATTGTTTGCCTATTGGTTGCATTAGCTGCAATGATGTCATCTGATGAGTATACCAGTGGAATGTTAGTTCCCGGAGTAGTCGCAGGTCTAGGATTGATTTTGACTATTGTTGGATATTTCAAGTCGAAGATGTTGAGCCAGATGTTGGATACTCCAACTTCTCTAGTGCGCTCAGTAGCAGTAGGTAACCCCGAATTAGTGGGTCAAGTTAGACCAATTAACGAGGGTTGTTTGACAGTTGTAGTTGATGGTAACAAGGACATGGCTGTTGGAAATATGGTTGGATACAGGTGGACCTATGAACAACTTCAGTGTAGAACTGTGAAGACAGATGAAGGAACCAAGGAGGAATGTAACTGGGTTACAGTTAGGTCTGATAGGGGCGGATGTCCGTTCATTCTGCATGATGGAACTGGTGGAATCAGAGTCAATACATCCTCGTTCAAAAGAACAGATTACGGACAATACCTCAAGAGATGGGATGGTGCATATGCACAGACACTCGGTAAGCAAATCATGGCTCAAGCGGTTGCAGGTCTACTTGGCGGTGCGAGAGTAAAACAGCACCGCTGGACACTATATGGATTACGTCTAGGTAATCCAGTATATGTCTTAGGGCAAACCAAGCCAAGGTCATCTAGCGATCTTCAAGCAGAGGGTTTAGACGGGACTCTTCCGAACAGTATTATCGAAGTTTGGGGTAATGAGGATGCTCCAGGTGTCAAGTGTACCTTGCAGAGAGGAACCGAATTGGCAAATATCGGAAGTTCACGCTCTGGATTCGAGTACCTAGCACTACCAATTTTGCTCATGTTGGGTGGATTGGGATTGTTCGGTTTAGCGTGAATATGATTAAGCGGATTTAATTCGCATAATCATGGCAGAAGATGTCGTGATTGTGGGCGGAGCGAGAACACCATTTTGTGAATGGCAAGGCGGAAAGCGTGGAGATGGCCAACCAGGTGGTCTCTTGAAAGATGTCAGCGCTCTAAAATTAGGCGAAATTGCAATCAAAGGTGCGCTAGAAAAAACCGGGACTTCTCCCGAGAATGTTGACCACGTTGTAATGGGATACGCCCTTCAAACCTGTGATCAAGCAATCTTTGGTGCACGCCATGCTGGACTAGGTGCAGGTATTCCTCAAGAAGTTCCTATGCTGACTCTCTCAAGAATTTGTGGTAGCGGTGTACAATCGATTGTAACCGGTGCTCAAATGATCATGCTAAATGAAGCACAAACGGTTGTGGCAGGTGGAATGGAAAACCTATCCCAGGCTCCTCATGTCCTTAGAGGAATGCGTGACACCTACAAGTTAGCAAGACCACCAAGGGCTGGTACAGAACTTGAGAAGGATATGGAAGATTACCTATTCACAAACCTACTAGACGGCATGTGCGGTTCATTCATGGCTCAAACCAGTGATGAAATTTGCAAGCGCAAAGGTGTGACCAGGGAAGAGACAGACGCATTTGCTGCAATGTCACATTCAAGGACTGCAAAGTCAATCGAAGAAGGGATTTGGGAGCAAGAGATCGTATCTGTAAACGATGTCACTTACAAGGACGAAGACCATGTTGTTCTAGGAAGCACTCCAGAATCATTGGCAGAACTCAGGACAGCATTCGGTCCAGACAGCCTAGTCACCGCAGGAAACGCAAGCGGTGTAGTTGATGGAGCAGCTGCAGTTGTAATCAAGTCAGCATCTAAGGCTGAGGCAGATGGAGACAAGCCATTGGCTAGAATCGTATCTTGGGGAATTGTTGGATTAGAGCCAGCAATAATGGCATACGGTCCGGTACCAAGTAGCCGCCTTGCACTGGAGAAAGCAGGATTAGGAATCGATGATATCGACCGCTGGGAAATTAACGAAGCATTCGCAGGTCAAGCGGTTGCTTGTGTCAAAGACTTGGGCTTGGATGTTGAGAAGGTGAACGTCAATGGTGGAGCAGTCGGTCTAGGACATCCTCTAGCAGCAACCGGTACTCGTCTAGTTCTCACTTTGGCCCACGAGTTGAAGCGTTGTGGTGGAAAGTACGGTGTTGCAACCGCATGTATCGGCGGCGGTCAAGGAATTGCAATGGTAATTGAATCACTTTGATTACCATTCAATAGGAGTTCCATCGAATTGAACATAGCGACCGGTTAAATCCAGTGTCTGTTCCTCGATTCTCTCGATTATTCCAGTTACGCTTTCTTCAACCGAAAGAGGTGCATTAGGACCACCCATGTCGGTTTCAACCCAACCTGGATGCATAATGAGAATTGATATTCCCTGAGATTCTAATTCGTTTTTCATCGCCATTGAAAACATATTCAGTGCTGTTTTCGAAGCTCGGTAAGCGTAAGACCTTCCACTCATGCAGTCACTTATCGAGCCCATCAAACTACTCATCATAACTATCTTTGAACCTGATTTCAACTTGCTCTCAAACTTCTGAGTAACGAGTACAGGTGCGATTGAATTTACTTCGATAACCCCCATTGCGTGTTGCATATCGATCTCAGATATTGATTGCCATCTACCATCTGCAACACCTGCATTATTGATTAAAATATCAACACTGCCTTCAATTGAAGAAGCAAATGATTGAACATCATCTGCATCTCTTACGTCTAATTTGAATGTAGATAGGTTTGGGTTTTCTATATTCTCAAGTCCGCCCAAATTACTGCGATAGGTTGCAAAAACTCGGTTTCCTTTTGCTAGAAATTGCTTGCATAGTTCTAGGCCTATCCCTCGGTTCGCACCAGTAATAACAACACAGTTCATGCTATCACGAGTAAACTGAATCAAATAATATTTGATATCGTTAATTTAGAGTCCTGCAGCGATTAATCCCATAGAAATCCACGCACCGGCCATTGAGCCAAGGTTGGTGAGAGCAGTGACTAGTAAAATTCGACCTGCTCTATTGGTCCAGAATAATTTTGCAGAATCCAGTTTTAGGAATTCAGTCAAGTCCTCACCAGTTGGTTCTTTGACTTTCATTTGAGCATAACCGGCGAACCAACCCGCTGCTAATGCAGGATTGAGGGATGTGATCGGAGATGCGACTGCTGCAACAAGAATTGCTATTGGGTGACCGCCTGCTAGCATACAAAATAGTGCTGCTCCGATGAAGTTACCAGCAAACCAGTAAATTCCATTTTCTTTTATCGAGGCCAAATCGCCGTTATATGCGAACCATCCTAGCAGACCTAGCAATACTAGAGGAATTGCATAAGAGATAGATTTCAGCAATCTTCCACCCTTAGGTACCACGGAGAGGTCAGCAATTCTTTCCTCACTCGGCTCGACTTTTTGTTCAAGTAATTTCGAAACTCCATCCAAATGACCCGCACCTAATACTGCCAGGACCTTCCCTTCTGAGCGAATGCCAGAAATTTTCCTTGCGATGAACTCGTCTCTCTCATCAATTAGTACAGAACCTGCTCCCGGTGATACTTCACGCAACTCTTCCATCAACGAAGTAAGTAAGTCCTTATCTGCAAGCATCTGTTCTAATTCCAACTCTTCATCTGAGTCTTCTTCAGCGAGCAATGCCCACATTAAGCCGAACTTTTCTTTGAAACTCATCTTGTTCCATGCTCTTCGGAGAGTAGTCTGAATGTCCCGATCAACCAACTCTACTCTGAGTTCTGCTTCATTAGCAACTTCCACAGCAGCTAGTAACTCTGCTCCAGGTTGCTGCCCTTCATCCAGGCCCAATTTCCTTTGTTCTGCTGCGAGTAGAGATTGAAGCAGAACCATTGGTGCTTTACCTTCTTTGATTACCTTTAGCAGACCTTCTCTATCGAGTCTCTTCTCTTGGGTTAATGCGTCGTGCCTTCCTTTGCATAATTCTACGGCGACAATATCTGGCTTCCATCCTTCGATATTTTCCTTTACCGCCTCAACAGATGCTGTCGCAACGTGAGCTGTACCAAGGAGTCTCAAGTTCTCATCGACATCGATAATTGGTGCTCCCATTTACTCGCCTCCAAAAGTACTCTTGAGAATCTTTGTTATCGATTCCATTGCTTCTTGTGGGTTATCGCAGCCCAACTCTTCAAACGGAATTTGCCCTCCAGCAAGCGCTTTGTGTCCTCCTGCGCTTCCCTTTTCGAAGGTCCTTGAAAGAATTCTTCCTACGTGCACCGAATCATCACTTGAGCGAACAGAGAGAATGACTTTTGACATTCTTACACCATAAGCGATGACTATCTTCACACCTTCTGTTGGAAGGAGAAAATCAGCAACTTGCGAGAGTGCGTCTCTGTCTGCCATCTCTGTGATTGGTACAAGCATAAGCCCGTCTTCAAAATCAGCATCCGAGAGTGCCTGTTTGAAAATAGAAAGAACATTTTGACTCCTAGGTGGGCTCTCAAAAGAGCGCATCATCTCCCAATCAACCCACGCGCCAAGCCATGAAAGTGCACGTAAATCAACTGCATTGAACGAGCGTGTAAATCCAAGGGTGTCCGTTCTGATTCCAAATGCAAGTGCGGTAGCGATTTCAGAGTTCATCTCAACGCCAGAATTCATCAAAACTGAAGCGATTAGAGATGATGTGGCTGCAAATTCTGAGCGAACTAGTATCACGTCACCAGCGGGCCTTTCCTCACTAGGATGATGGTCAATTACTATGTGAGGAACGCAATTTTCTGGTAGGACGTTATTCGCACCGGGATGGCTGAAATCAACACAGATTACGACATCAGATTCCTTCAGAAGGTCTTCTATTTCCCAATCTAGAATCAATTTTCTAACTTCCATGTTAAGCAGTTTTACCATCGCTCTGTTTTGTTGATGTTCAATCATTCCACCATGAATTATTGTCGATATATGTCCCATAGAGTCACACAGGTGCTTCATTGCAAGTGCACTCGCCAAAGCATCAGGGTCGGGGTTATCGTGACATACAATCAAAACTTTGGAGGCAGATTCTGCTTCAAGTCGACGTAGTACCTCCCTTGCTCCTTGCTTTCTATCGATTGAGCGAAGCCTATCCTGTATTGCTGAAGTTGTCAAATCTTCGATTGATACCATCTCAGCTCCATCCACATCGATAGTCGATAGAATCGGCGTATTCGGCCACCTATTCTTCAATTCTTGAACAGGGTCATCGTCACAGATTATCTCTTCTAGGAGCAAAATTGCTGTGGGAGTAACTTCAGGAAGTGGCATCTCATGGAGTTCCATTTCTGTTGGTAGTGCTACAATTTCAACATCCTTCATTGGAACAAGTTGTTCTGCTAATCCGATAATTCGAGCAACTGAACGTTCGCCAATCCATTCTGCGAGTCTTACCGCAATTGGGTCGGAGCCGAAAATTAGGAACACGCTTACTCCTCCAGTCTTTCGAGTACTGAAAACAGGTCTACATGCTCCCGAACGTCATGAACTCTTATGATATCAATTCCATTGTCGAATGCTTTTGCAGCGACTGCAAGACTTCCTGCCAATCGGTTTTCGGTTTTCGGTTGGTCGCAAATTTGCCCTATCATGGATTTTCTAGAAACACCCCAGAGAATCGAATATGGTCGTAGTTCAAGACTGGACTTTAGGAGGGAAATATTGTGTTCCAGTGTCTTTCCAAAACCGATTCCTGGGTCAAGATGTATCTTATCCATAGAGTGGCCACGTTCAACCAATTCTCTTGCTTTGGATAGCAGGTATCCATTGACTTCAGATGCAACATCGTCGTAGGTTGGATTGTCTTGCATATTTCCTGGTTCTCCAAGCATGTGCATTATGCAAACCTCGCATTCGGATTCAATTACCAAATCTATCATCGCACTATCTCGCAATCCGCTCACATCGTTGATCATCTTAGCTCCAGCTTCCAAGGCTTTGCGAGCAACCTCGACATTTCTAGTATCAATTGAGACGTTTGTTATCTTCGAAAGTTCTGAAATTATTGGTATTACTCTGGCTATTTCTTCTTCTATAGATATGGGTGTTGCGCCGGGTCGAGTTGACTCTCCACCAACATCAATCCAATCAGCACCGTTTTCAATCATCTCAAGGGCTCTTTCCACCCCTCCCTCTCTAGATGATTCATGGAAGGAATCAGGTGTGGCGTTAATGATTCCCATCACTAGAGGTCGGCGATTGCCACCCCCCTCATAGACTGCCATGTTAACACCCCTGCCTGCGGCAGGTTTTATGAGATGCGGGGCCGCAGGTGTACCCATGTCTGAAGAAGGGGGGACTATCGAGAATCACGAAGATGGTCAAGTTTCAGAAGACATAATCATGCCTAGTGAGGACAAATTGTTGCTTGCTGATAGGATATTTACAAGGCTAAATCCGCCTTCCATAGGCGCTATACCGAGTATGATTCACAAGAAAGCAAAAACCGTTGGTGGCATTCTAGCAGGATATGCAGTCTTCTGGTGGCTTACCGTGCTCCAAGTCAGCGATGAGACTGAATTCGAATCAATCTTTTTTGGACCTGAATTCATGACTGTAACAATTCTAGCACCGGTGCTGATTTTCTCCGGTTCACTATTGTCTGATTACAGCAGGGAACTTGGACAACTGTTCCCTGGTTTGGTGAGTGGAACCATGTTCGTTCTTGCAGTGCTTTACACCTTTGAACCCGCAATCATGGGATTGATGGGAGACATCGAAACTGGTGACGCAATCTGGAAAACTGTCAGACTGATGGTTCTGTGTACTACGGTATTGTTAGCTGCAAAGTTGTTAATCGATGCATGCTTGCTTGTTTGGGTGAAAGAGTTCATGGAAAAGAACCCTGGAATTGATTATTCGGGTGAAGGAGAAGAACTTCAATCGGATTTGGGCGTTGTAACAGACCCCGAGGCTTGAAACGCTGAATCTCATCGGATTGAATATGAGCGAGAAACTTGACGTACTTCGTCTGGGTTATCGTAAGGGTCGTGATCCAAGGATTACGACTCACCTTGCACTTGTCGCTAGAGCAATGGGTGCAGATGGTTTTCTTCTTGCAGGTGATGAAGACAAGGAGATGTTTGAAAATCTGAAATCAGTAGATTCTAGATTCGGTGGTAACCTCGAAACCGGTCATGTTAGTGGACTTGGTCATCTTAGGCGTCACGTAGAATCCGGTGGTGTAGCAGTCCATCTAACGATGTACGGGGAGCCATTTAGGAAAGCGATTCCTAAGATCCGTAGAGACAAACCTCTGCTAATTATCGTAGGAGGTGCTAAAGTTCCTGGTGACGTTTACAAATTGTGCCAACATAACGTTGCAGTTGGAAATCAACCACATTCCGAGGTCGCAGCTCTAGCACTGTTCATGGACGCTTGGTTTGGTGAATCTGCAAGCGAGAGGAAGTTCAATGATGCCCGGCTTGTAATCGAGGGAACTAACAAAGGCAAGGTTGTTCATGAAATCAATGAAGATTGAATGAATATCAGTGGCTCCTTACTTAAATCATTGAAACCGAATTTATTGGTAAATTAAGGTGTTTACTTCAAGCACCATATCCGAAATTGCCCTTGCCAATGATTATACCCCCTATACAATCAGCAAATTTGATGTCGGGGAAGTGGTCTCAGAAAGGAGATACCTCCTCAGGGGATCGTATCAACCTCGTAGATGCTACTGACGGTATCAAAAACGGCGGACAAATACCTCCTAGTGCATCAGAGGATGGAGTTCTACTCTTGGCCGACGGTAGCCGGTTTACAGGCAAATTATTCGGAGCAAAAGTTTGGGGTGAAGGAGAGTTAGTTTTCACAACCGGAATGACCGGATATCAAGAATCATTGACAGACCCTTCTTTCGCAGGTCAAGTTCTAACATTCACTTACCCATTAATCGGAAATTATGGAATTCATCATGGAACTTCCGAGTCAGCAGGGGTTTGGCCTAGGGGTGTAGTTGTCAGACATGCAATGAAAGACCCAGACCATCGTGATTCAATTGCAAGCATTAGCGAGTTCCTTGCCTTCCATAACGTTCCAGGAATTGAAGAAATCGATACTAGGGCGATTACTAGGAGAGTAAGGGAATACGGTTGCGTATTGTGCGTCTTTGGTCCAATAGAGGATGAAGACCAACTGAAACAACACCTTGAGCAACTTACATCTCCCGAATTAGAAGACTTAGTAGATCTAGTATCAATCGACCAGCCAGTTATTGTTAATGAGGGTGCGACCGACGACCTAGGAAATCCTCTTCCGAGAATCGCAGCAATCGATTGTGGAATAAAATACAATATTTTGAGAAGTCTATGTTGTAATTTCGAGGTAGTATGGTGCCCACCAAATACGACATTTGCTGAGGCTAAATCATATGGAATTGTGGCATTATTCTGTTCAAATGGACCAGGAGACCCTGCTCACCCTGGTAAAGCAACTATGGCAAGGAATACACTTGCAGAGGCTGTAAAAGCGAATATGCCGGTTATGGGAATTTGCCTTGGCCATCAATTGCTAGGACTAGCGAGTGGCCTACAAACCTACAAGATGCGATATGGACATAGAGGTGCAAACCAGCCATGTGTCGATTTGGTTAGTGGTAGAGTTTGGATTACAAGCCAGAATCACGGCTTCGCAGTTGCTGACCCTGATGCTGGAATGCTAGCAGCACATCCTTCGGGAGCATGTTCTCCGAAGGGAGAAAATTTGCATGGAGAGAAAGCAAAGGTTCGATTTGTAAATGCAAACGATAGAACCGTAGAAGGATTGGATATCGTTGGTAAGTCTGTATTCACGGTTCAGTTCCACCCAGAAGCCGCACCCGGTCCGCATGATGCATATCCGTTGTTTGCACGATTCCGTGAAATGGTTGACGCACATTATGGAGGTGCTAATTGATGCCACGAAGACAAGATTTGGAAACAATTCTAGTTCTTGGTTCAGGACCGATTAAAATCGGTCAGGCTGCTGAATTCGATTTCTCAGGTTCACAAGCTGTTCAGGCTTTGAGAGAAGATGGCTACAAAGTCATCTTGGTGAATTCGAATCCAGCAACGATTCAGAACGACCCTGAGATGGCGGATAAAGTGTACATTGAGCCTTTACTCCCAGATACAATTCGCAGAATCCTAGAGATTGAGAGGCCAGATGCACTCCTAGCTGGAATGGGCGGTCAAACAGCGCTAAACATAGCGAGCGAGTTAGCACATGCCGGTGTTCTTGATGAACTCGGAGTAGAATTAATCGGTTCAGATCTGGATGCAATCGACAAAGCTGAAGATAGAGATTTATTCAATCAGGTTTGTCTTGGAATCGACCTACCAATTTCAGAAGCGATCGCTTGTAATTCAATGGATGAAGTGCTTGCAGCAGCGGATGAAATTGGTTCATGGCCGATTCTAATTCGGCCTGCTTTCACACTTGGTGGTCTTGGCGGTGGTACTGCCTGGAATACTGGAGAATTAGTCGAAATCGC
>DAYA01000021.1:13323-17265 GCA_002506705.1 Euryarchaeota archaeon UBA550
GAATATGAGTATGAAGTTATGAGGGATACAGCAGACAATGCAACTATTGTCTGTACTATGGAAAACATAGACCCAATGGGTGTTCACACCGGTGAATCAACAGTTGTTGCACCGGTTCAATCTCTTTCAGACAGAGACCATATGCAGCTAAGGGACATGTCACTATCATTGATCCGTGAACTGAATATCAAGGGTGGATGTAACGTACAATTCGCAGTGAATCAATCCACAGGCGAAGTTCGTGTAATCGAAGTTAACCCTAGGGTTTCACGTTCCTCCGCTCTTGCATCTAAGGCAACTGGTTATCCGATTGCAAGAATGGCTGCAAAAATCGCTGTAGGTTATACTTTGGACGAGTTGCCGAACCCAATTACAGGAGAGGGTACGACAGCAGCTTTCGAGCCAACTTTGGACTACTGCGTTGTAAAGATTCCAAGATGGCCATTCGATAAATTCAGAACTGCGGATAGAACTCTCGGAACTTCAATGAAATCTACTGGCGAAGTGATGGCGATCGGACGCTGCTTCGAAGAAGCTTTCCTCAAGGCTTGGGCTTCCCTAGAACAAGGTGCTCCTCATCCTCGCCCTCTAACTAGAGCCGATGAATCTGAAGGAGAAGGAATGGCAGATAGAGCATTGGAGCAGTTACCTGATAATGTCCTAATCGATTGGTTAAGAATTGCAACCGATAGAAGAATGGGCGCAGTGATTGAAGCGTTTAGGCGAGGTTGGACAATTGAGCGTGTCCACGAGATTACTAGAATTACCCGTTGGTTCCTGTATGGTTTCCAAAGAATAGCGAATATCGAGAATGAAATAGTCGCAAGAGGATGTTCACCTAATGATATTACAGCTCCTGAATTTAGGAAATGGAAGAGCCATGGATTCTCCGACGGTCACATCGCAGATGCCCTATCAGGATTCCCTGCAACCGGTCTGAAGGAGATTTCTGCTAGCAGGAATGAGCAAGCGGTGATGAGTGCTAGGCACAGGCACGTTGTTCACCCAATCTTCCGAATGGTAGACTCCTGTGCTGCAGAGTTTGCCGCGAAAACTCCGTATTATTATTCGACTTATGAGCCACATGGTGATAACAGAATAGATGTGCTTCCGAACTTGGAAAATAGAACTAAGAGTAGGCAGGTGGTAATTGGTTCTGGCCCAATTAGGATTGGTCAAGGAATCGAATTCGATTACGGCTGTGTCCACGCGGTAAAGGCAATACGTGAAGCAGGAATGGATGCAGTTCTAATGAATAACAATCCAGAGACAGTGTCCACTGATTTCGATACATCTGACCGACTATACTTCGAACCCTTGACGCTTGAATATGTCACAGAGGTTCTACTTCGTGAAAAGGCACATGGAATCCTACTTCAATTTGGAGGTCAGACTGCAATCAACCTTGCTCTGCCCCTCGAAAAGAGATTACCGGTTTTGAAAATGGACTTGGATATCCTTGGAACCACGTGCGATGCAATTGATGAGGCCAGTGATAGAGAGAGATTCGAAGCATTTGCAGAGAGAAATGGTATAAGAATGCCGAGAGGTGCTACAGGAACAAGTGCTGATGACGTTAGGAATGCAGTTGAGAAGATAGGATTCCCTGTTCTAATCCGTCCATCATACGTTCTCGGTGGTCGTGGAATGGAGATACTTGCCAATGAAAAGCAATTAGAGGCGTACCTTTCAGAAGCCTACCTCGCTCCCGACAAACCTCTACTGGTAGATGAATACCTAGGCCACGCAATCGAATTAGACGTAGATGCTGCATCTGATGGCAATGAAGTTTTGATTGGTGCTGTGATGGAACACCTCGAAGAGGCGGGTATCCACTCGGGTGATTCTACATGTTTCATACCAACTCAAAATATCCCTGAAGAGATGCTTGAGAGGGTTAGAGAACAAACGAGAAAGATTGGAATCGGTCTAAAGATACGTGGCTGTTTCAATATTCAATTTGCAATACAAGGTGATGACCTATATTGCCTCGAAGTTAATCCTAGAAGTAGCCGTACGGTGCCTTTCGTCGCTAAAGCAACCGGAGTCCCTATGGCAAGAATAGCGGCAAGGGTTACTCTTGGAATCAATCTAAGCGACCAAGAGATTCCAAAGGCAACATCTGGTCACGTCGCTGTAAAAGCACCAGTATTCCCATTCATCAAACTGCAAGGACTAGATCCGGCTCCAGGTCCAGAAATGAAATCCACTGGAGAAGTATACGGTTCGGACCTAAGGGCCGATGTGGCATACCTCAAGGCTAGGTTGGCAACAGAAATTCCTGTAGCTAAGGAAGGTGGTGCATACCTAACGGTTAGAGACGAAGACAAGGATGCACTAGTCCCTGTGGCTAGAGAATTGGAATCTATGGGCTTCGCAATCTATGCAACACCTGGTACTGCAGATGTAATTAGAGCAAATGGAATCGATGTTCAAACTGTCTATAGAATAAATGACAGACAGCATCCAGATGCTTTGGATTTAATGAGAAAAGGACAGGTTTCTTTCATTGTTAACGTACCAACAATCTCTGGAGGTGCAGTAAGAGATGGAAATATGATGCGCAGATTAGCAGTGGAGATGAACATTCCATTTGTAACAACAATGTCTGGGGCAGTAATGGAAGTAGCTGCAATCAAGGCGAACCGAGAAGTCGACCTTGTACCGATGAGACTTACAGTAAATTACTGATCAGCACGCATCATATGCTTCAATGATGTACTCAGTCAGCGGACTAGTCCAGGCTAGGTCACTTATTCCGTCCTTTCCTTCAGCATCATAGACCCTGACAACGTCTTGAACTCTCACGTTACCATCGCTAGACCTTGCTAGAATAGTCTTAGGTTTCAGTACTTTACCAGTTCCGTGTGGGTCGTAAATCGTATCGAGTGCTTCAGCCAAAAACCAGTCTGCCTTGTCTCCTGGGTCTCCTTCGAATGTCTTCTTGACTTTCTTGGCTCCGAATAGGCCGCCAGCCTTTTTCTTTGGAGTTGTAGCGTTCGATTTCTTCTTAGGAGTTGAGGCTTTAGCGGGTGCTTTCTTTTCTGCCTTTGATTCAGATTTAGGCTTCGCTGCAACGCTTCTTCCTTCAAATTCGGCTTCTAATTCCTTCCTAATTTCCTTCTCAAGTTTCTTTCGAAGAGCATCTTCATCAACAGAGTTTGCATCTTTCCTGATGTTTTCAATTACAGTTAGGTAATGTGATGCGACTTGGATTAGTGCGGTTTCCATACTCGCTTCAAGTTGCATTGACACCACGTCTCCAGAGGAGTCTCTCCACTTTCTCCACTGAAGCATTGTGTTAGCATGAATGTCTGAACCACACTTCGGGCAGAAAGAGCGCTTTGGTGGTTTTAATACCGGAATTGAACGCATAGCTTCCGGGTCGATACCTTCGTGTTCACCGCTAGATACGTCGTGAATGTGAGTACTCGCTTCCATTCCAAGATTCATTGCGTCTCTGAATAGACCATCCGATAGGTCAAGTTCTCCTTTCTGAACCAGTACCCATCCATCAGTTCCACGTACAGTAGCCCTAACCGCAGCGGATGCAGCAGCGGATTCTCCAAATTGATAATTTGTGAAAGCACTCTCAACAACAGTTTCTGATTCTCCTGCTGCGAATGCTTCACCAATGTCTACTTCATCACCGTCTGCTGGTGCAGCGATTCCTAGCAAAATTGGATTTGCTCCTTCCTCGACCTTAGCAATCATGTCGAATTTCTCTGCCATTGATAGGTCATCACGTGTTCTGATGACGTCCTTCAGTTGGTTCAAATCGTGACCTGTAGCCGTTATTGGCCCACGAACTGTTAGGTCGTTACCACAGGATAGGCAGAACTTCGCAGCAGGTTCAACACCGGCCTCGCAATTTGGACAATAAACCCCGGCCATGTAACGGCAACATCTGTCGATACCTTTCAATCGAACGGTACAGATACT
>DAYA01000088.1:0-8414 GCA_002506705.1 Euryarchaeota archaeon UBA550
AGTGCGACAAGTAATTCTTTCTTCCAATGTCACATTGGAGAGAATATATACGAATATTGGAAAGATGGAGAAATGCTCACTTCTTCTAAAGGTGGAACTGATGAAGCGCTTACATTTTTCTGGAAATTAACTGTTTAGAATAACATTCGATAACAACGCTAGCGTCTAGAATGGCTCACTCAAAGCCCACACGAATATGGACATTGCATAGGGTAGTGGAGTGTTCCTTCGCGCCTAAGCGGGTCACCCTTGTTTACAGATTTATCTTTGATGATATTTTATTAATAATTTCATTTTTAGTATTTATTAGGTTTCTTTAAATTGTTATTAAATCTCGGAAGCACATGACAATCATTCGCGATGCAGAGGTTGTTGAAAATTCCGAACACTATGATGTCGTAGTCGTGGGTGCTGGTGCGGCAGGTATTGGCGTAGCAATTGCCTTACAGCACAGTGGTGTCGAGAATTATCTCATTGTTGAAAGAGAAACAGTAGGTTCCTCATTCCAGTCATGGCCAGCAGAAACACGTTTCATCACTCCTTCATTTCCAAGTAATTCAATTGGTATGTTGGATCTCAATTCTATTGGTGTTGGAATTTCGCCTGCTTTTACAATGCGAATAGAACACCCTACAGGTCAAGATTTTGCTGACCACCTTCAATCCCTTTGTGAATATTTTGAACTGCCAATAAGAGAGAAAACCAACGTTCTCAGTATCGAGAAGCATGGTGAGTTTTTCAATCTAGAAATTGAAGGAGGCAATATTTTTGCTGAAAATGTGATTTGGGCTGGAGGGGAATACCAATATCCATCACTGGGTGGATTTCAAGGAAGCGAATTGTGCCTACACACCTCAAATATCGGAAGTTATCAAGAATTAGATGGCGATGATTTCCTCATCATCGGAGGTTATGAAAGTGGTATTGATGCAGCCTATCACTTAGCCAATAATGGAATTAATGCACGTGTCTTCGATATGAATTGCCCGTGGGGAGAAGAAAGTTCGGACCCCAGTGTAGCGCTTTCAACATATTCGTTTGAGCGAATGCGTAACGAAAAGTTCGAAGATAATGTTGAGTTATATTCTGAAACGGCAGTTAAGTCAGTTGCTTACAATGATGGAATATACTGCCTAACTACTGAAAACGGCCAAGATTTCTATTCAAAAACAAAACCAATTCTGGCTAATGGTTTCAACGGAGGTCACAAATTTGTAGCCCATTTGTTTGAAGAGAGAGAGGATGGTTTTCCTTCACTTACTGAGAATGATGAATCAACAATCGTCCCTGGTATGTTTCTATGTGGACCTTCAGTTAGACACGATGGACATATTTTCTGTTTTATCTTCAAGTATCGTCAACGATTTGGTATTGTTGCGCAGGCTATTGCCTCTTCTCTAGGTATAGACACTGAGGATTTTGTGGCAGCATACAGATCATGGGGTATGTATTTGGACGATTTATCATGCTGTGGACAGGAGTGTCTGACATGTTGAACGAAAAATCAAGATCTAGTTCAAATGGTGAAGTTTTGTTAGAAACGAAAGCAAATATTGCCCGCTCTAAGTTCTTGAGAATAGATTGGTTAGGACAGACTTTGGCTAGTTTTTGTTGGATAGTAAGCGTCTTTGTATACGGTTACGCCAGCGGTGATGGGTTGCAATTGTCAACTGGAGACTGGTTACAGTTAGCTGCAGCATCTTCATGGTTCATTGCAAACATGGCGGCACTTGCTGATGATTGATTTAATTGAAACTGGTCAATTCAATGGGTAGCATATAGACCCCATGTGCTCAGTTTTGGTGAGTAAATTGGCTTTCTATGGGCCATATACAACGCTACCCATTCAAACGAACTAGTGGTGGTGAGTTCTACCAAGGAATAGAGTACCAAGGATCATAGTTAGAGCACCGAACCCAGCAATTGAGGCTGTAATATATGCCTCTTCATAGATGGCAAAACCAAGCTCTGCAAAGTGTATAATTCCATGAACATAGAGTGAGATCTCGATAAGTCTCTAAAAACCGTTCTTCAAGGAAGGCATGGTCCTACCTTGATTGAAATCAACGAAAGAAGGTTTGTAAATTACTGTACATTATGTAGTCTCAGAATTTTTTCAGCCGTCGTGTTTTGACCAAACACCACCCGATTCGGGACGAGTGAACCATGTTCCTGAACCCTTTGGATGTTCTATCCATTCCCAGCCTTGTTCAACAACACCAATTGCGTTTTGGTCTGGGATATCATCAAATTCGGAGGCAATTGAATCAAAGAGATTTTGTTCATCGAATGTGTCTAGATTTTCAAATCCAGTTCCACCTGGTCTAGAAAGGATTGCTAATAACATACCAGTTGTCATAATTCCCAAGGAACTTAGCTGTATATTCTTGTACAAATTGCAATTGCTACCATCATTTATGATGCACTCTAAACGTAGATCACCAGAGAAGGAGAAGAAGGGAATCGAAAGAACAATCAAAAACAGGCCTAGTGAGAAGCGAAGGTCCCTCATGCACGGGGATATGTTCTCACACATTATTGAGCATATCGTTAAACAATTGAAGTGATTACTACCTGTAATCGAAATCGATTCATATTGTATGTCCGCTTGCTGCCTTTAGTAATCCTAGGAATGGAGGACTAGGTTTCTCAGGCCTGCTCTTGAATTCTGGATGGTATTGGACACCGACATAGTATGGGTGGCCCTCTAACTCGAAGATTTCGCAGCGCTGGCCTGTCTCATCCTTACCAACGTAAACGAGGCCTTCTGCTTCGATTCTCTCAATCAAATCTGGATTAACTTCGTAGCGATGGCGATGGCGCTCATCGACTTGTGCTGCACCACCGTATAGGCGGCGAGTCATACAATCATCAACTTGGAAAATCGTTGGACGGCTACCTAGCCTCATGGTTCCTCCAAGGTGAGTTTTGGAAATTTCAGGCATGAAAACCACAGCTGGATGTGGAGTGTTTTCATCGAATTCTGTTGAATTTGCTCCCTCCATCCCTAGTACGTTTCTACAGAACTCAATCGTTGCAATCTGCAGACCGAGACATATTCCGAGGTATGGAACCTTGTTGGTTCTAGCATAATTTGCTGCTAGGATTTTACCTTCGATTCCTCTATCACCGAATCCACCTGGAACCAGAATTCCATCAGCTGCCCTCAGGACATCCCAATCTGAATGGGATGCATCTTCGAGATTACTCGCTTCGATCCAGTCGATTACAAGAGTGCGATTCACTGCATAAGATGCGTGTTGAAGACTCTTGATTACCGATAGATAAGAATCGGTAAGTCCAGTGTACTTTCCAACCATTGCAATGTGTATGTCGTCACCCAAATTGTCGACATGGTCAGCCATCGCTTCCCACCTTGACATCAAATCTGTGGCATTGCAATCAATGCCTAGTGCATCACAGATACCCTGGTCACGCAATAGTAGCGGCACACGGTAGATGTTTGATACATCGTGGGCACTCATTACAGCGTTTGGAGATACGTGGCAGAAGGCTGCCAATTTTTCTCTGACATCTTGAGTAAGTGGGGTTTCTGCTCTGCAAACCAGTACATCTGGATTGATTCCTAGACCTCGCAACTCCTTGACTGTGTGTTGGGTTGGCTTGGTTTTCTGTTCGCCAACTGGCCCCATCACCGGTACAAGTGAAACGTGAACAAAGCAGATGTTTTCTCTTCCAACTCTGAATTGGAATTGCCTAAGTGCCTCAATGAATGGAGAAGATTCGATATCTCCTACAGTGCCACCTAATTCGATTACACATGCTTCTGGTTTCTCGCCACTACCGTCTGCTGATACTGATGAAATCTCCTCAATCCAGTCTTGAACTGAATCGGTAATGTGTGGAATTACCTGTACGGTCTTGCCGAGGTAGTCACCCCTTCTCTCTGCTTCGATTACTTTGGAGTAGATCTTACCTGTTGTGATATTGTTGTCTCGATAGAGGTTGAGGTCGCAGAACCTTTCGTAGTTCCCTAAGTCCAAATCAGCCTCGCCACCATCGTCGAGAACGAAAACTTCCCCGTGTTCGAAGGGAGACATTGTTCCAGCATCGCTGTTTAGGTAAGGGTCGATTTTGACCGCAGTGACTCTTAGTCCTGCGCTTTTGAGAAGAACTCCGATGCTTGAAGCAGTCACTCCTTTTCCAAGTCCACTAAGGACACCACCGGAGACTACGACATACTTCATGCCCTTCAACGGGCTTTGAGGCCGTCGCGCCTCCCCTTTCAACATTGGGTCGCGATTGAGATTACAGAATCTACTGGCTTAGAGACTTAATCATCACGTCGCACATCGAATCCAAGTCGAAATCTAGGGAAAAGTCCCATTCATCCTTCGAGAGGGTTCCGTCGGTTTCGTCCGGCCATGAATCAGCGTACTCTTGGCGATGGTCGGGTACAAACTCACATTTGAAATCCGGAATCTTTTCTCGGATTTTGTCATACAATTCCTTTGCAGTGAAAGTAAGACTCGGTAGATTGTATCCACCTCTAACCGACAGTTTGTCGCTAGGAGCATCCATCAGTTGCAAGGTTGCTTTAATTGCATCATCCATGTACATCATTGGCAACTTTGTATCCTCTCTTACAAAGCAGGTGTAGGCTTCGGAAGCCACCGCTTTGTGGAAGATTTCAACAGCGTAATCTGTTGTGCCGCCACCTGGCATAACTTTCCATGAGATCAATCCAGGATAGCGAAGACCTCTGATGTCGACGCCGTGGGCTGAATGGTAGTAGTCTGCCATCAATTCTCCAGCAACTTTGGTGATCCCGTACATCGTAGCAGGATTTAGTGGTGATTCTTGTTTTGCAATCTTGCCTACGTCAGCGCCGAAAACTGCGATTGATGAAGGAGCGAAAATTCTGAATTTGTATTTTCTAGCTAATTCAAGGACATTCATCAGCCCATCCATGTTGATTTTCCAGCAAAGTTGTGGGTTTTTTTCTCCGGTTGCCGAGAGTAGGGCGGCTAAATGGTAAACTTCGTTGATATCATTATCTCGAATGATGTTCTCCATTTGCTCTGAATCAAGTACATCAAGCCTCTCATATCTGAAATTTGAATCATCTACATCTTGTGGATTTCTAATATCTGATGCGATTACACTTTGTGAGCCAAACTTGGTTTGTAAGGCATCCAGTAACTCCATCCCGATTTGACCGAGGGCCCCGGTAATCAGAATTCGTCTATTCCCGGACTCGCCCATAAACGACCTACACAAGAGTCGCTACTTGAACCTAAAGGTGTGGAAAAGAATCAGATGTTTCCAGAAAAGAAAGCCCAGCAGGTCACTCCGCACCGAATCCTTGGATTCGCTCTTGGACATCATCGGGGACTTGAGCATCCATTTGGGCCCATAAAACATCATCGATTCTCAAGATGCTGATTGCTGCTTCAGTGGCTCCTGAAATCGCTTGCCTGGTGATACTCATCGGCTCTAGGACTCCTCTTGAAATTGTATCCTTTGCCTTACCATCATTCAAATCAAGGCCCATGTAATCTCCAGATTCGCTGTGAGCTGCTGTTAGTTTCAATAATGAGTCAATGCCGTCATAGCCTGCATTTGCCGCAAGCGCTCTTGGAATAGATTCTAAGGCATCTGCCCAAGCCTCAATCGCTAATTGTTCACGGCCGGGTACGGATTCTGCAAATCTTCGCAAGCGTCGCCCTAGAGCAACCTGTGTTGCACCAGCACCTGGTAGCAATACTGGCTCTTCCAATAGTTGGCAGGCGACTCCGAGGCCGTCTGCGAAGCATCGCTCTACCTCATCGAGTACGCTTTGAGTGCTTCCTCTAGCAATTAGAGTTGCACCGCTGTCTTCTGCGTCAAGGATCCAGTGATTTACTCCACCGCGTAACTCTTCTCTGGTCTTGATGAATGCTCCTAAATCCGCCTTGGTCGCCCTTCCTGCATCCGGCACAAGGTTTGCACCACATGCACGAGATAGTAGGTCTAAGTCCCGCTTCTCGACACGGCGGTAAGTTAGAATTCCGTGCTTGGAGAGTGCTTGCCTTGCTTCATCATCCACGCCTTCTTTACAGACAAGAAGGTCACATCCTATGTTTACCAAATTCTCAACTTGGGCTAGAAGTGCCTTTGATTCAGCAGCGCGGAATGCATCCAGCATCCCCGCTGAAGTGATGTTCAATTTTGCCTCGAATTGAGGTTTCTTCCTCTCAAGTCCGCCGTCAAGAATCAAAATTGAACCCGGTCCACCACGTTCTTTCATCTCTGGATGAATGCGGCTTTTTGCAAGTGCTAGTCCTGTAATCAAGGTGGAATCCTGCATCGTTCCGCCGGTCTGCTTGATGATTTTGACACGAGTTGGATCCGCTCTTCCATCTGTGAGAATAACCTGCCCTGCCTCAAGCGACAGACTTGCAAGACGCTTTTCCATGCCCTTGTCCAACTTACCAGCAAGCGAAGTCTCGATTGCAGACTCTATTTGCTGTGGTGTTGCATCGATAGATAACTCGTCTAGAGATGACAAAGCGAAAGCTTCGGCCTGAGCAAAGCCTCTTGCGATTATGGAAGGATGAACTCCTTGCCTAACCAACTGCCAAGCATTTCTCAGCATTTCAGCACAGATAACCACGGTGGTTGTCGTACCATCTCTAGCAACCCGGTCCTGAGTTGATGAAGCACTGATAATCATCTTTGCAACCGGGTGTTCGACTTTTGCAGTCTCAAGAACTGTAACACCATCGTTTGTGACCAGAGTTTCTCCAGTGTCATCCACAAGCAACTTGTCTAGGCCCTTTGGACCCAATGTTGAGCGGACTGCGCCAGCCAATGCGATGGCGGCCTGTACGTTCTTGCGCAAGGCTTCGCGACCACTGGTTCTCTCTGTAGATTCGAGAATGGTCTCTTCCGCCATCGACCCGCCCACTCGACACCTCGTCTTAAACTGTTGAGAATTAGTAAGCGTGGAGTTCATATATGGGCTACTGCTCCGACTATACAACCGATGGTTAAGTAGTGGTGAAAAATCATGGCTGAAGACTGGGAAGAAAAGATGCTTGAGCAAATGGCTGAAATGTTCCAAAAGATGGGCATGAGCGTTGATATCAACCAACTAAAGGCCATGATGAAGCAGTTCCAATCCAAGTTTGAAGCGATGGGAATCGACCCAGAAAGATTGGCGAAAGGAGATGTTAACTTCAATTTCGACATCTCAGACATTACCAAACTATTCCAATCTGGAAAACCACTAGATGAGATGCTGTCCAACCTAGGTGTAGATGTCAAGGTAGACGCGGCACCGGTTGAGGTCGATATCGAGGAAGAAGAACCAGACAACGAAATTCTCAGGCTGCCTTCCGAGAACATCTACCTTTCTGGATGGAATATGTCAATCACCGTAGATTTCTCTACCAGGACCGACTTTGATGAGATTGAAGTCGCTCTCTCTAGCGGTGGAGAACTGCTACAGGTACTCTCTGACCCCTCAGAGCCACCACTAGCTCAAATCGAGTTACCACACCAGTGTGATGACGTAGTTGATTGGTCAATCAACAACGGGATTCTCGACATCACGCTAAAGTTAACACCACAAGGCTCAGCCTTGGAATCTAAGTCTGAAGACATCGATGATGGTGTTGAAGACGATCATGCTCCA
This sequence comes from Euryarchaeota archaeon UBA550, assembly GCA_002506705.1. GTDB lineage: Archaea > Thermoplasmatota > Poseidoniia > Poseidoniales > Poseidoniaceae > MGIIa-K1. Next base: position 7,640 of record DAYA01000088.1, read on the forward strand.
GTCTCATCGGATGTAAGCGTAGACCTTGCAGACGACGATGATGACGAAGACGATGGAGGAATCCCGATATTTTGAATTCGGAAGTTAACGGAAGTGAAAATATGGCTAAGAAAAATGTAATTGGAATAGACCTAGGAACAACCAACTCTTGTGTTGCAACAATCGAAAACGGTGAAGCCGTAGTTATTGCAAACGCAGAAGGCGCAAGAACAACCCCGTCTGTTGTAGCATTCGCCAAAGATGGCGGAGAGCGCATGGTAGGAGTAACCGCAAAGCGACAAGCGGTTACCAACCACGAGAGAACCATGATTTCTGTCAAGAGACACATGGGAACAGACTGGAAGACGAAGGTCGACGATTCTGAATATACTCCACAAGAGGTTTCAGCATTCATTCTACAGAAGTTGAAGGCAGATGCTGAAGCTTACCTAGGTACAACAGTTAAACAGGCTGTAATCACATGTCCTGCTTACTTTACAGACGCTCAAAGAAAGGCAACTAAGGATGCTGGAAGAATCGCTGGTTTGGAAGTCCTTAGAATTATCAACGAGCCAACCGCAGCTGCTCTAGCATACGGTGTTGACAAGGAAGACGACCAGACAATCCTCGTATACGACCTTGGAGGAGGTACATTCGACGTATCCGTTCTCGAAATTTACGAGGTTGACGGACAGCCACAGATCGAAGTAAAGGCTACTGCAGGTAACAACAAACTCGGTGGCGACGACTTTGATGAAGTTCTAATCGACTACTTGGTTGCTGAATACAAGAAGAC
>DAYA01000088.1:8830-11599 GCA_002506705.1 Euryarchaeota archaeon UBA550
GGACAATCACAGGTAAATCTCCCATTCATCACAATGAAGGATGGACAACCGGAGCACCTTGACATTACAGTATCTCGTGCTAAGTTTGAGGAATTGATTGCTCCTCTTGTTGAGAAGACAATGAAGCCAACACGACAAGCAATGAAGGATGCTGGCCTATCAAAGGGTGAAGTAGACAAGGTCATTCTAGTCGGTGGTTCAACCCGCGTTCCAGCAGTACAAACCGCTATCGAGAAGGAGACAGGTAAATCTCCGTTCAAGGGAATCAATCCTGACGAAGCGGTTGCAATGGGTGCTGCCCTACAAGCAGGAATCATCGCAGGTGACGAAGGAGTTTCTGACATCCTTCTGCTTGACGTTACTCCACTAACACTTGGTATCGAAACCCTCGGTGGTGTAACCACTACGATGATTGAGAGAAACACAACAATTCCTAGCCGCCGCTCGGAAGTGTTCTCAACCGCAAGCGACAACCAACCTGCTGTAGAAATCCACGTTCTACAAGGTGAGAGAGAATTCGCAAAGGATAACGTAAGCCTAGGCCAATTCCACTTGATGGGAATTCCACCAGCTCCTCGTGGCGTACCACAAATCGAAGTCACATTCGACATCGATGCTAACGGTATTGTCAACGTGTCCGCAAAGGACAAGGGAACAGGTAAGGAGCAATCCATCAAGATTGAATCTGACACCTCTCTAACTGAAGATGAAATCCAGGCAAAGATCGCTGAAGCTGAAGAATTCGCAGAGGCTGACAAGCGTCTAAAGGCTCAAGTCGAAATGAGAAACATGGCTGACCAAATCGTTTACCAGACTCGCAGAACTATCGAAGAGGCTGGAGAGAAACTCAGCGATGAAGACAAGGACCCAGTTCTATCCAAGGTTGACGAATTGGAAGCCCTGCTTCAAAATGAAGAAGGCGTTGCTAAGGAACTCGATGAAATCGACGAGGCTGCAGTCCAAGCTAAAGTCAAGGAAATTGAAGAGGGAATGCATGCAATCTCTGCTAAGTTGTACGAGGCTGCTGCTGCTGAAATGGCAGAACAAGAAGAGGCAGGCGCTGCACCATCGGATGATGATGGAGTGGTCGATGCAGATTTCGAAGTAGTCGACGAAGACGAAGACTGATTACCAAATGAATGGAATCGCACTGAATACCAGCATTAGAATTGGTATTACAATCGCTTCTGTAGTTGAGCGCAAGCCAGCGATTAGAGACAACTCTGTTCCTCTGTGAAGGTGAACTTGCATTCCGATGTCTTTGTTGCCTCTAACGACCAGTAATGAGTTAGGAATCGAGGTATCAATTCCTTCTTCTCGCTCATCATGGGTTCTAGTTTCTACCCTTCCTAAGCAGTATACAGGGTCTCCAGCTGCCAGAACCCAGACTGTCCAGCGCCAGCTACCTGTACCCCATTTGAACAGTTTATCTCCCATGTTGACCTTGTCCCAAGAGTTGGGGTCTACGAGGATTCCACCAGTGCCATCATGAAGTATGAATTCACGCCCACCCGCATCGGTTCTTCTAGTGACCCATTTGCAAGACTCCTTTCCATCACTGTCTCTGCTACAGACCCGTTCTTCTTCTTTCCATCTGTAGTTAACAACACCTTCGACTCTCCGAGAACTACTACCACCAACATCCACAGATAGGGTACCTTGAGGCCCTGGTCTTACCTGACCGACCAATTCTGCTGGACCTGCGGCGACGCTTCTAACCCTACTAGATGGTGTATCGATTATGTTGTGCATGAGTTTCCACTTTTTGAAGGCCAAAAATGTCCAAATTATCGAAAAGAGAACTATGCCTATTTTCAACCAATAACCAATTACTTGTTGAGTATCATCACTATGTCTTGCTGTCAAATCTGAAGCTAGCCAGAGCGCTGTCCCAACGAAAATCATACCATTGATTGAGTAAAGAGTAAATGTCGCAGGAGTAGGTGTACCAACCACATCTGGATGCTCTTCAATTAGTACTTCGTCTCCATTTGGCGCGTACGGATTATCCGGCCAAGTCTCATAACCCGGCGGAGGTAGCACCCAATCGTTTTCGTCAACTTCACGAACTGGTCCGTCTGCCGGACCCAAATTCCCTGGTGTACCATGGACGAATGGAGAGTTACCCCATCGTTGTTTCAAGTTCTTGATATCATCTGAAAGCGAGGTAGGAGTGGTTACCATTAGCAATGCAGAGGCTACGATTATGACAGCGAGAGCTATTCTCTGAGCGTCTTCTCTTTCGGTTCTCTCTCCGGGGTCTAGACCTTCTGCACCAACTGAAAGGATGGAATAGTATCCATCCTCACCAATGATGAAAATTTCAATAACGTCGCCTTCATCAATGTACCAATCGTCATAACCTGGGCAAGATCTACTGTATGTCGATACCTCAGGCCCCATCTCATCATTCCAAGTGATTTCGAATGACTCTCCGCCACTGACAGGGGCGACGGTAAGAGTTACGTCTTCGAAAACATCAACATAATCTGAACAATTTTCTCCATCTGAATCGTATTCCCAGTATCCGTGGACGAGGGTCCCTTCTTGGATTACAACTTCAACAACAGCGAAGACAGCTTCTCCTCCATCTTCCCAACCGGGACCAAGATTCACCGTCTGCTCATCATCGATTTCATCCAAGTTGTCGACATATTGGCTATCCTCTATTGGAGGAACATCAGGAATGTCTAGACTGATGATTACTGTCACTGTAGCGCCAAGAAGCATTATCGCAGCGATGACCCAAGGAACAATCCCTTTCCAGGT
>DAYA01000088.1:12025-13365 GCA_002506705.1 Euryarchaeota archaeon UBA550
GGCATTAAGATTGAATCGCCTCCCAACCGGTAAATTTGCACCATTTCAGGACAATGTTGAATATACGTCTTTACTGGCTATCAAACATGGCAGACCTGATAGGTATTCTAGAGCAAATGCGCGCATCCAGTGGCAATGCTGATACTGTAGGATTGTCTAATGACATCATCCTAGATTTCGCATCAAGAGATCCCACTCTCGTCCAAGCAATAGAAGAGGCTGAAGTCAGGCAAAAAGAGTTCTCAAGTGAACATCTGATGATGGATGAGGCACACCTAGTATCTCACCTCCAACAGGACTTCGTTAATTTCTATGCTCCAGCAACTATCAATCCATACGTTGCAGTAGCAGCAAGAGGTCCATGGATCGTTACATCTCATGGCGCTGTTGTCCACGACAATGGAGGATATGGCATGCTAGGTGGAGGACATGGTCCTGCGGATATCATTGACGCAATGAGCAAAAATCACGTCATGGCGAACGTTATGACACCCTCCATTTCTCACGCAAGACTCGCAGCTGCACTGAAGAGAGAACTTGGACACTCTAGAGAAGATTGCCCATTTACGAAGTTTATCTGCATGAATTCTGGCTCTGAGTCGATGACTGTTGCAATGAGGATTTGTGATGTCAATTCAAAGAACATGACTGGGCCTGGAGGACGTCATGAAGGAAAGCCTGTGAAACTACTGGCGATTGAGCGCGCCTTCCACGGCAGAACCGACCGCCCAGCACAAATTTCGCACTCATGCAAAGGTAAGTACGACAAGGTCCTGAAAACATTCTCAGAAAGAGACAACCTAATTCTGGTTCCATCAAACAACGTCGAAGCTTTGCAAGCCGCCTTCGCAAAGGCGGATGAAGAAGGATACTTCATCGAATCAATGTCGATTGAACCTGTTCAAGGAGAAGGAAACCCTGGGCAATGCATTGACAGAGATTTCTATGATGAGGCAAGGAGATTAACAAATGAACATGGTTCTATGTTAATTGTGGACTCAATCCAAGCAGGAATTAGAGGACAAGGAACGCTATCCGTCGTTGACTATGAAGGATTCCAAGATGCTGAAGGACCGGACCTAGAGACATGGTCCAAGGCACTGAATGCTGGCCAATATCCACTTTCTGTCCTTGGATTGAATGATAGAGCTGCGGAATTGTATGTTGTAGGAATTTATGGAAATACCATGACAACTAACCCTCGTGCTCTTGAGACTGCGGTTGCCGTATTGGACAAGATTACACCCGAACTAAGACAGAACATTCGTGATAGAGGCCGTGAATTTGTTGAGAAATTAGAAGCATTAGCAGAGGAAATTCCAGGAACAATAACCCAAGTT
>DAYA01000075.1:0-43939 GCA_002506705.1 Euryarchaeota archaeon UBA550
TCGTGCAGGTCACCCCATGTTCTACCCATGTCACGAGCGAATTCCATGACTTCTGCAGTTGTTGTGATTCCTGTCTCGGCACCGTTCATAATTACTACACGCGGGCAATTTGACCACATCTCAAGTACACTTTCTGTTGTCAATCCATGACCCTCCGGGAGAGTAGCCACGATTGAGTGTACGTGCATAATTGTGGTAGGAACGGCCACTGCTAGAGAGTTAATCTTGATTTCAGGTTTTACTGTCATTACATCTGGACCATGATGGCTAGGTACCTTCAGAACAGGTTTGATTGCGTTGATAGGTCCTTTCTTTGAATCTCCGGGATCTGCTGCTCTGCGTATCATTGTACACTCAACCGATAACTCACCACAATGCTCGTACAAAGGGACAAGTGTTCTTGATAAACCGGTCGTATTACATGAAACAACTCTCGTACCTTCCACATTCATGTTTGCCGCATGGTTAGCACATGAGGTGTAGGACATACCTGTCATTGCGTGTTTTTCGCCGCCTTGGAAAATCCATTTTATTCCTGCAGATTGATACTTTGCCTTATTTTCTGCACCAAGTTTCCCAGGTGAACAGTCGATGACAATATCTGCTACTGAGAGCAAATCGGAAAGACCACCATGACATTCGTATCCTGCACTAGCGAATGCTGCAATTTTTTCTTCATCGTCAAAGGTACAATACAATGGATATCCTTTTCTTACGGCTAAATCACAACCGAATGCTGGGCGAGTTTTTGTCACCCCAATGATTTCCATGTCATCTTGGCAAGCTACTGCATCCGCAACTCGCTTTCCAATTGTACCGTATCCGTTGATTGCAACTTTGATATTCATGCCATTCCCTGTGGGGGGTGCCCTCGCGGAACTCTCATGAACCTTACTTCGCGAAATTTCCCTCTCCTACAGGCAAACTGTTCATCAAAGAGAACACCACCGGCTGGTTGATGGCAACTATTGAAGAGGTCGTTGCGAGTTCTATGAGTATTAACTCGAGATTACCTGCTCAGCTCGAGAAAGCGCTTGAGAGAAACATAGTTCTTAGAATTGGGTGGACAACAAATGGCGACCCCGTTCCAAAAGATGGAGAAATGGGGCTATGTCCAAATTTACCCGCTGGGTCAAAGGTGAGAAGTCTTGGTTATCTCGGATCGTTCACAGCAGCATTTGGACAAGGTGGGTCATTCACTCACCAAGGCGATGTAGGTTCTTTCCTCGGTGCCGGAAACAATGGAAACAAAATCACTTGTGAGAGAACTGCGGGTAATTGTACAGGTTTTGGCCAAAAAAGTGGTCGAATAACAGTTCTTGACGGGACTGGAGATGATGCTGGTGCAAGAATGAGCGGAGGCTTGTTAGTGATCAGAGGAGATACAGGAATCCGAACCGGAGGTGGCATGTCAGGAGGTGACATCGTTGTCCACGGAGATGTTGGCGGCGACCCAGGTGCTGGTATGACTGGGGGACGAATTATCATCAATGGACGTTGCCCAACCCCACCTCCAGGAGTCCTTTTGAGGACACTGGATAAAGACGAACTCAAGAAGATTAACAAGGAACTTGGTGATGAAGAGTTACAAGTTCCGGCAGATGCTGTGTGCCTAGTTTCTGATGGTACTATCAGTGAAGGAATTATGTCAGATTGCAGAGACGACCTTTCTGGAATCTCAATTATTCCTATGACAACAAATCATAATCCCAGTTATTCTACATGCGATACTGTTGTTTTGCTCGGGGAGGAAGACTCACTCGCCCTCCCAATCCCATTGCTACCCTATGTACCCAAGGGAGTTCAAGATGACTTATTCCACCCATGTCTTGTCAAGGAGAACCCTAGAGATTGCGACATAGTAATAATCGACTCTGATAACATCGCAAGCGCTGCTGATTTGATTAAATCCGCTGCAGGATTTGCGATTGATTTAGACTCACTTCCAAGGCTAGATGGCGCAGCTTTAGATGGCCTACTTGTTGCACTAAAGTGTACTGCTCCTGCAAATTCGAAAGTAATTCTAGTAAGAGGAGTGGGGCAAACTGCATCACTACACACAGACTCACAACACCACGATGCAGATTGCGCTGTAAGCGTCCTAAACGATGGAAGTGGAATAAGTGCAGCTGCATCATTACCGATGGTAGGAAGGTCTGCTGCAACCAATCTAGAAGACGGTACTATTGCATCAATGTGGATCCCATGGTCTGCAACAAGTGAAGATTTGGCAATTCTTTGTGCCTCAAACGTCGCCTTCACTATTTGCCCAGCACCCGATGAGAATATTGCCGGATGGATTGCACAAGTCACATCCGGCTTGTCCGCTCATCTGAACAGACTAGGCTTAGCTTCGATCGATTCGCTGACAAGAGGGAATCTAAGAGCATTTGACCAAGACACAGCCGCTGTTAGTGGCCTTAGATTAGCTGGCTATGATAGGCCATTGCCACACTGGTTCGCAAGGTGATGATATGCCAACGATTAGTGTCGAGCAATCACTTCTTCGAAGCTTTGTCGAAGCAAAAGGAAGGAAGCACGATATCGATGATCTAGCATTCCGACTTCCCCTCATGGGTACGGACATAGACCATTGCGATGAAGAAAAATTGGATATTGAAATCTTCCCTGACAGGCCAGATTTACTTTCGCCTGAAACTCTATTTCATGGTATGATGCCGTTTTTACATGACTCTCCAGCAAACCCAAGACTTGCAGTCAACCCGGGTACTATTTCGATGACAGTTTCTCCCGAATTAGCAAAAATAAGGCCTGTGATACTTGGAGCAGTTGTCAGAGGTGTCGATATTGATGATGATATAATCAAGCGATTGATGGACCATCAAGAAAAGTTACATTTTGCCCTAGGTAGGGGACGAAAGCGAGCATCGATTGGTGTACATGACCTGTCAACAATTTCTCCACCATTCCGAGTCGAGGCTGCGACAAGGGACCTGTCATTCATCCCTCTCGCAACGGAAAAAGAGATGACAATTGATGATATCTTGAAATCACATCCTAAAGGCATAGATTATGCTCACCTTTTGGAAGGTATGGACAAAGTGCCAATTATTTACGATTCGAATGATGCAGTATTGTCTTTCCCACCAATCATCAACGGCGACCATACAACAGTCACAACAAAGACTCGCGATCTATTCATCGATGTCACAGGCTTAGATTTCAGGGCATGTGAATCAGCATTGATGTTAGTTTGCTTGCAACTATCAGTTTTGGGTGGCAAAATAGAATCAGTAAGAGTCACGACATGTGAAGGAAAAGAATGGAGTTTAAACGGCTCCCCTGTTGAACACATAGTTGAAAGAAATTTGGTGGAAGGAATCCTTGGAAACTCATTCACCGACGATGAAATAGACAACGCCATCTGTAGGATGGGAGGAATTTACAACGGCGATTCTGAAGGAAATCTCTCAATTTCAATGCCAAGGTGGAGATTTGACATACTTCACCCAATCGATTTGGTAGAAGAAGTTGCTATCGGACATGGTTATGATGACCTCGCATATGATGTGCCGAAAGCACCACTAACTGCGATACCTCGCCAAGATGGCCATTTGCGACGTAGAATTAGAGAAGCACTGCAGGGACTTGGTCTAATCCAAATCCAATCATTAACTCTCTCTAATGACAAGGACCAGTTTGAAAGCGTGAGGTGGAAACCAGATGGGGAAATTACTCGCATGACAAACCCAATCACCATTGAACACACAATTCTCAGACAGAACATACTGCCTGGACTGTTGAGACTTTTGGCGGCCAATCGCCATCATGAACTTCCACAAGGAGTTTACGAGTTAGGAAGTGTTGTAATAAATCACCAAAATCGGGATAAATTTGCTTTCCTAGTAGCAGAAAATTCAGGTGGCTTTGCATCCTTACGTGGACGTATTCAAGCGCTCATGAGAGATCTTGGCTGCACTGACTGGACACTCGAACCAATAGAAACCGGCCCTTGGTTAGCAGGAAGAGCGGCCAATATTGTCGTCAAAGGAACAGTTGTCGGAGAATGCGGAGAAATCGACCCACGTGTCTCACAGGATTTCGAATTAAATGTTCCAATGAGCGGCGCACAACTTGACGTATCCATCATGAATAGTGTATTGAGCGACCCTGTGGTTTAGCCGATCAGTAGTTCTCTTTCGTTGATTTCAACATCTATGGTTTCATAGTAAACTACAATCTTGATTGAGCATGGCCCATTACAGAGGTTGATTTGGTTCTCAAACAACTGTATGGTTTCATTGGCATTCCAATAATCATTGTCTATGTCATCGGAAACTATCTTACAAGGGGAAGGGACTACCAAATCGGGGTCATTTAAAGCGGGAAAGTCTGACTCTCCAATTGCCGCAATTTGCATCGTAGGATAGCGATTTTCGTCTTGTTCATTGTAATAGGTTAGAAAATTTACTTTGAACGCCAGTTCATCCTTGACAAAAACATACACTCCATCGTTTGGATTAACTCGATGCACAGACATATCGTATGTGTACCATTCCAATCTTTCCGAAGTCTCATTGCTTAGGTCCTCAGGAACCTCGTTAACTTCAGACAATTCTGCGCCTTCAATAAATGTCCAGGAAATTCCCTCTGAGAGATAGATGTCTGTTGATGAAAACTTCATCCAGTAACCTGTAATGTTTGACTCCAACTGGCCTGGCAAATCAAAATGAGTATATGATTCAGAATCTGTTGCATCAATTTCTGTTGTAAATGTGGAACCGTCTGCACCTAACTTAGGAACCACCTTTCCATCTAGGCTAGCTGAGTTGGATTGAGCACCGAATGAACATCCGTATTTTGTTTCCTCAATAATCAGATTAATCTCAAGTGATGGCCAAGCCAAGTCCTCAGCATCGTCATCAAAACTCAATTCGAATAGCAAGTTGTCTTGTCGATTATCACTGATTGTGGATTCTGTGTCGACAAGTATCACGTTTGATGTACCCAATTCGGATTCATATGTAGTGATCAAATAGGTCCAAACCGCCGCTGCAACAACAACTGTAATTGCTGCTGCAGCGGCTAGTTTTTTCCAATTCATGTGGTATCACAGCTCGTTTTCTTGACGCTTTCTTGCGACAAGGACTGCGCCCAATGTTGCAAGAATTGCTGTCAGTCCTAGGAAGCCAGGTGTATTATTGTCTTTCTTGTCATCCTTGTCTTCATCGACAACTGCTGGTTCTGCTCCACCGTCGCCGACAATGACCTTTCCAAACATCTCCATTCCGATGTGTGGCTCACACGCATAGTAGAATGTGGTGTCCTCGGTAAAGGTGTGGTGGAAATCAACAGTCTTTGCAGATGCACCGGAATATACGCCGTTTTCTACGTATGTTGTTGACTTCAGTCCTGCGACTTCTTTGACGTTGTGTGCCATAGATTCATTGGTCCACTTCCAGCAAACTGTTTCACCGACTGCGATTGTTGTGGATGCTGGAGTGAATCCGTACCCATCAGATGTGATTCCTATTGTTGCAGCGCAGACAACCTCTGGCTCTTCTGGCTCGGTAGGCTCATCTGCTGGTGGCAAGATCACCTTGTCAATAACGTGGATTACACCATTGCTCGCTGGGACGTCAGCAAGCACTACAGTTGCTCCCTCCGCACCAACTGTCACCGTTCCTTCTGCGACCGTAACAATCAGTTCATCACCGTTTGCTGCTGTGACAGCATTAGCACCATCAGCGAGGTCAGTTGATGCTATTTCTCCCGCTACGACGTGGTATAGTAAGATATCAGCAAGTGCTGAAATTTCTTCATCGGTATCGTAATCCGCTAGGTTGATACCTGCGGCTGCAAATGCATCATCTGTCGGTGCAAAGACAGTGTAATTGTCATCTCCAGACAATGTGTCAACCAGTCCTGCGACACCTAGGGCTGCTACTAGAGACGTGTGGATTGAAGTCGCTGCTGCAGTTGTTGCAATGTCAACTGCTGCAGTCCATATGTAAGCTGCACAAACTGCTTCAGATACTTCGGTAATTTGGTGCGTTACGGTGTTGTAACAACCTGTGTAGTTTTGGCCGTCCATTTCAGTGTTGTTTAGGTACATGTATCCTTCACATGTTGCTTGGTCTGCACCAGGGACGATGGTGTGGGTTACTGAGTTGTAACAAATCTCACCTTCTACAATTTCCGGTGGCATTAGCACCTTGTCAATCACGTGGATTACACCGTTACTAGCAACTACATCTGCTTGTGTTACGGATGCATCGTTTACGATTACACCACCCGGTGTAACACCAACTCTAACCTGCTGTTGGTTAAGCATGGTAACAAGTTGACCATCACTCAAGTCACCTGACATGACAGTGCCCATTGTGACGTGATAAGCAAGCACGTTACCTAGTGCAGCAATACCATCATCACCTGAAAAGTCTGCGAGGTCAATCCCTGCGTCAGTAAAAGCCTGATCTGTTGGTGCGAATATTGTGTATGGTCCTACGTCAGAAAGAGAATCGAGCAGACCTGCTTGGATAATTGCGTCAACAAGTACATCGTGTACTCCTGTGTTAGACGCAATAGTTGGAATGTCACCTGGACCATCTACAGGAGGCAGCAAAACCTTGTCGATTACGTGGATTACACCGTTACTGGAAACAACGTCTGCTAGTGTTACTGTAGCATCGTTTACAGTCACGTTGTCGCCTACACCTATAGTGATATTATCGCCATTTAGTGTCTCTACGCTCATGCCGTCTGTTAAGGCTGAGGAAAGTACTTCACCAGAGACAACGTGGTAAGTCAGTATATCGACTAAAGTTTGGTTTGCTTCCTCTGTATTGAAGTCTGCCAAATCAATTCCTGCATCTGTAAATGCTTGGTCTGTTGGCGCAAACACTGTGAACGGTCCAACACCGGAGAGTGTGTCTACTAGTCCTGCATGGGCAAGTGCAGCAACCAGAGAATTATGGTTCCCGGTTTCGGTCGCATTTGTTGGTATGTCTTTGGTTTCATCTGCTGATACTGATAGCGGCATTGCAGTCAATAGCAGTAGGGCGATTAGTGCGGTTGAGAGTCTTCTCTGCATCGAGCCCTAACGGATTGCGTTGGTATATACCATTTTGTTTCGATACGCAAACGGAAACCGTGACATGTAACAAAAATGCGCTTCATTATTATGTGTGAAGCCCTAGAAAGCATATGCGCCGATGGGTGGTAGTACTTCTCGTCGCACTTATGCTGCCTAGTATACCTGCCAGCGCAGACCAAGATCCATTCAACTTCTACATCGATGATGAGATAGTTGCTCACCCGGGCGAAACTGTTCAACTTCGCATTGCATGGCAGAACATTGTAAGTACGGCTAGACATTTTTCGGTTTCCCTCAATAGTACCGGAGATAACTTGACTGTAAGCGATATACCTAATGATTGGACAAGAGTAGCGTCAGGTAGGCTCGGAGAGATGCTAATCAATGTTACAGTAGCTCCCAACTCAAACTTTGAAACCCAAACATTCAGTCTGAATTTTCTGTGTCAAGAAGTAGAAAATTGGAGTCTTACACACGACGTAGATGTCCTTATCTCCAAATGGTCAAACATAATGTTCGGTTCTAATGATGGGTCTGAGTTCTACGTTTTACAAGATGTAAGAACCGGTTTCGCAATCAATGTTAGCAATCAAGCAGACTACGATGATACTGTAAAGCTGAAATTCAACACACAAACAAACTGGGAATACGGGTTTGATGATGATTTGAATAATGACGGCGAATTGGTGATTGACCTACAATCAGGCGACTACGAGTTCATCAACTTCTACATACAAACTCCTCCTATCCTTGATGGTGGCCCCTTAGCAGGAACTGGTCCACAATTTTCCCTAGAAGCAATCTCAAATCTGGATAGGAGGGTGAGTTCATGGAACTTTAGCCTCAGAATGGAGACCTATCACAATATGACAATCGATGTTGTTGAAGACAACTTAACCATCGAACCAGGGGACAATGAGCGGCTTGAGGTTGTCGTTAGAAATAACGGTAACACAGCCACATACCTCGATGCTGGTTTACTCTACGGAGATTCTAGAGAAGACCGTTTTGAAATAGATAACTGGACAGTTGCAATATTCAATGCATTTGAATTTCAACCTCTTGAACCAAATGAATCTAGGAGTATAGAAATAGGCTTCAACGCTCCAAATATCAATCTTGGTTCCGTTAATTTGGAACTTGATATAATGCCCCAATCATTCCCACAAAGAGCGACTTCTGTGGAAATTTCATCTTCGATCGATTGGCAAAAAAATGGCAGTTTAAGCAAAATTGGAGACTCTTGTACGGAGGTTGAATGGAACCAAACCTGTCAACAATTTATTCAAATTGAGAATACTGGTAACTTCTTTCAAAACTACCAACTAGAAATTCGTGATTCCAGTGGGATGTATTTTGAAATAACACAAGAGACAATCGGTCTTTCAAGAGGCCAAAACAGCATAGAAATCCCGCTGAACATTACCCCGATTGAAAATGCAGAAGCATTCACTGCTGGCTCTGCTGAATTAGTCCTAAGATTAACTGACGGCACGTTGGTGGATTCGTTAGATATTTCATCCAAGACTGCACCAAGAGTGTTTTGGATATGGGAAGATTCTACTACATCGGTTAGTAACGGAAGACTCGAAATGGCAATAACAATGAGGAATGATGGTAACACTGCAGATGGTTTGGTGGTTAGGATGACTTCTTCATACTTCACAGAGATGAGTTTCATCCCTCCTAACAATGCAATCGTAGAGGATGGTTCAAAGAACATACGTTCCTTTGAAATCGTCAATATCGACAAAGGGGCCAATTTTACTTTCAGAGCCTGGGCAAAGATCCCTGATAACCAAAATTCAGCTGATGATTTTTACATCAACATAACAGCGCATAGTCGCCTTGCGGATGACAAGCCATTCAAATTCACCGCTAATACATCATTCGATGCAGCCACATCAAACAACGATAATCAGGAAGGTATCGTAGACTCCATCGGCGATATTGTTTCAATGATTTTTACTGTAATCTGGGCGTGGAAATGGATTGCTATCGCTACCATAGCGAGTGGGTTGATGATAAACAAATCAATCAGAGACCGTAGAGCAAGGCTTGCGGATATGGAATTAATGAATTCACAACAAAATGTAGAACAAAAACCGGATGATTGGATGGCAGAATTCGCTACCAAAAAACAGCCAGCCCCAGAAATCGCTCAATCACCTCAAATTCCTTCTGAAGTGTTTACTGGTATGTTCCAAGCGGTTGGAGGTGGACAGAAACCAGTTGCAGAACCTGTTGATTCAAGGCTGGTTGGTGCTGCTAGTACGGTATTAGACCATCACGATACAGTTGCTACAAAATCAAAACTCGACGATTTAGTAGAGAATCTAGCAGCTGGAAATGTCAGTACCCCGCACAAGGCAAATGTTGCATTACCTGATGACATTATTCCTGTAACAGAAAGAACTGTGCCAAAGTCTCAGGCAGATGTTTCTGTTCCAACAATGCTCGATTTGGATGACCTCGATTTGTGAGTGGTATAATGAAAATTGGAGTTGATGAAGCAGGCAGGGGCTCGGTTATCGGTCCTTTGGTAGTGTGTTCATTTGCCAGCATTTCTCAAACCGAACTCCTTGAGTTAGGAGTAAAAGATTCGAAAGACCTCAGCAAAAAGAAGAGGGAAGAATTGTATCAAATACTTGTGAAGATGCCTCACAACGTGATAATTTGCGAACCAAAAAGGATTGACAATTCGCCAAACCTCAATCAACTTGAAGTCGAGTTATTTGCGGAATCTCTTTCGGTTATGCCTGATGGTGAGATTATGCTAGACGCATGTGACGTTGATGCTGCGAGATTTGCAAGAAATGTCTCAATCCTATCAGAACGAGACTGTGAAGCCGAACACAAAGCGGATGAAAATCATCCCGAAGTTAGTGCGGCAAGCATAATCGCAAAGGTGACACGCGACAACTGTGTAAAGCAATTGTGTCAAGACTTGAAGATGGATTTGGGAAGTGGTTACCCATCAGATCCAAAAACCAAATCTGCTGTTAAGATTCTCTCTGCAGGAGATTACCCACACGATTGCCTACGTTGGTCATGGAAAACGGTAAGTGACGCCAGAGGAAGTCCTGTGCCACCACGTCCTGATGGACCACAACAAACCTTGTTTTGAATAACTAAGAGCCCCACGGATTGACATGGACTGGCAGCCGGACCAACCAACTTTGGACTTGATTCGTCACCTTGCCTTGCAAAACAGTTACCAGTATGCTGGGAAAGGACAGGCTGGTTCTGTAATTAGTAGGATAATGGGCAGCCGAGCAGATTTACGGCAACATGGTAAGGTCATCGCTCCACTGGTTGGCAAAGAGGTGGCCAAAGCAAACGCTATGGCCCAAAAGGACGGGCTTGATGCCGTAAGAGAGATTCTAGAAAATGAAGCACCTGAATTATTGGAAAAGAAAGTCCAAACTCGCAGAGAAGGATTACCAGAACTTCCCAACCTAAACAGCAGAAAACCGGTTCTCAGATTCGCACCTAACCCAAACGGACCACTTTCATTTGGACATTCCCGAGGCTTGGTAATTAACGGTCAGTACGCAAAGGAATTAGATGGAGAACTTATTCTAAGATTTGACGACACAGATACTACAGTTAAGCCCCCAATGCTTGAAGCATACGATTCAATCCCAAAACAGCAGGAATGGCTATGTGGATTTCCTGCGCACAGGATAGTAATCGCTAGTGAGAGGATGGACAAATACCACGAATATGCGACTAAAATGCTGGAAGGAGGATTTGGTTATGTTTGCACTTGCTCCGCTGAATCCTTTAGAGAATTTAGAGTCTCAAAGCAAGAATGCCCTTGCAGAGGAAATTCTGTTGATGAAAATTTAGAACTATGGCGCAAGATGAACGACCCAGAGGGATTTCAACCTGGTGAAGCAGTCCTACGGGTAAAGACTGACATGACGCTAAAAAACCCTGCACTCAGAGATTGGCCAGCAGCTAGAATACAAACCAATCCACATCCAAGAGTAGGAAATAAATGGCGAGTTTGGCCACTCTTAGATTTTCAATCTGCTATCGAAGATTATCTTCAGGGTGTGACTCACATCATTCGAGGAAAGGATTTGATGGATTCTACGCGAAAGCAGACGCTGCTCTATGCGCACTTTGGCTGGGATTATCCGGAGACAATTTACTGGGGACGAGTAAAAGTACACGAATTCGGAGCATTCTCAACCTCACAGATGAAGAGGGATATCGCAGAAGGAATTTTTGATGGATGGGACGACCCAAGGCTACCGACCCTCTCTGCCTTGTCCAGAAGGGGAATAAAGGCTGATTCACTTCGTGCATTTTGGATTGAGTTAGGTCTAACTCAAAAAGACATATCAGTACCTTTGTCAACACTTTATTCACACAACACTAAGGCTATCGATGCGCAAGCACCTCGCCTTGCTTTCGTTAGAAATGCGTATCCAGTTAAGTTAAGTGGAGATTTTCCAAAAACTGGAACAATTTCCTCACACTCAGATACAGAAATGACTCCTAGGCAATATTCGATAGACGAAGGCGTTTGGATTGAAGAAGATGATTCTGGCAAACCAATTAGATTGAAGGATTTGTGCGACATAGATTCAACGGGCAATGTCGAGAGCATAGATAGAAGTGACAAACGTAGTGTCGTTCATTGGGTAGCGGGTGGAACACCATCCAAACTAACGATTGCTGACGGTCAGGAAATAACGACCGTTGAAGGAATTTTGGAAGACCACAATTATCCAGTTGGAACTATTCTACAACTAGAAAGAATTGGATATGCAATCGTTGAGGATGATGGCTTACTTATGGTCCATGACTAACCAGTACTGGTTCACCATCTTCTGTTACAACGACATACTTTGGTCTCCACATTGATGCTTTCACAGGGTCAGGATCAACCAATATATCCAATTCACAGACTTGACCGCAATTCCCTTGTTTCTCAAGGTGCGCTTCTGTTAGTACGCCAATGATTTTTTCTTGACCCCAAACCACCAGTAGGTCGTTACCAATCAAACGACTTTTTGCTTCCTCAAGGGAGTCCTCTGCGCCGATAGATGAAAATTCCATGTTCTCGGTTTCACAATTCAGTCCTTCAACTATCCCATAGGTGGGTTCAAGATGGTTGACCTCTAGGGCCATACATGGCAATCGAGCGTCTGTTAACAGGGAACATCGGTGCACAAGTCAAAGAATTGATGGCGACAGAAGACATTGTCATTGAGGCCGTTCGAGATTTGGTCAAAGATGAAATCAAGAGTTACATCAGACAAAAAGTAGACGCAGATGAAGAACTGAAAGGCGAACTTAAGGAGGCCATCTCATACTACTTCAACGCTAAAGCACGCTCAGTTTATGCAGAAATGAAGGCAAGTAGGGCTGCGGCAAGACTAGGATTAAGGATTCTACCTGACGACCTTCAAGGAGAAGTTGGGGAAGCTCTTGTCGGCCTTTTCGAAAAGGAACTCGGCAACTTGTTGGAAAAAGCACTTTGAGCCCCTTAGGGGCTCGTTTGGCCACAGTCTTGAATAGTGTAATGCTTGCAGACAAGGTTGGTAGGTATTGACAATGATGAAATTCAAACCAATCCTACTCGGCATATTACTGCTATGTTCCTGCATACCAATCCCAACAGTATCAGCAGATAGTGTGGAAGTCTGTTGTGACTCTGGGCCAGTTGAACTTTATTTGATCGGACCTGCAGGTTCAGGAGAAATGTCACCGTTTGATGCAGCTTTATCAGATGAGTCTGAAGAACTAACGATTTCTGACGCGATTGCTCAACAACAGGAGATTGCAAGTTGGAAAATTGACCCCGCATGGAGTGGAGCTTATCCTTCATCGACGTGGGAGTTTGCAATCGACTATTCTGTGGAAAACGCTGGAGGTGTACAAATCAACGCGTCCGTTAGCATCACAATCGGTGGAGAAGAATATGTTGGGGGTACGGACCAATCGAACTCTTTCCTCCCATCCGGTGAGGGGACACTTAGCATTGATGTCGGAGTAGATGCAGGTTCGATTTCCTCATCGAGTAAAATCGAAGTCATTCTCTCCGCTCAAACCGTTGTATTTAGCGTGCCAAACACAGACGCAGGATTGACTTTCATCTGGGGGGGCAGTGGAGATGATTCTTCAATAACTGGAGATATTCCACTTGTTGATTTGATTATAGAGGAGCCTGTCACTGAAGGAATGGATGTCTACATCTCAATGATTGTTGCATCACCATTTGGTCAAATGACCGCTGCACACGCAGAAAGTCTCAGTGTCAGCGTAAATAGCGGAGTGCTATCTGGTGACCCGATAGTAACCAGTAGCGGAGATTATGTTAGGTTAACATGGACCTGGACATCTACTACCCCAGGCACTCAAGACATATCTGTCGCAGGTAGTATTCAAATTCAGTCGGGGAGCCCAATTCTAACAGGATCTACCACTTTCAGCATAGAAACCGCTGACACGGGTTCCAATACCGGTGGCGGTTTCTATCCGACGGAAGAACCACTACGTTCTGATGGAGGAGGTTCGAAACTAGTTGCTAGTATTAGCATGGAACTGGATAGGACTGATGAATTTTTGACACTTGAACGTAAAATTGACCTCACGATTGATGGGGAAATGTCCTACTGGATGAGATGGGGAATGGATAACATCGGCTCCGATGATTCATCACTATCGCAGCCGTTACGAATTTTCAAATCTGGAACTGTCAGCGACGAAGACAGGAGAAATCGTGTGATTGATGATGTTGAAAGAGCGGAATTTGAGAGTCAAATGGTCAATTTGGGTGTCACATACATGAACGACGGTATGGCACTTGAGCTTGAGGAACTAATTGGAAATGATGTACAAGACCTGGAGAGAATTTCGTTCTCTGTCGATTTGCAAGGAAAGAAAAACGTCGTACCACATCCACTGACCTTATCAATAACCACTCTAGAGATCGTCGAAGAAAACAAAGAATCTGTGCTACTAAGAAATTTCATTATCGTTCAACCAACGCCTATCTGGTCGAGCATGGACATGAGTATCAGCATAGATACCGGGATGATGGCAAGCCTTACTGGTGCTAACGTAAAGGGCGAAGATTCTATTGACATTTCTCAAAGGAGAACACCTCTAGGGGAAACCATTGAAATTAGTGTTGAGAATCTAAAACCCAGTGCAACTTTCTCATTCAGTGCTTATCCAACAAGCAACTTGTTGAATGCTCCTCTCAGCCTATCATTGATTACATTGGCAATAGTTGGAGGAGGAATGTGGTTTGCATTTACCCTAACCAAGAACAAGAGGCGTGGAGCACTTTGGATTGAAATGATTTTGATTCCGGTTGTGCTTCTTGCACTATTCCTAGGGTACAATCCATTCACCGTTGGCGCTATTGCAGGAATTTCAGTAGCTCTATGGACAATCACTGCAATTGCTAGCCCGAGAAAGAAGGGAATTCCACCCAAATCGAATCCTATCGCATTCCCAGTTATTGAGTGCCCTGCATGCGGAACACCGAATTCAATAACAACTGATGAAAGACCATTCAGACTTCCATGTGAAGGATGTGGCAGAGTCCTGAAGATTGTAGAATAATCAGAAATGACCTTTCGTGATAAGCCCATCAAGGATAGTACTTGCATGCACTTTTGCTTCGGTTTCATCCTGAGGCCACTGACTTTGGGCCTGATGTAATTGGCTTGCAATGTCAATATCATTACCGGGAATCATGGCTCTATGCCAAACCAGTTCCTCCAGACGCATGGTTGAAATTCCTTCAATCCTTAATGATGGAAGGACCAGCTCACTAATTGCCGAACTTCTCTGTTCAATATCCATCTTTGGCCAACTCCTTTGCAAACGATTGAGCATCATTTTTGATAGGCCCGGAATCATACTAACCTCTGGGCTAGGAACCTCCGGGAGAGGCCTTATCTCAATTGAACCCTCATTATCTAGATGGTCTCTAAGTATTGACAACACTGGGTCGTAGTTAGCATCTGCACCACTACGCAACCAACTACCTGCAATGGTCAGTGGACGCTGCTTGCGGACCCTTGATCCATCAGGAGAAAGAATACTTGCCAGGGCAGCACACAATGCAGTGCAATCTACAGCACCATTGTGAGTTCTTGAGGAGTTTGGAAAGTTAACACTTACAGAAATTGGGAATAATTGGATGTAGTTTTCTTCAATATGTGTGGCACTTTGTGTCTCTTGGAAAGGACTGATGTGTATCACTAAACCTTCTACCTCTGGTATGATTTCCTTATTGTCTCGACTAACATGTTTTCGCGGAGGTAAGATTCTTCGAAGGTAGTTCTTTGAATTATCTAGTAAGGCCGATTCTAACTGTGATAGGGCAAGAACTCCTTCAACATCAGCAGGAGCCATCAGGTGTACGACATTAGCTGACTGTATGCGATTCGCAATATCTAGTAGTTGGCTTTCTAGAGTGACAAAAACCGCACATTGTAGTAGGTTTTTCATCGACTCACCGAACTGATTGAAACAGCCGATGGTTATCAAAGTGAGTGTACATCACTCGACCATCAGTCGAAGTTCATCTCTCTTGTATTTCCAGTCTGCTGAGAGGCGACCTTCGTTGATGTAATACTTTGCAAGGCGTCGAATCTTTGCCTCTGTAAGTTCTAGCGATCTCTTGTTGTGAATGTCCTTGTGGTTACCGGAACCAAGGTGGTCAATGATTCCTACAGCCTTGCGCATGAGGTTCATCATGTCTTCAGGATAGGAACCTCCGATTCCGTTCTCTGCCATTACTGCGGAGATTCTCTTGCCGAGGACCTTTCTTGCGTCTGGTACTGCGTGTTGGTCTCTAAGAATAGTACCGATTGATGCGGAAGAGTGACCAGCCTTACCTAGTTCTACAACTAGTTCTGTGACTGCCTTAGCATCAGTGTTTGACCACTCTGGTAGAGATTCATTGTGTGGCTTTGTGGAACCGGACTTACCTTTCCTCTTAGCGTACATACGTGCCATATTCAAGCCTCCGAGCATTTCGCCGACCTATCTCCCATTCTTAACCGCTACGCATGGGAAAATTCCAAATTTCAGAGTCTTTGGTGCATTTTTGCTAGCCTTCCGGGTGTAGATGACCATTCCCAAGCAGGAGCTGAAGCCCTTGCTAAACCAACGCACTGCGAGCCTTGCATTACCAACAAATCCTCACCTGCCCTGATTGATTTGTCATATGATTCCAAGTTGACCAAATTCACATCGCCCTTCCATTTGATTTCCGGTTTCAAATGAATTCGTTTTAGCGAGTCTGTTGAATCGATTAGCGGTACGCAGGCTTTGGCGATTGAGAAACTGCCTCTTTCTGGAGCCCACATTGCAATTTGTTCTCCATCTTTGAGAATTTTCCAACGGGGGAATCTTCCACGAACTTGGATGTCATCCAGCCAGTCATCGTTTAGATGATGGAATCTTGCGACAGAGCGGAAATTTGCAATATTTATCTGCTCTCCACTTCGCTTTTTCACCTGAATTTGTTCTGAAACAGTAGCTCCTAGAATTTCCAAGGCAGCATGATTGGTTGCTGGACTTCCTTTTCTGGTGTCAATAACAGGTAGGGATGATTCATAATCAAATCCAGAATGATTGATTATCACTCTGTAATTGTTCCTTTCAATAAGTGAATCTAGCATATCTGTAACTCTTTTCATTTCGTCAAGTGTCCAATCTCCAGTAACAGGGATGTCATAATGACCAGCGGGCCATACTTCCTCCAAATCTCTTGGAACTAAACCAAGAGGAGACGTCACTATAACCTCGTGGGCAGATGAATGGTTTATCGCTCGTCTGAACGCCTTGTGACTTCTTGATGCCGAGTAAGGTTTTCTCGCAGAGCATGGAAGTAAAATTAGGACATCATCTAGCCCATCGGGTTTCTTGTACCGATTTGAGATGAAATCTACCCAATCCAAAATCACAGGTTCATTGTGTGATTCAACACTGTGAATTCTGAGTGCTGTACCTTTGCTAACTACCTGTGAAAGAATTCCTTCTGATTCTGCGATAATTTTGTCGTGATTCCTCAAGTGTTCAACTAACCTCGGGCTATTCAAGGATTGAGATTGAGCAAGTTCCCTGAGTCGATTATCGGCAATAGCAGAGCGTACATCTGCAATCGCACTTTTCCAGTGGGAATTTGTAGATTCATTGTCATGTGCCAATCTTGGACCATTCCATGTAATAACAGCACCATGTGATTCTGCTTGCTTAACCCTTGTAGTGTCAAACAAATCTACTCCAAACCAAGCGAGGACTGCGCAGTTATCGGGACCACCAATTCCCGGAGTCCACAATAGAGAACCGGGAAATCGATTTTTGATTACATGTATTGCTTTGACAAGTTGACCCGGTCTATTTGCAAGTTGTAATGCATCGCTTAGAATTACCACATGTGGTTTGAGTTGCGGATCGAGCAACTCATCATCATGATTCAGAGATTGCCAAGATATCGAAATAATCTCACCCTTGGATGCCACCTCACCTGCATCAGCCTCATCCAATGATGGTGGCAATACATGACCAATTGACGCTGAAAGGGTTGGACCGTTATCCTCGGACTCCCAAGGAGCAAATGGAGCCCTTGATTCAAGCTGTATTGTCCTTGGAATTCCTCCATCACTAGACACACTAAATGGTGCATAATCAACATCAAAGTCGTCTTCCGTAACAACAAGACCTGGAGTTTTGGATTGAGGACTGGACCTATCGCCCAAAGCCCACATTCTTGCCATTCTTTGGCGGGCTAAGACTGTTCTACCCAAACCCGCCATCATGACTTTCCACTAGTATGCTATTCTTGAATGATTTGAAGGATGATGAGGTTACCGCCCCAATCATGGGAAGAGTCACATGGTGGCTGGTCAGCATGATTCTAATCATGCCCGTAGTAGCCGCTGGCCAATCCCATGTCTACAATACCAGCGATGGTGACGTTTGGTTTGATTGTGAAAACTCTTGGGCTAATATCACTACCGAAGACGGCAGTTTAGTCGGAAACGGCAGTGATTTCACTGCGACGATTGAAGAAGGTAACCACACCGTTTCATTTGAAGAGCAAAACAAATGCCAATTCGTAATTCCTGTAAATGGCGACTTGCCGAACATGAGGCCCGCCCCTACAGATTCTTTTGAAGCACTGAATACACACGTCTGCAGTCAATCAGATTACCAAAGTGATTCATGTGATAAGTACCTAGTATCTGGTAATGTAAGCGATGGCGACGATGATATTTTCGCAGTTGATGTATCTAAGGGTCAATTAGTATCTGTGATGCTAAGTGCAGCATCTTCTGCAATCGAGATTGAGGTTCATTTCCAAAACGAACTTAGTGAAACTAAATTGAATAGTGGGATATCAATTGCACTAAACACATCAATCTCAGAAACAAACCAAATATTAATTCCAGCTACTGAGGATGGAAGAGTTCTGTTTACTGTATCTAGTCCGCATCAGGGAACACTATGGATGACAAGCCTAGAGATTTTTACTACCGGAGGACATGACCTTTTGACCGGTCTAGGCGACATATCAGGAGTAGGAAATGTATCTTATCAATTTGGATTGAGTGAAGATGAATCGATTCTAGTAACTTCATCTGAAGACATCACCAACGGTGTAAATTTAGGACTCAAATACCGCTACGCATTCACTGAGACACTATTTTCTGAGTGGAATAACATATCTTCAACCGGTGTAATTGCTGGAATAGACAGTATCATCGGAATCGAACTGTGGTGGGATTGTGACTGTGAGTGGAAGTCCACTCTCATCCATAGGACACACTTTGATGCCGGATGGCAAGGAGATGCCCCTGGATTCAAGCCACTTTCAGCAATGAGTGACAATTCATCCTATCCATTGATTCCAATGGATGGCACTCCATATGTTGGAGAAATAACACTCTTTATGGATGATTATCAAGACGTACTAAGGGTAGAGACAAGCGGTTGGAATGAATCAGTGCATCTAGTTGATGTAACTGTTGAAGGAGATGTTTACGAACTGCAAGTATTGATATTGAACATGGACCAAAACACCTGGGATGTTTTGGACCAAGTATCAGCAACATACTCAATGGACAAGATTAGAATCACCCTCGATGTAGGATTGGGGACTCATTTCGTGAAAATTCAACACCAAAACGGTAGTTCTGCACTCGATGAAAATGCAGAATCATTGGATTGGACAGTACGCATTAACACCGCAGTTCTCGAAGAGGGAGAAGAACCATGGTTCCCAGCATCAAATGCTGTGAAAGAAGCAGCAGACGTATTCTATTGGTTGATTGGGTTACTTCTAATTTTACCATTCATAATTTTCTACATCAATGTAAACAATAACAAAAAATTCGCTGAAGAATTTGCAAGAAAGAAAAACAGATTGCAATGGTTAAGCGACAAATTGGATGAAGGAGAATTCTCTCCTACAGACCTTTCTAGAGCACTGAAGTCAGTATCTTCCTTAGAATGGGAAGAGGCATTAGAAGTCTGGGGCCAGCCCGAGACTAGACATTACACCAATGGAATTGACATGGCAGTTTGGGCGCTAGATGAAAGGATTTCAGATTCGGGTTCATGGCCAATTCTAATTGGACTTACACCTCAAGATTACGAATGGAGTGTTGCTGCTCTAAAATTCGAGGCTAATGAGGGCACAGACTGGACTGTTAGCAGTGTTGAGCCAAAACTACTTTCAAGAGCAAACGAGGTTTTCTTGGATACCATTTTCACCAACGCTCGAGTATTCATTCGCGTCGATTTATCTGGCAATGCAAAGTCACTAGACGTATATCTATCTGGAATGGTTAATGGTGAACCTATCGCAGCAAAGCCTGCAAATACGATATATCGTAACTCTGCGGAATCCGAAGAATGACTATCTTCTTCTTTCTGAGGCATCGTCCATTATTCTGTCAACTACGTCTTTTGTCCCCGATAAGTTAACGCGGAGTTGTTCTAGAGATTTTTTTGTTGCTTTGTCGAATTTTTTCGGCATGTGGAGTTTGCACAATACAACAACATCTCCTCTTCCAATACCGCGACTAGACGGCACTCCTCTCGAGTTGATAGTGATAGTATCGCCTGAATTTGTTCCTGCTGGGACTTTGATTAGCAAATCCTTACCATCGATATGTGGAAGTTTCACAGTCGTACCCAAGGCGAGGTCACTAAATCCAAGAGGTAGCGACATTATCAAATCCATTCCATTCCTTTCAAACCAAGGATGTTCCTCAACAATCAGTTCTATGAATAAATCACCGGGGATTCCACGACCGAAGGGAGCAGGTTGCCCTTTTCCTCGCATTCGTAAGCGAGTTCCATCTTGGGCACCAGCTGGAATATTGAAACGTAGAACCTGAGATTCACTTTGAGTCCCACCACCTGAACAAGGCTTACATCTATCTTTGAATGTACGACCTGAGCCATTACAATTTGGACAACTGCGGACTGAATCTTGAACGAACGGCCCAATTTGTTGCCGGATCCTAACCTGTCCTGAACCATTACATTCAGAACACTGCGTTGTGACACCACCCTTTGCTCCTGTACCCTTACAATCCGAGCAAATCGTAGGCAGATCGATTTCTATCTCGTCCTTGCCACCTTCGAGAACTGATTCCAATGAAATCTCGTGCCGCACCAATATATCGTTGCCTTGGCTTTGTGCTGACCTCCTGCGGCCACCTCCAAAAATATTGGAAAAGAAATCTCCACCTAATATGTCATCAAGGTTGATATTGAATCCTTGGAATCCTCCGGGACCAAAAGGAGAGCCACCGGGTGAATTATGGCCGAATCGATCGTAATTCCTACGCTTTTCAGAATCTGAGAGAACAGCGTATGCCTCCTGAATTTCTTTGAATTTTTCATCAGCATCAGGAGCATCGTTTTTGTCAGGATGATACTTTCTAGCCAGTGACCTAAATGCCTTTTTTAACTCCTTATCATCTGCATCTTTGGTGACACCGAGAACCTCGTAGTAGTCCCGCTTCTCTGACATGATATCACCTCGTACAATATATCTGGTAGGGCAGGGGTTCTTCAGTCCAACGCTACAATTCACTTCCACAATTCATACAAAATCGCTCGCCTACAGAGTTTGGAGCATTGCAAACTCTGCAGGTAGGCTTTGGAGCGAACCCAGAGTTTGGGTCATTTGGTTTTGTTGAAGAAACACCAAATGCCATCTCCTCTATTGAGACTCCTCTTTGAACAGGGGCACTAACCTGATTCGTTTCTTCATCGATAGTGACAGATTCTGCACCATATTCTGTCATAGAAATCATTTCCATTGGCACCGGTTTCTTCTCCTCAGACTCTATTGGTTGGATTGGAGCAATAGGTCGTTGAGCAATCACAGGTGAATGATCACTCCTTGCCTGTAACTTTGCTCGCTTTGTTGCATCCCTTTCGGCTTTTCGATCTCTACCCCTTAGTGATGCAATCCAATCCAAGAATGAATCCATAGGCGAAGGTTTTCTCACCGAGCCCACCGTGGAATTTACTCCACTCTCTCCAAATTGTTCATCACCTGAAACGCGAGCCTGAGCTCTCCTTACGTGTTCGGCATCGACAAGCATTTCAACCTGTACTTCGGTGTTGATCTCTGTATCTGAGTTAGTAGAATAGGAACCGACTGCTGAACCAACTTTCCCTTTGAGATTAGCCTCTGCTTCCATTGAAAGGTTGGTATCCATAACCACGTCTTTTTCCCAGACGCCACTTTCTTCTGCCTTGAAGTGGCCTCCAACAGATTTTACAGCACGACTCCTCTGCCATTCATGGTCTCGAACAACTCTCGTCTTTCTGTATAGAAGGTACCCAACTCCAAACGCCCCTATGTGTAATCCGATGTCCAGGTTGTTTGATACTGCCATCATATCTCCGAGGGGATCTACGATGAACCTCAATGCGTTTAGTACGATTACAGGTGTGAATAACATCACTATGGAAGTAACCTGTCTCGCCATCTAACCTCTCCTTATCCGTTTCATCAATGAAAGTTTGTGTATCATGTACGGTCAGTTGGTGCCTTACCGCTTCGAATCAAACCATCAAACATACCAATTGTAAATGCAGTGTGGAGCATCACTAAGCAAATTGGTATGCCAATAATGGATGAAAGACTAGACCTAGAGTATAATACTCCTGAAATTACCAGTGCTAGTAGATAAGCAACAGGAGCATACCACCACTCAGGTAAAACGAATATGAGGAGTAAGCCAAATAGAGGTAACAATTCTCTTGGGTCCATTCTTTTTGGGTGTTTTAATACAACCTTTGTTCGCCAAAAACCATACCTGTGGCACATTTTCCACCAATTTTTGAGAGAGGAGCGTTTGTGCATGTAAACACAGGAAACATCCGAACGCCATAGTTGCCATCCCGCTGAAATTAGCCTCATTGACAAATCGCTATCTTGACTAGTAATGAATCTCTCATCCCATCCACCTACCGATTTCAGGGCCTCGACATTGTGCAAACAAAATGCAGGCACCTTTGTTTTATGGCGTCCTTCGAATCTTTGGAATTGGCCTCCACCCGAACCGATTGGAGACCTAAGAGCCCCTTCAATCCATGAAGAAACGTGATCATCAGAATCTGCGGATTCAGTTAAACACCCAATTGCTCCAACCCTTTTCCCTAAGGTTGTCTCTAAGTCAATGAGGTCATTCACCCTCTTCTCGACATGGTCACTGTCTATCCATGAATGACCAATGAGCTCTAGGCAATGTGTGATGTCGTCTTCTAAGTGTTCTAAAGCTAGATTCCTTGCATTGGGAACACGCTTTCCTGGGTTATCAATTACACGAATAGAATCCCCATAACTATCTAGAATATTCAGTGTTGAATCAGTTGAACCACCATCGAGTACCATTATCTTGACTGGTATGGTTTGTGCTAGGAGACTATCGATGCATCTCCTGATGAACTTCTCTTCATTTAGGACGGGTATAACTACGCATACCCGAATCTGCATGGACATTCCTGTTTGACTTCTAGTTGTCAATGTTAGCATAATAAATTCATTGAGTAAGTAGTTCTGGGGGGTTACATGCCGAGGCTGAAACTAACCGCTATCGACGAAGGTTACAATGTCGTGGTGTCAACTAGGCTACTTGGTGCAGACGACCCGAGCTTAGTTTACGATGCAATATTGAAATTATTTCCAGATTTCACCTGTGGTCTCCCTGAAAACCCAAAATTCCCCAGCGAACAAGATGACATATTGGCATCTGATAATGTAAGCATGCAAACATTCCTAGAGGTTATTCACAATCAGTTTATTCTTGACACTGCCCTGGACTACATGTCAGCAAACCTAGATGAGAATGGAACAGTGTTTCACATTTCGAGGCAGGCTGCAATGGCCGGGAAGGTCGCTTTCCCACTTCCAGGAGAAAACCCACTAGGCGGCCTAATTACAATAGAAATCGAAGGTGATAATCTGGGCGATTGGCTTGAAGCTGCTACTTGGCATAGCGGCCGTGAAAACATACCGAGAAGAATTGGTGATGAGTTTTCTATGCTAAGCGATGGTGATGCTTCAACCTGGCACTGATGGCTTCTGCAATATCCCTATCAGGTCCAAGCCATTCTACTTCATCAGGGCCATCGCACCATTGTGTTTTGTCGTGTACGTGAAGTTTCATATCCCCACTGGAAATGAAACACTCCATAACGTGAAGCCGAACAACGACATCACCGTGGTCAAAAATCCATTTTCCAATCATTTCACCTGTAGTAACATCGAGTTCTAACTCTTCTTTGATTTCTCTAATCAAACACATTGAAGCATTTTCTCCATCCTCGAATTTGCCACCGGGAAACTCCCACCAACCCGCATGCTTCTCTGATTGGGCCCTTCTGGCCGCTAAGAACTTACCATCCTGAATAATTGCTCCCGCACCAACATCGAGACAAGGCGGTCTAAGCATGCGATCTAAGCACTGCAGAGCAAGGCCTTTTGCATCGTTTTGCGCTAACGGCAGGTGAAGGAAAAAACAAGGCGTTCCATCAGAAATATTCAGCAATGTCCTGTAAAGAGTCTCGTTGCAGATATATTCACCTGCATCCTCACTTACGACAGGTGAATCAATCATCGAAGGTATGTCCCAATCATGATGGTTTATTGTTGAAAATAAGTCCCCTTTTCCACTTATTTTCGTATTAATAACCTGTCTTCCTGAATTATCAGGAATTCTAAAATCCAGTATGTCTCTAGCCTTGATTTCAATTCGAGGATGTGCAGAATTAGCAGCCAAACCAATGTGAAGAATTGCAGCAAATTCCTCCTTTTCAAGCATGCAAGCAACTCTATTGCTGCCGTCAAAATCTACTGAAAGAACTAGTGAGCGTATTTTGTGCCCACGTACTTCCATGCCATCAAGAGATTTAGCAACACTCTCAGAGACGTTTATCTCATGTTCTCCGAATGCTTCGAAACCGGTAACAAGAATCGGCTTCGCCATGTGTCATCTCAGTAATAGCACTGCAATGAGTATTTGCGTCGCCACATTGACAAGTGATACCACTTTGGACAATACTATGCAGGACGATGATATGGCTCTAGAAGTCGTCGTCCCGGTAGACGAAAAGGACGTCGATTCGATTGCATTAGGAAAGACAATTTGGAATGAGATTACGGCTGGAGTTGGAATATGGGGAGCATTTAGACCAGTCTTTGCAGTAGCATTGTCTCTAGTTCCATTTTTGTTCCTAGGCCAACATTTCAATCGTAAACATCGAAGAGGATTTGATTGGTTTTTACTTCAGATACCGCTAGCATTCACGCTAGTTCTTTGGGTACTACTTTACGTTTGGTCAGTGTTTGATGCCTGGAGAGATGCTAGCGTTAACGTCGCAAACAGTCATGACCAAAGTTGATCACTGCACTTTAGTTCCCCACTAGCCATGCCCTCAAGGTCAGCTTTGTCATCATCATCGAATTCATCAGGAATGCTTCCTGAAAAGATATTCCCGATGCTACTGCTTTCAATAGCCCAGTACATCACAGAGTCATCATTACTTGAGTGACCTGGATGGTCGGGATCTTCGTGGTCTATTGGAGAAGTGTATACCAAGTTTACCAAACCAAGCAAGTGACCTGCCTCATGAACAGTGACTGCTCTTTCTATTTCCTCTGCTGATGGACGTCCCAAGAAGTTTTCAGAATCTTCAATTGAATCCTTGAATACTGCCACTGTAGATGCATCTACTGCAACTCCCAATACCGAATCATCATTGTATGTCCCCTTTGGGAATAGGAAATACCAGTTGAGAGTATCAGAGCCCATGGCATCATCGCCATGTTTCCATCTGGCATCGCGCACGTCGTTTGCGCTCCATGAGTTGTCTTCACTGAAATCAACCTCTCGAGCAACGATTTGAATTCCGCCTGGTTTGTCGCAAACCTGGTTTAGTCTTGTTTTGAGCAGATCCATCGCCACTGGATCATATCCGTTTTCAAACAAAAAGTGGATTTTCATCCCCTCAAATCGATCATCTTGAAGGCAAGCCAATGCTAGTCCACCAGGGATTCCGCGCTTTTCTTCAAACAATTCTTCTGTTCCGAAACAACCTGCGAGGCTGCTTGAAATTAGTACAAAGATTACAAAGACTACTCGCATTTAATCACCTAAAAATCATCTGGAATTTCTGTTGGGCTAAACAATTGTCCTGGACCTGCTGCTTGGGATAATTGGTTCCTTGCAAGGTGTTCCCATGAGCGCATTACTCCCAATGCGTCACTTACCAACATTTGTTCTTCTTCCAAAGTTACCCTAATCAGCGTATCAAGAATATCCATTCTATCTCTATCGACCAATGATAGAGCCTTCTCAAGATCAAAACTTGCACTACTCTCTACTGGTTCAGAGTCTAGTGGCCAAGGCTCTGACAAATTGCTAGGCAGTTCGTTGGTGTGCTCTTTTAGTTGTGATAACAAACGATTTGTCCACCTTGATATTACCAAACTCGTTTCCAAGATTGGCATGTTTAGTTGGTTGATCAAATTCACCAACCTCTCTTGCAATGTGACCATTGAATCTGCGCCACTCATCTGACTACCTCAAATGTTTACTTACTATTTTGTAGATATTGGTGACCATAATGGTTCCATTGTTCCATAGTCCATCCTTCTGGCAAGCCAGTTGGAGGCAATGGAGGTGTAGCGCTGCCAGCACCTTGTGACAGAGGCGGAGCATTCTGCACAGGAGCTACAGGGGCGGCTTGCTGGATTTCAGGAACCATCTTTGTATCCATGGTTTCAATAACCTCAGCGGTCTGGTCTGATTCATCTACTTCCTCGCCACGGCGAATTCTGCGCATCTGTACCATTGTCCAAACAGCAAACGACATTGATACCAATGCAATCAGATACATGATAACTGATAGCTGTGAATCTGCAACCTGGTTCGCAAGTGCAGTTCCATCTCTTTCAACTTCTTCTTTTACAAGGAGTGGTGAGATTGAGATTCTTTCTTTCTCTACTCCTGAGTCTAGAAGTAGTATCCTGTGTTCTAGCGTGTCATCTACTGCTCCGTCAGCGGTAGCGTCCAGCCTAACTTGTGCCTTCTTCCCACTAGAAATTTCAATTGACGAAGAGGAGATTGTTGCCCAGTCATCACCCGAAACAAGTCTCTGTAGAACAAATGTTACAGCTCCTGATGCTCCAGTGTTTCTAGCTTCGATGGTTAGTGTTACTGCTTCATCTGGATTTGGAGTTGGGTTAGACCATTCCCATGTTGTATCCGCCGCTCTCAGACTAACTTCAGGACCTGTCAAGGCCAGTGGCCAAGATGCCAATGGGTCAGAGACAGTATTTCCATCACTGTCGTAAGGATTTCCTGACTCATCTGAACCTGTAACCCAAATGTCGATTGTGTAAGATGGAAGGAGCATGGTAGCACCTCCATCTGTCAAGTCAAGATATCCCGTCCAGAAGAATTGATCCTCGAATGGTGTAGTATCCGGTAATGGAGATGACCCTCTGCTGATTTCAGCCTCGCCTGCCCTAACAAGGTAATGCAATACTGCAGGATCTTCTAAAGAGAATCCTTGATCATCTCGTGTTTCGAGCATGACTTGCAAGTTGTTTGCTAGGGATATCGGAATTTCCTGATTAGGTTCAATTCCGCCTAAGGTTACGGCGTGAATTGTTGGTCTCTCACTATCGACTGCCAATCGGAGTCTTGGTTTGAACTCGGATTCATCTTCAGCGAGTCCGGGCAGGTCTGTCAGTTTAGCACGTAGGTCGAGGTGGCCACTCCTGACATCTGGCACAAGCATGTCAATACTGAAGTATCCACCCTCTCTGCTTGTAGTTGTCCATTCATTTTCAAAATCCCCAAGTGATATTGTGAAAGTGCCTGCTGGAGCAGGAGTCTCATCCTCTGAGAAAATTACTCTTCCACTGAAGCGTAGAGCTTGCCCCGCACCGATTAGAGTTTCATCAAATTCAGGATTGTAATGGTTGGTTCCATCTCGCAATTCGATTGCAAGAATGTGACCTGGCTGAGTATCAAAGCGTAAGTCATTATCAAGGCTCCACAAATCATTACCCAGTCCGGCTTTGTGTATGTTACAAGGAAGTTCTATGTCAATTCCACAGGACTTATCCTCAATCCAGACCTTTGGAATGAAGTGCTCATTACCGTTCGTGTCCCAAACCTCTGGGAAGTTCCAAGTAAGTTGGAATTTAATCGATACAATCATTCTAGATTGGCTATCTGGGTCCAAAATAATCGAAGAGTATAGATTGGAAACTGCTAATCCCGTACCTCCACTCTCGAGATGCATCTGTGGCATTCCTTCCGAGCTTTGTGAAATGTAAGCAAAAATTGAGGTTTCATCATCATCGAAATCTCCGGCTAAAGCCAAATGCACGAATTCTACGTCCCACCATCCGTTGATATCTGAAATCATGAAGGTTGCAGTGTATGGAATTCCAGGATGTAATGGAGCCATATCATCGTGCCCTGTTATGGTTGAGTTATCTACATCCATAATCGGTTCAAACTCCTCGCGTATTGTGTACCATGATAGAGAGTTATCCCATTCGGGTTTGACTTCACCAGGTTTGTCCCCACAGAATCCTCCAGGTTCTATGTCACAAACTGGGGAACCACCCATGGCAATGACGTTGTCTTGACCATCTTTACCCGTTACATAAAAGGAAACCTTGTCTCCATGTACAAGCATTGAATCATCGATTAATCCGTTGAATACATTCAATCCGCCTGTTAAAATCTCAGGCGTAGTTAACGTCTTAGATCTGTATTCGATAGGTTCGGGTAGTCCATTGAAATTCGAGTCATCACACCTCTCGTGAACTCCGGCTTCGCATCCAATCCAATAGTGCAGGTCAACAGTTTGTGGTGGGTCTACAGAATCTTGGATTATGATTTCAATCGCTTGACCACCTGGCGAAGGAGGTCCTTTGTGCATCTCCGAGGAGATTTCTGGACTTGCAAATAGGACAAGTGGAGAATTACCGTCAAAAATCAACTTTACTGTATTGTACCCTGGATTGACGTAGGTGGAACCGTTTTCGAGATCAACAACTTCCACGTAAAGTACCATGCCACCTGGTGTTGATTCGATTGGAGAGCTAAAGGTCATGTTATATTGGCCAAACCCAGGATTACCTTCAGTATGAAGTACAGTAGGTTCTCCGATAGGGTCACCATCATAGGTTACGTTTTGACCAATAACTCTGAGTGTAAATTCACCTGCTCTTGGTGAGAATGCTGAGTTTTCAAAGTTGATTCCTCCAGTGATTGAGAGATTTAATCCCCCTCGAACCCAATCTCCAGAATACAATTCTCTTCCTGTTTCCTCCCAGACCCTCATACCATCTAGCTGGATATCGTTCTCAATGTTCAGAGCGAGCGTGTCTGTTGTCCAACTATTCACTTGTGGACCTAGGTCATCGCTCAAGGAAACAATTGCTTCCATCTTCCTCTCATCATCCCATGTCCAATTAACTCTAAGTGGCATCTTAACCGATACTATTCCCTCGCTGTCCATTGTTGAGGTACAATTTCCAATGTCGAACTCGACGATACCTCCGCCATCACTCTCAACCGAGCAGGTATCACCACGCAGCCATCTAAATGCTGGGTTATCACCGTATGAATTATTCAAACCAATTGTAGCCTCTGTGACACGATCAACCAAATCTCCGTGAGCTAATCTAACAACTAAATTTCTGTATACACCATCAGGAGCAATCAAGCCTCCTTCGAGGCTTGCGTCCATTACTCTAGTGTTGAGTCTGTATTTGATGTCAAGGTCTGTAAGTTTGACTCTGCCGGGGGTGTTTGCTTTGACTGCTATCGGTATTTCGACTGTGCCAACCCCATTCGCCGGAATGTGGTCGTTGAATGCATCTACAAGGCTTGGAGTTTCTGATACTACTGTTCCAACCGGTGAATCATCAGATGCAACAACAGAACTCTCGTTTAGGAACAGTATTGACTTCCAATCCCAGTCACCATCATCTCCGACATCTAACTGCGGAGCATCAGGATAGCCTTCCTCATACCACAAGATGAAGGAGTCGACGGAAGGAGTGACTGTATTGTCAGTAGTTGCTAAAATGATAGAATAGAGTAGTTCATTACCAGCGCCTGAGGTTGAGAATGAAACTTCCTGATTGTTTGTTGCAGACTCCCACGTCGAACCATTATCGTTGGAAACCATTACGCTAATGCTCGAACTTGAGGGTTCATCAGCAGTCCATACAGCTCTAACTTTTCCAACATTAGTGCCTGTTGACACCTTTTGGCTTGTCCAGTCTCCAGAAGTTTGGTATGAAGTAGCGTATTCAAGGGAAACCCACCAAGATACGGCAGATGAACCTATGAGTTGCATTTTCCAAACTAATTGATTTCCTGGGTGTGTGAAGTGAATGGTTTGGTTTTTCTCAACTGGCTCCCAGTGAGTGCCGTTGTCCGCACTTACCCAGTAGTCAACTCTGTCTCCTTGCGATGGCGCAGACCAGTGGTTCATGAAATTAACAGCAAGAACTTCGTCTTCAGTCTCGATTGTCTCTCCAATCCAGGTAGTGGTACCAGGAGCAGGTGTTGTAGGGTAAGATATGCCCATTCCAAATTCCCGGTAGTAGAGAGTTTTTGAACCCCATGTCGAATATCCGGTATCGACTGTGATGATTCTTTCACCGTTGTAGAAGAGACCTAGCCCCTTCGCAGAAATATCTTGGGTACCTGTTTGTGGCACTAATGAAGAAGAACTGCCTGAAATAGCCCAAGCGCTCAGTTGGTCTGTGTCTTGATAATAGCTGCCTTTCATGCACCGCATGTAGAAGAAGCCAGAATGGACCACGAGACCGTGCACGTTGCTGGAGGTCTTGCCACACTCGGTGTTAGAGGATGAACTTGAAGAAAATGAATACTGTTCCTCTCCCCGAGTAAATTGTCCATTATCTCCAAAGTCGTATGATACGATTCTCCTCTGTTGTCCATGAGCAACCCAAATTTTGTCACTTTCTCTGTCGTATGAGATCGCACTATATTCGCCATATTGCGGTGAAATATCGTAAGAGTCGACACAGCGCCAAATCCAATCATCTGAAACATCTATTGCCAAAACTCTACTGTGTTGAGTTGGGTTTGAATTACCGTACATGTACTTGTATGTTGTAAAAATACCATACAGCATTTCTTCGTCATTGATTGTCCAATCTTTGAAACCATATGATTTGTAATAGGTCGAACTTGGGTCCTGTGGTAAAGTGCAAGCTGCTTCCTGTTGCAAGTCAACAACGATATCCCTTGTAACGTTGTTGGGGTGCATCCTTGTTACTACCTTGTCGAATTGGGTGCCAGTAAATGTTGACATGAAAAGCCAATCATGGTTTTCAAGAATTGCACCTTGACCTTGAGCCATCAAGTTTGAACTGGTCATTTTGACTTGGTTGCTGAACCTAGATTCGGTAGAATTCGAGGTGTGAGGTTGGCGTACGGCAAAGCTACCATTGTCTAGCCAAGCATCTGAACCTGGTAGAGTTTCTTCACTCACCCCATGGGATGAGAACTCAAAATCACCATCACCAAATCCAAGTGTTAAGTCTCCACTTCGTGCGTCACTTTGACTAGAAACACCATCCATCCATTCTTCGTATGTATCGGTTGAAACTTGGGACCAACCTGTTGACGAAGCACCAGATAGGGTGACCTGTACGTCTAGAACTTCAGCCCCCTTCGGCATTGCGACTACAGTTGTCTTGTCTGCGCCACCTTGGTACAGTGCGATATTTTCAACACTCCCGTCAGAGAATGTGTAAATGTGACGAGATGAACTGTTTGCTTCCGCTTCGGTGATGAACATCTCTGAAAACGGACTCATTGGTGTAAGCACGAGAATGAATACCATCATTGACAGCGCGGCACGAGATGAAAATTTCTGCGACATTTCCCAACGACCCATGTTTCGGTGTTATCCATAGGACTTGAATTAACCGGCGACAGGTCACAATCAGAAATCCCCCCTTTAGGGGGGAATTCTGTACTCATGATGTGTTTCGACTATCGTATCGTATTGGTGAAGAATCACCACGCATTCCATCTTCTTCGTCGTCCTTTACTTCGAACCAATCTACTAGCCAATCTCCATCGGTGTCCCAATTAAGAGGATCACTACCTTCTGCGATGTGGTCATCATCAAGGTCCAACAAGTACCAACCAAACTCGTGCTCGCCAAGGTCAACCGCAGGAGCGCGGTTTGTGCTTCCAGTGTAATACAAATCCCAGTTATCTGTGACATCTCCTGAACACAACAAAACATCATTTCCAGTGTCTAAGACAAGGAAATCTGTATCCATGTCATCGATTATTAATGCATAACTTAGGTCATCGATATTTTTCTTGTTCATACCGAGATAATTTGTCTGATCTTCTGTGGATTCACCCAAACCTAGTGTGAAAGCTCTGAAATGCCACCACTCTGTAATTGGCGAGCCATTCCATGTTTCTCCAGACAGCCTTACAGAGTCTGGAGAGTCTAAATTTGGATTTGCAACCGCAAAGAATTCCATGAAATTGGTGTAAGCAGTGTATTCACAAGAAGCACCAGAGCAGTCCCAATTTCCATCTTGGTCTGGGTCCTCATTAGCATCTAGAGGGTCCCTTGGGTCAAAGGTTGCCCAAGTCCAACCCAACTCTGGACGGGATAGTGTTCCAGCATCCTGTGACAAAGGTCTGCAGGAAACTGTTGAAGAGGTACAAGCCCCACCTGTACCAGGGTCTATCCACTGAACTTCAACCTTCAATCTAGATGAGAAATTGTCGTTTGATTCATTCCAGCCTTTTTCGTACTCATACCAATCTGGCAGCATATCGCCATCAGTGTCGTTATCCATTGGATTCGTTCCATACTTGAAGACCTCTCTGCCATCTGAAAGATTCCAATCACGGTCATGGGAAACTACCTGGCCTGAACTGAGTAAAGTGTTGAATGTGACCGCATCATTATCCGAATCATTTGTGTCAGGTCTAGTACCGTTTAGATACTCCATTAAGTTGGTAAACGGTAAGTCTCCTATTCCACTTTGTATTACTTCTCCAGATGGCGTAAATTCTCTATTTTCCCAGTTACCTTGAGGAGCTGGAATATCGAATGAAGTTCGTCCATACCAGCCGTCACTGTCAGGGTCGTAGTTTACGTCAAATGGATTAACTGGATTTGTTGACCAATGATTTTGTGTGGTGGGGTCCGGCAAACCGTAAACGGCGTAACAGAACTCCCAACCGTCATCGATACCATCCTGGTCTGAGTCAGAATTAGTTGGGTCCGAAATACCAAACAAGGTTCTGTTAAAGGTGTTTGAATCTGCCGAATTAATCTTCATCATTCTTGCAGCAGAAATTGAGTCTTTACCAACAAAAGTGTTGAAGATTGCTCGTCTTGCTTCCGCCTCTGTGTAACCCTCCTCAACATAAGCATCGATAGTATCATCACCAAATCCAATCAACCCGGATCCGGTTGTAAGTCGCTGAGAGAACTTACCGTAAACTCGAGATTCATATTCGCGCTTATTTGTAAACTGTTCCTCGAGAGAAATGTTACCATCTCTATCGCAATCTACCGAATCCATATCACTATCCAACCACTGGTCTGAATCAATCAATGGGTTCATCGACCAGCGATTGTTTTCCAAGTCCCAACTTGTGAACCAATATTCGTAACCATCAATCATTCCGTCGTCATCTGTGTCAGCGATTGTTGGATCGGTTATTCCCATCAGAGTTGAGATGAAATTATTGGCAATACCTGTCGATTGCCACTCGGTAAACTGATCCAAATGCCTCTTTCCACGCTGCCCTTTATCGAGGATAATTGTATACACCCTTTGTGCCTTTTGTGTCGGATCATTTAAATCGCCATCAATGTGCAATAACGGCGCATCAATTGGGTGACTTTCTCCATTTTCAGGATTGGTTGTAACAAGAGAAAACTCTTGAGCATCTGTGAGAGCATCGTCATCTGCGTCGAATGAACCATCGCCTGGAACTAGAGGATTTAGAGTCCAAGTCTGTGCTGTATCATTCCATGCTGTGAACATTAGCTCCAATCCATCAAGGAATCCATCGCCATCAGTGTCTGGGTTTGTTGGATCAGTGGTCCAGCCAGAGACATTGATTATGTCCTGTCCAACAAATGATCCAAATGATTCAGTGTTTGTTATTCCTGCCCATTGTTGAATTGTATATCCAGCTCCGATTGTAGTTACATACCACTGAGGACTCGTTCGATTAGCATTAGTTTCGGAAAGTTCTGGAGAGATGCTGTTGTACTCTTCCCAATTACTCATTCCGTCATCATCTGAATCATCCCAGCGGTCTTCTGAATTAAGTGGGTCTAAGCTCCATTTAGAGTCTAATAATTCCCATCTAGCGTACCAAATTTCCCAACCATCCGGCATTCCATCAGAATCACTGTCTGCATCTGTAGGGTCGCCTGTAAGAATGCCATCTCCAAAGTTATCCTCTGGCGCGCCCCAATCGGAGATATTCCTAAACAAGTCTGTAGAGAAATTGTTTGGAAGTTCTTCGCCGTCTAGTGTCATATTTCCATCAAACAAATCATCACGAATATTGTATTCTAACCAATTAACAAATGCCTCGTTTTCTTCAATAACACCATTGTGATTGATATCATAGCCATCCCCGTCAGGGTTTTCAAATGCATCACTTCCGTTGAGTGGGTTTATTCCGACTCGAGAAACATCCCAGGTACAAGCACCTCGTGCCTCCCAACCATCTGGCAAGCCATCGCCGTCTGAATCTCTATTGTTGGGATCTGGCTCTACCCAGAGACCAACAGCAGATTCTGTTTCAAAGTGACTCTCGAGTAGGTCTCCAATCAGTCCTGCATCCTTGACTAGCGACCACTGGTATTCACAAAGATTCGTCAAACCATCACCGTCTGCGTCCCATTCTGCATCGTTAGGGTCGCTTGGATCCATGGTCCAATTATTTGAGCCTGTGAATGATGAACCAATCCATCTCCTATGCTCTAATTCCCAGCCATCCGGCATTCCATCGCCATCAGAATCCGGGTTGGTTGCGTCAGTACCTGAATCGATTCCTAGAGATTGGAGATATGTGTTGTTTGCAGCAAGACCTGCAGCATCATCACACACGTGCTCGAAATCATACTGGTTAGTGTAGTGACAATTCAGAGGAGTTACTTCATGGAATATGCCGAAGTATTCTGCTCCGTCACCAACCCCGTCACCATCTGTATCAACCACACGAGGGTCGGTTGCATTGTATCCATTTGCAGTTGTGGCAGTATATCTGAACTCATCCAAATTCCTCCACAATCTTTCATTGATTGGATCGCTATCGAGATTGACACCATCTGCATCAGCGTCAAGAAGTGCATCCCAAGGGTCGGTTGGGTCTAAGCCATACCTGACTTCCCAACCATCCAACATTCCATCTGCATCTGAGTCATTTGCCATTGGATCCATCAGTTCGAGATTCGAGAATTTTCCTGGTCCAATGCCAACAAAAATCTTGTCAACCCCTTCAACTTGATGGACTATTGCTGCTGAAATATAACCTGGAATCCACTCTTGATTTGTCATTCCATAAACGGCAGCATATCCGCCATTTATCGACCACATACCCCATCCTGATCCAACTATGAGCTCGTTTCCAGTTGAGTAAATAGAGGAAATATCGTTTGCAAAGTCAACTGTCTCTCCATCTACACCTTGGTGTTCTAAGTCGCCACCAAAAGTGATTAGTCCGGAAAGAAGGTCATATCGATGTAGTCCCGAAGGAGTTCCAATCCATACTACTTGCTCTTGGCCCCCGTCTGGCCCGTCACCAAGTAGAGCGTTTACGTGTGCTGGGTTCTTGTCAACTTCGGCACCTATGGTTCTGAGTTCATCAATATCTGTAGCGATTAGAGTAGGTTCCGGAGAGAAGTAAAATCTCCAATTAGGTGTTGCTGCATCTCTAGCAGTGGTTGTTTCAACAGTCAGCAATCCTACATCTGTTCCTACAAACAGAGTCAGAGAACCTCCTGTCGCATCCACATGTACAATAGAGGTCGCTGTAGCATTCCCTGTGTTTAATGCATTTGTGATTCCGGTTCCAACACTCAGTTGTGACACGGAAATCTCGTTAATTTGGAAAACAGAACCGAATCCAGAATACCCAAGTGCGAGGACATAATCATCCCCGCCATCTGCAATCAACTTTGCACCGGCAGTGTACCTTCCAGGGTAGAATTCCCATTGGCTGATTGGCTCGATTTCACCCTCGTTGTATTCTGCAATCCAAACTCCTGCTTCAGTTACCATAACCACATGATTCTCTAAAACAATCATGTCATGCAGATCGTGTCCTTGAGGCAATTCATAATCGGTTGAAACATCGTTTTCGAAGTCGATTATTGAAATACCTAACTTAGTACCAACCCACAACCTTTCATCGTCATCGTGGAATCCTCTTATGTCGTGGTGCATTACAGATACTTCGTCTTCATCCGCTTCTTGGGATAGAATGTATTCTGTGTAAGTTCCCTCAGTCGCACTGAGATCTGCCGATCTCATCCCTGATTTCACCATGTTTCCATCGTCTAAGTGCACGAAGTATTCTTCAAGAGTGGATAATTGTTCACCGAGGGCTAATGCTTCTTTCGAGCGTTGTAAATCAAGACTGATAATTCCATCTCTATTGGCATCCCAACCGTCGTTATCTAGATCAATCAATGCATTAGAACGATTCAGTGGGTCAAGACCAAAGTGGATTTCCCAACCATCCGTGATACCATCTCCGCTAGATGGGAATAAACGACGGTGCTTAACACCGTCATAGTTGAATCTGTCACTATCATCTTCAATTGGGTTGGTACCCAGCCAAACGTATTCATCGATGACGCCATCAGTTCCGTTTCTGGCACAGGCATCAAGAATGTTGGTTAGTTTGGTAGAGTTACTGTTTTCTGAGATAAATGGCCACTCACTCAATACCGATGACTCTGGATTTGGGGCATGACATCTAAGTCCATCCAGTTCGTTTGTCCAATTTGCAGGTGCACCGTAGAGGTATTCCTCAGGAGAGGTAAGTAACTCATTCACACTCATGAATCCATCACGGTTTACATCGAATCCATCGTCATCAGGATCTAAATCAGCATCACTTGCGTTCAATGGGTCAAACATTTCACAGACGTATCTCTGTTCTTCGGTATCAAATCCACCGAGTTTTTCGCACATGTGTGCCTCATAGCCATCCGGCATTCCGTCTCCATCGGTATCTGCAACCCTAGGGTCGAGATACCAACGTTCACCAGATTCGTTAATCACTCCTGTAAGCCCCCTTGTAAATCCTGGGTCAACACATTCTGCTGGGTAAGGCCAACAATATTCCTCCGTAGCATTGAGGCCATCTAGGTCGATGTCAACGTAAGCATCGGAAGCATCGTCTTTATCCAACCCTTTCATCGCTACAGCCCTGTCATCAGGGGAAGAGAAATTTATCCACTCGCTAAACAAATTCTCATGCACATCTGGAATATTGTCTCCATCTGAATCGGTAGCCGGAGGCCTTTCACCTTCCGTCAAGTTGGGATTGGTTGTACCCACGTTAGAGATAGCGGGTAATTGTGAAACGAAAAACAAACCTAGTACCACGAGAACAGTCATGAGAAGCGTTGATTGAGAGCGTCGCATTGTCATCACCTACGGGCGCGGTAGCACCCATACGGATTGTTACTACTGAATCAGCCTTAATATAGTGATGGAGCAATGTTCAGACTCAGATTACCTTTGGTAATCTAAAACGCTTAATCAAATCATCACAAAATAAGAAATTCAAGGGGTGAGTTCAAGGGCCCAACGCGTTGCCGTCCCTTAGTTCGAGATGTCCCTAACATTCACCCACCTTGGAACTGGTAGTCGCGGTAATGCGACTCTGGTAGAGAGTGGTGATGCAAAAGTACTGATTGACCAAGGTTTCTCTGGCAAACAACTCGAAACTAGGCTTGCGAGGATGGAAATCAATCCAACAGAAATTGATGCGATTGTTCTAACCCACCATCATGGCGATCACGGAGGAGGCGCATCAATCGCTCAGAGGAGATGGAACATACCCATCTTTTGCAATGACAGAACAGCGACTGCACTGAATCTCGACTTGAAAGGGGTTCAACTTTTTGAAAGTCTAGAAGCACTAAATTTCGCAGACGACTTAGCACTATTACCCGTACCAGTACCTCACAGCGGCGCAGACAATGTCGCATTCATTGCAAGCCATAGAGGCGAGAGGGGAGCTGTAATCACAGATTTAGGCTCATGGACTGACGAATTGGTAACCCATGTTGCAGGATGCCAACATATCTCAATAGAAGCGAACTATGACCACAACAGGTTATGGAACGGTCCTTATCCTAGACGACTGAAAGACCGCATTGCGGGAAGAGGAGGTCACCTTTCCAACGACCAAACAGGACAATTCCTTTCACAAGTAGTTGACAAAAATACTCGGTCCCTTGTTCTGACTCACTTATCAGAAAAGAACAATGCACCGCATATTGCTGAATCTAGCGTACTGTACCACATCGACGAAATGTTCGAAGGCGATATTCAGATTTCTCTACAAGATGGACCTGAATTCTCACACCACATCGGACAAACAGAAAGTGAGAGAGTTGCTCGGCGAGGATTAACACTTCGAGGATAAGCCCTGTAAGGGCTTGTTTTTGGTGAAACCCTAAGAGGGTGGTTCACTCTCTCCTACACAATGAGGTCACAACGCAAGTCCGATAGTGACCTCGCAGTCAGTGAAGTCATCGGTGTTGTGATGCTACTTGCGATGGTGATCACAATGATGGGAGGGGTGTTTGTATTCCTTACCCCATATGTCAATGATTTTCAAGACAATACCGCATGGTCAAACGCAAATGGGATTGCTGAAAGGCTAGACGGAAGGATTGATGTCGTTGCAGGCGCAAGTGCTGACACCGGACTTAGAACTACAATTCCCCTAACTATGAGCTCAATTTCTCCTATCATTAGTGCAGAAGTGTGGACTGTCTCAGCAGATTTGACTGCGGAAGAGATTGTCACAGTCGAGTACATTAATCAAACTACATTCAGTGTTACCTCGGAAAACGAAACAGCCGACCGTGCCATAATTTGGACTGAAAGCGGGGAAGTCGAAATAACATTCAATGAAACTTACGAAGAGGTTTTGATAACCCATAACTTGAGTGTTGCAGACATATACATCGTAACAATATTCGATGGGGAAAACGAGATTCATAAGCATGCAAAGATACCAATCTCAGGACTAATGGTAAAGACGAAAGTACAGACAGGTGAGCATTCTATTGGACTACTGAACGACGCTCGTTACGACAAATTCTCTGATGAAACCTGGAGCATAACTTCATTTCCTGACATGAATATAGAAGAGTTATTCGACGGCACAATGAGGGCTAGTTTGTCTCTGAGAGACGTAGATACTGCCGGTGCGATTCCTGACGGCAGAAACGCAGTCTTCGACGTCCGCTCTGAAGGCCCAATTACTCTCTTTAGTGGTGATGCATGGAACTTCAGATTTACATTTGAATCATCATTGGGCCCAACTGTCGCCCCACAGATGACTGAAGGATGGCTAACCGACTACAACCTTCACAGAGCGTCTAACACTTTAGACCAGCATAGAGGTATCAGTCCGTGGTTAAGGGCAAGCGGAATCGATGGTCTGACAATAGACCACGGTAATTCTGTTATCGATTTAGAAATCGAATTACAATTAGTGGAGGTTAGCAAATGATTCGCAATAACCTCCGCAGAGACGAGGAAGCAGTAAGCGCTGCTGTAGCCACGGTCCTACTCTTCGGCGGAGTAATTTCAATTATTGGAATTATGTTACTTTCATTAATGCCAGTTATACAAGAATTAGAGGGTTCTCTCAAGAGGAACGACATGCAAGCTCAAATGGAAATAATGGCACATGAGGTCACATTACTTTCTGAATCCGGATTACCCGGCGATTCAAGTCAAGTAGAACTTATTCCGGTCGATGGAGAACTTAGATGGGATAGATTCAGGGGAGGTATGTGGTACTCTGCATCTTGGTATGAAGGTGATACTTTCAGAATTCAAGGAGCTTTAGACTTGGATAGAAATATTGAGGTTAGGCATGCTGAAAGCAACGTACAAGCGATTTGCTACGAAGACATGAGACTAGGTCCGGATAGACCA
The DNA here is from genome assembly GCA_002506705.1 of Euryarchaeota archaeon UBA550. Classification (GTDB taxonomy): domain Archaea; phylum Thermoplasmatota; class Poseidoniia; order Poseidoniales; family Poseidoniaceae; genus MGIIa-K1. Next base: position 39,837 of record DAYA01000075.1, read on the forward strand.
TTCATTTTTACACCTAATAATCAAACTGATACAGTATTAGTAACGCCCAAACACGGTTTGACAATACCGCTTGGTCCTGTAGAAATTGAACACGCTGGGATAGAACACACCCTTTCGATAGGAGAAGTCATGAGTTTAGATTCAAACAGCCAAATCAAATCAAGTCATGATTTGGTTGGATTACAGTTGAAGGGAGATTCAGGGGTTGCACTAATGCCTCCCTCCAAGCCAGACCCCGCAACCGGTAAGGGGCAGCATTGGGCAATTCCTTTACCATCGGGAGAAACGACAATTGAAGTCTTTGCAAACGATGATATTCTCGTTCAATGGCATACTCTCACCGATTCTGGGCAAGAGGCTGTACCCCAAACCAATGCGGTTAGAATAGCGAATTCATGGACAAAAACATTCAACCTTTCAGAGATTAGTTTAGTGGAGATAGTTACTGACGTAGATGCTCATCTGATAATTTACCATGGAGATTCTGGCAAAACATCTCTACTGGGAGAAGAGGGTAATTATCTCTCTAAGCACTTCATAGCGCCTTCTCAATCTGGAAATTTGTCATTCTCTAATCCTAGTCAGAATGCTGCAACGATTACATGGAAAAATGGTGGTATCTCAGTGCCTGCCAACCAAACTATTGAAGTTGAGTGGCCTCCTTCAAACATCGATAGCGCTGCAATCTTAGAAAGTAGCGAGAATGTCATTATTCAGTGGAAACTAAATGGCAAGGGAATGACATTGTTGCCAGCCACAGATACAGGCCAAATCACTGGTCTAGAATTCATTGAAGATAATTCACAGACGACTATCAACTACTCCTCTGAATATGATGACTACAAATCAATTTTAGCAAAAGATGGAAATTCAGGAGTTCTTGCATTAGAGGATGATGGAGCCATGCGTTGTGTTGCAATAGACCAAACTGCATCAGGATGGATTTCAACAACTCTGCCGTGGAAATCAATGAATGGTATACCTGAAGGGCAAATCATCACTGCTTGGAGAGATGGGGATCACCCGGCAAGTATCGAGATAACTTTGATCGGGACTGAAGGAGATGCAACCCACGCCAACCTAGCCACTGCATGGGCATTCCATATCTCAAGACTAACTTACGAATTTGATACCTCGATTACTGGACTGGAGGTGGCATGGTCCGCTGGTGCAGTTGTTACAAATCATCCCGAGTTGGACCCGACTATACTGGTCGGACCAACAGATAGACAAGGTCCCGGACCAAGGTTTAGCGCAACAATACCTTCTATGCACCCTACAAAAACATCAGTTACTGGTAGCGGTATAATGGATCTCGACATTGAATTATCCATGAGAGAAAGTTTAGCGTCAACTACAGCATATGATGTTAGAAGAGGATGGGTAGGACCATACGGAGATGCGGTTGCTTCTTGGGCAAGCACGAGCCTAGAGACTTCCGAAGACTGGATAGTTAACCCTGGAAGAATTGACTTACTAACTGACTATGTTGGCTGGGTCCCTGTTCCAACAGTTGGACCTAGTGAAGCTGTATGGCATACAGCAGGTCAACCAATACAATTCAACCTGCAAATAAGCAGCCTGAATGTTGAAATTTCGGAGGCTGGGTCATGACGAGTAGATTGGTTGAGGACGAATCTGGAGCAAGTACAGAACTTGGCTACATTTTCACATTCATGCTCGGAGTATTGTTCCTGTCAATGTTTAGTGTATGGGCGTTTGGCCTAGAAACCTCAACAAGAGAAAATTGGAATACAACCGCTGTTGATGTAAACATGGCAGATATTGCTGCTGCGGTCGAAAGGGCCGACACTGCAAGCAGAGAAGACTCCAGTGTAAGTTATGCAGAAGTTGTGACATGGAGATTAACCGAAGCTGATGAGACAGAATTTGTTCTCACCCTAGATGACACAGGATTATCACTTGACCATAGCGAGAATGAACTGGATAGGGAGGTTTCGATATCAGGAACAGGATATGGCACATATGATGGAAGAATCAATCTTTCAGGAACCGCAGAAATTTGGATCGTCTACCACGAAGGCGTGACCTATCTATCAACAACTAGACCAGATTTCTGATTATCTGCCCATCACAGCAGTATGTACCATCATCTGTACTTCCCGCATTCTAGTCTGGGCACCTAATTCTCTGAAAACCGATAATGCTCTCTGAAGGTATTCCATCCTACGTTGTCTATCTGGGGCAACTCCGCCTAATCTCGCTAGTAGTTCACCGATTTGCATTCTCAAATCGTTTGCTTCGGAGATAACTAGTGCTTCTCGGTATCTCTCCAACGCTTCTTCGATTCTACCGCTGTCTTGGAGAACCTCGCCCAACAAAATTGATACTTCCACCAAGGCAAGCGGGTCTCCTGCTTCTCCCATTGTTGATAGGGCATCTGTATAGTGATGCAAAGCCAAATCAGAATCGCCAGTCTTTGCGTAATATCTTCCAAGAACAGCTCTAGCTCTTGCATGTAATATTGCATCATCACTTGATTCAGACCTCTCATAGGAGGATAAAGCGTGGTCTCTTGCTCTATCACTCTCACCCAAATCTAGTAACGCTCTAGCCAATACAATCTGAGCAGGAATTAATTCTGAAGAATCATTACTAGAAAGAATGCTCTCGACTTCACCATAAGCCTCCAATGCCTTTGCTTTGTCTCCGTTTCTTCGGAGGATATAGCCCATGTTGTTGTAAGAGCGAGCAGCCCCTATTGCGTCGCCCATGGATATGAATAATTCCAGAGCATTTCTGTGCATTCCAAGGCTTCCTTCTGAATCGCCTCTCTTCAGAGCAATGTCTGCTAAATTCGAAACAATGTCTGCGATAACGTCGTCTAAACCTGCTGCTTCGGCTGGTGGTTTCGCTTGGTTGAATGCTTCCTCAGCTTCATCGAAACGACCGAGAAGGGCTAGTACTTCTCCCCTGAGTCTATCGACCCTACATGCGCTGTCTGCACCTACTGATTTTGTATCGATGGATTCCAATAGGCCCAACAATTCAATGTGTCCTTCTTTGATTAAGTCTCTACCTTGCTCTACCACTAATTTTGTAGCATCTTCGTGCCTTGAAGAAGAAATTAGATGGTAGATTAACTCAAGAGCAATTTGGCTTGATTTGGTTTGTTTACTGTACCAAGCAACTGCTTTGTTGTGAAGATCTTCTCTGGATTGTTTGTCAAGACTTTGGAGAAGGAATTCTCTAATTAGATCGTGAACATCATAAGTGCCTGAATCAGCATTGCGTGCTAGACCAGATTCGACTAGTGAATCTAGTTCATCAGTATTCAGACCTTGTTCTGTTAGAGCCTCTAATTCGATAGGTTCACGGAACACAGATAGAGCCCCAAGTAATCTCTTCTGCTCACCCGAAAGTTTTGAGAAAATCTCGATATTTACATAATTTTCAAGAGATTCATGGAACGCACCTGCTGATGCTCCACGGTTAATCAATTCCAAGACTAAAGGATGGCCTCTACTCAAGGAGTGTATGTACAGTAATTTTTCTTGGTCCAAGTCATCAAATGCAGAGAGTAGGGACCTTGTTGATTCTTGGTCCAATCCTTCTAGTGGCAGAACCAATGAAACAATTCTTCCGTCTGCATCCTTCAGAGGAACGACCTCCTTGAAGGAGCGAGAGAAGATTACCAGTCCAACGTCACCTTCACACTCGACAAGACCTCTGGACAATGCTTGAATTGTTTGATGCAGAGTCTTATCACTCACTTTGTGGTAATCGTCGATTACGATTAGAGCGGGTGAATTAGCAAGAGAATCAACCATTATTCTTGCTGCATCAGCAGACTTTGGAACCGGAGTAGCAGAGATGTAATCTGCTAACATTGAATCTCCAATATTCGATAACCAATCAGCAATGCTTTCCAAGAATGCTCGACTTCCCTCCCAATCCTGACATCTATGATACATCAAGTTCCTTCGATGCATAAATGATTCAATCACTTTTGCTGCCATAGAAGTTTTTCCTATACCCGCTATTCCAGGTACCATCAAAGTCGTTGACCTTGCTTCAAGCAGGTTGACCATGTTTTCTAATTCGGTTGACCGACCATAGAAATGCCTCAATCTTGGCAAGTC
>DAYA01000075.1:44334-56595 GCA_002506705.1 Euryarchaeota archaeon UBA550
GCTGAAAGTGACCGGACATCCAAGACCCCATTGTCATCTAGATATCTTATGACATCGACAGGCCTCATAGTGAATGGTAACTTATCTTGGATTTCTCCAAGTGTAGATGCTATTGTGTTACCACCAGGTAAGATTGCTCTGAGTTGGAATTCTCTAAGGTTCTTCCAAGTCTCATCAGCCAACTTCATCCCAGATTCTGTTAAAAAGTAGGCTTTGCGCTTTCTGCTAACTCCTTGAACGTGAGCCTGTCTCTCGATTAGAAGTCCTTGGTCCTTCAATCCAGCAATAGCCCTGGGAACGTTTGAGCGAGCGATTGCAACAGCATTTGCAATCCCCATTTGCGATAGGGCGAATGGTACTTCGACTGAATTCATGAAGTCAGAGAAATCAGAAAGATGTAGTAAAATCCTCTCCTGAACACCCGGTTTTGGTCTGGTCGCCATGGTCGATCATTCTCCTAGTCCTCTTAGAGTGTTGTGTATTTCCGTGTTGGAAATCACTGCTGCGGAGGCCTGTAATTCGGATCTGCGACCCACTGGTTAGTTTGAGCGTCCCAAATCCATCCAGGATGCTGTGGCTGAGCAGCAGGGACAGGTGCAGGTGCAGGTGTTAGTTCACCTGCAGAAGCCGCTGCTTGTTCTGCAGCCCTTGCTTTTGCCCATGCATACGGATCTTCCTCTTTTTGCATCTCAGCCAATGCTTCTTCATCGTCTTCGAACTCTTCTTCAAACTCAAGGAAGAAGAATGCGCCAACTGCAAGGAGTATCGCAATGACTACTACCGCAATAACAATCCAAACCCAAGAAGAAACACCCTCAGTTGCTGATTCACCTTTCTGTAGAGTGATTGAGTTACCGTCGTCTTTTCCAATGAATTGACCATCTTGTTCAAAGTATATCTCGAAGCTACCGTCTCTATCAAGAGCTGAGGATGTGATATCCATCTTCCAAAGGCCGTCTTCGCCAACAACGGTGTCATTTAGTTTGATGTCACCCTTTACAAGTCTCGCTGTGACTACAGAATTTGGCAATCCTGTGCCTTTGAACTCAGCAGAGTCACCAAACTTGACTGCACCTTCATCTACCCTGTCAGCAGTAAACTCTACTCCACGAACAATGAAGTTGACCTGGTAAGAGTATTCTAAAGAATCATAGGCATCTCTTGCTTCAAACATTACACCTTGCATGGACCAATCAGAGATTTCACTTGATGTTTGATACATCGAATCCATCGGGTTGTAAACCGCTTTACCCTCTGGGGTAATTCTGATGTGGTATGCATAATCATCATCAAGAGCAGATGATGGGTCATCGTAGATATCGAATACCATGTGGCTAGACTGTGGACCTACACCATCAGAATCGTTGAAGAAGTCTAGCAGATTGATTTCTGCCCCAACTCCACACTTATCGAAAGCACTTGATTTCTCATCACAGAAGATTGTGATAGTATCAACCCAGCCAGTTGGATTGAATGTCGGCTTGATATTGTCTGCATCTGCGGGGTTATCGATTACAATACGTACCGATTCCATCAAAGAATAATCTACACCATCGTAAGCCCTGACTTGAACTTCATATTGCTGGTCGTGAATTAGATCGCTCGTATCCCAGTATGTGTACCATGCACCGTTAGGCTGGAACGAAGTAATTGGATTTGGACCGTTGTTCAACTCGATACCACTAGCAAGGTCAACGATTGTAATTTCAACACGTGTAACTTGTCCATCGTTATCCCTTGCCACACCACTGATGATTGTTTCATCGGATGCCCTTACACTCTCCATCGGAAGTGGTTCGCTGACCTGGACAATTGGAATTCGGTTGTCATTATCGATTGTGATAGTGATTACTTCTGCATCGCACATGTCCACAACTTCGTGGCAGTAGTTTGAGTCACTTGCCCAAACTGTGAATGTATAGTCACCGCTTGGTAGCGAAGAGAAGTTCCATGTGTCTGCCCAAGCAGCTGCTCCACCTGCATTTGCAGGATAGTTTGCGGAGTAATTGTTAGGTCCTTGAACGCTGAACCAAATATCTCTGATATCGCTTCCTTGAACACCCTGATAGTCGTCAGATGCTGTTCCTGTGAAGAGAACTTCCTGGCCATCGTGGGTAGAACCATCCAATGGGGTATCAAGGTTGATTGTTGGTGGATTGATATTCAGTTTGAATATTCGAGTACTAACAATCGATTCATCCAATCCATCGTAGGAACGAACTCTGAATGTAACATCCTCTTCAAAGTGGTTTGCCATATCCCAATCGAAACTCCATGTCTTAAATGGCCAGTTTGTCATAGTAACTTCACCGTTAGCGCCTGATGTATCTGTTGCTAGATACCAATCTTGGCTTCCATGTGGTTGGATTTCCACTCTCTTGATGTCACCGAATTGTTTCAGCCATGAATCATAGTCATTGAAGTACGGGCCAGATTGGCCATCATATGCAGAACCGGTTAGGGAAATAGTTCTCGCAAATGAGGTGCCGTCGTTTTGGTCAACACCAACGGATGGCGCGATGTTGACTAGATTGATGACTTCATCAACCATACCTGTTAGAGTGAAATCATGCGTAGATGTTCCCTTGCTAAACTTCTTTGCTTCAACTGAGTATGTTGGCAATTCTCGGTTCCCAGATTGACAGTCTGGGTCTTGGTTATCTGCTAGTGTGTCACCATCATTGTCGATACCGTCACTACAGGAATCTTCACCTTGGTCTGTTGCTTGGTGGTTCCAGTTTCTGTCGATGTGGAAGTTTGATGGAAGTGTAACCCACGGAGTGTAACCGTATGGGTCGGTAGTCATGTTGTACAATGGTTTTCCATTTGCATCCTTGATTGTTACAAGAGCATCGGAAACTTGTGAGTTATCTGCTTTGACTTGATACCTTACGAGTTCTCCTTGCTCGACTTGGACACCCCAAGCAGTATTCTGATTTTGAATGTGAATCTTCGATCTATCGAAGTTCTGCACATCAGAATACGTGAATGTTGTAGCATTCTGATTTAGTTCCATAGCCAGAGGCATGAACTTTGGAGGCCATACGCCAGTAAGTGGAACTTGTAGGCACACTGATGAGTCCCACGGGCATTCTCTGTCATCCCAAGTCAGCATTACAGGGTACATCTGATTGCCACCTGGGTCTGGCATGAACTCGCTCTGCACAGCAACACGTGATTCTGTGACGTTGTAAATCTGTGATGCATTGGTGTACGAATTACCAGAGAAGTAAGCAATCGAACCGTATTTGTTTCCATAATTATCATCATACAGCGAGACGTTTGCAGCGAAACCACCGACTTCTATGTCATTATTTTGAGCGTTTACAATGCCGCCTTTAATTCTGAATCCATCTCCTACGTTGTTTGTTACCGTATTGTCCATGAACGTAGCAGAAGCCATGTAAACGTGGAATGCAGGACACGGGAAATCTCCTCCATACATCTCAACCGAGTTACACGTTCCGGTATTGTTTGAGATTATGTTGTTTGCAAAATACAGACGAGCTTTGCTAGGGGATGGAACGTTCCACCCCTGGTCTTTGTGGTGATATTCACCGATCAACACTGGTTCCTTTGCTGTGTTGAGAATTGTGTTGTTTTCTGCACTCACATCAGACTCACCATAAATCCACAGACCATTCCATCCACCAATAGGGCCAATTGTGTTGCCATTTGCGGTTACGAATGAAGAGCGGATACCAAATCCGGAACCTTCTGCGGCACCTGAAATTGTATTTCTTTCTGCAAGAACAATTGCGCCATCGTATGCAGTAATTCCTGCCCCATCAGTAGGAGTGATTACGTTGTCTGAAATCACGAATGTGTAATTTTGGCCGTTAGCTGACAAGTGTGAGTTTGTATCTATAGCGTTGCACTTTGTGGTGACCGTTGAGTTTGTTAGATAACCACTGCTTGAGCGCAAGAAGGCACCGTAAGAATTCTGTGTGATTGAAACTGTGTCCATTCTCACGAAAGAGTTCTCAAGATAAATTGCTGAGCGACCTCCACCTTGGGTTCCACAATCGGTCTCTTCACCAGTGAAAGCCGAGTTTAAGACTTGCATTACCACAAGACCTGCTCCTGCACCGTATGCCTGAATCGCAGCACCGTGGTAACCTTCATCATCGATTCCAACCTCGAAAGTTCCGCCGTCAAAGGTAGGCGATGCACCGTTGATTGCCAACACGTTTGTTGTGTTGATATCCTTGAAAGTTGGATTGGTTACACTCAAACTTGCACCGTCAAAGATCATTGCTCCGTACTTTATGGACCCTTGACCGTCAATGTCAACAGGGATTCCATATGCACCATCAAGTGTTACGTGGTTCAGGCGGGTCAGAGACTGGTCGATTGTAGAATCCAGATAGATTCCAGAACCGCAAGCCATGTCTGGATTGAATATACCTGTTACGTAACATCTGCCAGTTTGGTTAGGAGCTGGTGCTGCCGGTGCACCCCAAATAAAACGGATAGGAGAACCTGTACTTGCCTGTGATGCTCCACAAGAACTGTCACCTGCACAAATCGAACCTTGGATGTTGATGTTCTTGTCTGCAGGTATGTTGATTGTTGTTCCTGCGTTAATGATTAATTTCGCACCACCTGCAACCAATAAGTCGCCGTCCATGTTCATTACTCCGGTCCAAGTTTCTGTTCCGGTAATCGTTCCAGATGAGGTCTCATTCACAGCCATTGCTGAAGGAGCGGTTGATACCATAGTTACAAACAGGGAAACAAGGAACAAACTCACTAAACCTATACTCTTACTTTTTTGGACGTTTACAGACATGATACACCCTCGGCATGTCGTCCAAATACTGGACTGACTTAACACATTGGGATAGATTTCAATTGAAATGTATCATTATCAGCCGAGAATATCATGTTTTTTAGGCTAATAAAATTACATAATATCATTTTTAAGGAAAAATATCATATGTTTCATAATGACTAATTTGCGCCTCAGTGCACTGATTAGAACATATTAGCAGGCAACTGATGATTGTATTTGATTCAACCAACCTTTACCGTCAATCGCTCCATAACCCCACCGAGAATCATGTTCGATTCCATCCTCCAGAGGTATCGCTGAATTCATCAACGCTGTTTTTACTTGAGTGAGACACTCTTCGTTTGGATTGATTAAATCTGGTTGTGCTTCTAGAATCAAAGCTAAAATTCCTGAAACGAAAACCGTAGCATCGCTAGTACCTGTTGAAGAATAGTATTCATCATCGAATGCAGTAGATACGATTGATACTCCTGGGGCCGACACCTCTGGTTTCTTGTGAGGATTTTGGTAGAGTTCTGAATTCTCAACGCTAGTATAACCGAGAGAAGAGCCTTCCCAAATATCTCCATTAACGTCCAAAGCACCAACTGAAATTACTCCCGGTACATCCGAGGGAGTTGCAACTCTACCATCGTCATCGGCCCCACCGTCGTTTCCGGCTGCTGCAACAACGTAAACGCCATTTGCAATCGCTTGCTTGACAGCGTTAGATGTAGGGCCTTCAGTGGTTGCATTTGGATCGCTTTCCCCACCCAAGGACAAAGAAATGATGTTTGCTTGGAATGTTTTCCAACACCACTCTATCGCACTAGCAACGACATTCTGGTCACCACTATTTCCACCATCTCCATCATCTCCAAGGGCCGCCGCCATACCAAGCGTAACACCTGGAGCAACACCTTTGAGGTATCCATCAGAAGCCAAAATGCCTGCCATCATAGTACCGTGAGCGAGAGACCCTAGGTCTGAAATTTGATTAGAGCCTGTGATAAAATCCTTGAATACCAAATCGATTGATTCCAAATCGGAGTGACTTGGATCGATACCAGTGTCAACCATACAAACTCGAATGCCATCTCCGGTATAACCCAGTGATTGTAATTCTCTTGCGCCAGAGTCCTCGAAAGCCCACTCAGATTTCGGCGGGGGTATTTCGATGAAAAGCAATTGGCTTCGCCAAACAGCCCACATAATCAAAATCAAAACTAGGAAGAACCCAGTGCTAATCAGTCGCTGTCGTAGTCGCTTAGGTCTAGAGACAACCGGTACTGGAGTTGGTGCCCAACCCAATACTTCGCTTCTCCATCCCTCTTGATGTCCAATGGTTGCTGAGTCAGCTGCGGATAAGATCCGATAGTCGGAGGGTTCGGGAATGAACTCGACATCCCCGAGTTCTCTCTCCTCCCACATAGAACAACACTACCACTTCAATGGCTTCAATATATGTCTGAAACCAATAGGATTCTGCCCCCATAACGGAGGCAGAATCACTATCGGAATATCAGAAGCGTCCAGAGGATCCTCTTCTTGCAGTCTTATATCCACCGTACATTACAAGTCCGGTTAGAAGAACAATTACTACAACCAACCAATCGGAGTCACCATCTTCATCTGCTATGTTAGAGAACGTAATGGTAATGATTTCCGATTCAGCACTTTCAGCGTGTGTTGGAGTATCTATCACATCCAAGGTAACCTTCAATCTGGCTTTACCAGGCGGTAAGTCAGAGTAATCGAATGTTGCATATGCAGTTCCGTTTGCTGGAACTGTGATCGTTACTTGCTGTTGTGGATAAACGGTGTCACCGAGTTCGTCTGCCTCTAGGTAAACAATCACATCACCCGTTGTTAGGAACCCTTCGTTCCTGATTGGAATGATGAATTGTCCATCAGCGTTTGCCTTTGCGTCAGCATTTCTTGGTTCCACTCCACCTTCATCAATTACTAATTTAGCAACTGAGATAATCGCAATTGTAGATTGAGTCTGCTCAGCGAAATCACCCTCGCTATTTGCACTGAAGGAGACCGGGCACTCATCTTCTGCCGCTGCATCTGCAGGTGCGTAAATTGTGAATGATTGACTTCTCTCACTGTTTGCTGCCACAGTTACATTGGAGATTGGTGGTGCGACAGTCCATCCTTCACAAGATAGTTGAGATTCGACTGTTACAGTATCGTCACCGTTTCCATCGTTTACAATTCTCAGAGTTACAATGGTCTCATCACCGACTCCGACTCCAATCTTTTCTGGAGCATCGACGAACGATATGTTGTATTGTTGAGGAATGAATATTCTTGCACTTGCTTCGCTTGATCCAGCGTCTGCAGTAAATCTCATGTTTACAGCATGCCCATCGTCATAGGTCTGGGACTGGTTCTTTAGAGGTAGAGTTACCCTAACATCGACTTCAGTGTACAATAATTGGTTTGTATCAGAGTTATTCATTCCAATACCCATTGCTACGTCCATTGCTTCAGTCCAATCACCTGTTGAGTTCTTGTACTCAATAATCCAGTACTCAGCATCCTGTGTTACGCTGGTTGAACCTGAGGCTGTGAAAGTGTCAGATATCTCTGTACCTTCGTATGTTAGGCTCAACTTCATTGTGATTACCTTGTAACCATTACCGTCTTCCTTAGCGGTTAGGTCTGTTAGGTCAGATGGGTCAAAGTCTGCTGTTTCTGCATCGACCGAGATGATCTCAACAACAAGGTCTGAGTTAACTCGACGAGTGAACTCTAACAAGCGGTCCTCTGCAGTATCTTGGATTACATCTACAGTTAGGCCAGCGTTGTATTCCATTACTAGGTTTAGGTCGTGCTGAATTGACTCGAATTCACTATCGAAAGAAACGCTTCCAGCTGGTAGAATCATTTCGATTTCACCATCTGCATCGAACGGTACTTCCCATGCGACTCCGTCTCCGAGGTCTATTTCGACGTCAACTCCATCAGCAACATCTCCGGCATGGAATTCATCGCTATCGATGTTTAGCCATGTTGTAGAGATTGAAATCAATCCACCCTTCTCCATTACAAGGTCAAGAGTTGCACCTTCTTGAACGGAGGCCTCAAGCAATCCAATTGCGATTCCACCGCCGTTCTCATCAACGTCTGTTCCTTCAACAACAACAATCCAGTTACCTGGTTCGATGTTTGCGTCCCATGATAACACATCATTCTCAAACACTACGTCCTGAATCACGATAGCATCACGGACAATACCACTGGCAGGGTAAAGGGTAATTGTGGCTCCATCTAATCTGGTACTCGCACCTAGAATATCAGTTACGTTTCCTGAAACTTCAACAAGTCCTGCACTCATCTCGAAGTCACGGCTTTCGTGTGTGTCGTTGACAACGTAGAAAGAAGAGTTTCCATCTTCGTAAGTTACTGTATCGAATCCAGACTTCTCGGCCACTACTGTGTAGTTTTCACGGATTGGTACGAATAGTTTCCAAGTTCCCTCTTCATCGGTTGTTACATTTTCAGAGAATCCACTCTCGGAACTAATTGAAACATTAACAGATTCAATTCCTTCACCCGAGTTTGGAGTATCATCCTCATTTAGATCCCAGAAGATTTTTCCACCAACTAGTACGTGCTTGTCTACGTAAACAGTACCTGCATCCCATGTGTTGCCGACTACTGTGTCAGCTGAGTTGTAGATACCAACATCCAGAGACCACATCTCAAGAGTATCCGTTCTGTTAAGCATCAGTGTCCAGTTACCCGGCATCAAAACTTCATTGATCATTCCTTCATTGTCAGAGGGACCTAGGCTTACATTACCCAAGCCATCAAGGCTTACAGCGGTAATTCTTGTAGCTGTGATGTTTGATTCTGTTAGTGATTCTCTCAACTGCATTGTAACGTTCAATGCAGTCTTTGTCTTCCAGTTCAGATCAGTGACTGCTCCATCGATTACTAGTACATCTCTGAAAATTTCAGTCTCATTGCTGTCTGCAATATAGTCTGAAACTTCTACAAACCATTCGCCTGCAGCAATGTATTCAGCGAACGTGCCGTTTTCATCTGTTGCAAGAGGATAGAAGTCGTCCCCTGCTTCGTTTCTCAACCACACTGTTGAATTCTCAAGTGGGAATCCACTTTCCATTAGCACAGTACCTGCAACAAGATATTCAGGCGTAATTGCAATATCAAGTGGGTCTCCAGATGGTGCTAGTCCAATGTCAAGAGAAGGAAGGCCTGAGGCAAATTTCCTGAAATCGCTCGCATTCTCGTCTCTAGGGTCATCTTCAATCAACGTGATGATATAGGCGCCTACAGACAAATCTACTGTTAACTCTCCAGTAGTTGCATCGTACATATCTTCAGTAACTTCAACATCAATACCGAAATCATTGATTGAAGTGATATTGAATGTAGGTGAGACTGCAGTACCGTTCTCCCATGAAAGGTCATCATTTGTGTCCAAAAATACCCTGAATGTGACTGAAACATTCGCTGGGGCTGCAACAACCTCTACTCTGTTAGTTTCGTTCTCGGTTGTTACAGAGATTGGCTGAACATTCATTGCGGAGTTAGATGCAGAAATTGTGTATGTTCCGTTTGTTAGATACATCAAGAAATTTCCAGCATCGTCTATCTCATCTCTCCACTCAAGTCCTGTTTCATCAGTTGCTATGATTTCTGCACCGCTTGCTCCTGTGATACCGTCTCCCCAAGTGATTCCACTTCCGTTAACTGGGGAATCTCTTAGCCATACAGTTCCTTGTAGGGCATTGGAATCTTGCAAAATCAGGTCTCTATCGACATCTTGAGATGCGTCTGTAACCAGCATACCCGCTGTCAGGATATTGCTTGTTACTCCAGCAAAGCTTTGCACATTAATGTGGAACTCAACACCTGCTGGCATTCTAATGGAATATGTTCCATTTAGTTCGTCTGTAGTAGTCTCAAAGATGATATTACCAGAGCGAGCTTCAACATTCACGTTACCCGCAGGCTCTCTCATTTCAATCGGGATATCTGATGGAGTGTTGTATTGAGGATCTTGCATTAGGTCTGAAAGGCCTGGGATTGCCCAAACTGTTCCATTCACCCACGCACTAACTGCGTAAGTCAAATCCAATTCAACATCTTCACCAGCGACTTCCAGTTCGTGCCATAATACGAAGTTCTCGTCAGTTTCATCTGAAATAACCCAGTCGCCCATGAATACCTCTGCATGAACGAATCCGTTTTCGTCGGATTGTGCAGTCACAGTGATGTCGTTCAGGTCTGTTCCCAAGGAACTCGAGAACGTCAATGTTCTGTTAGACAAGTCTAGACCAGAGCCACCGTCATTCAACTGAATAGTTACGTCACGCATTGTAGGAACAGAAACTGCCAGAGTAATATTCTGAGAATCAAGACCTACACTGAAGTTTTGTTCAACTTCATACCATCCGTCATTATCGATGTCTACTCTCCACTGATATTCTCCAGTAGCTAGAGGACCATAACTGAAGTTACCGTTTTCATCTGTTTCAATCAGCACAGGTTCTGAACCTTCTTCCAATCCAAAGTCGACTAATTCGATAGTCTCGTTTGGAAGTGGTGTGGGGTCACCATTTGTGAAGTAATCAGCAAACAATGTGTCTGCGAAGATCGAACCTGGCATCTTCATCTCCAAGTCAGTAGTAGGTTCAACACCTATCTCGACAGGGTCAGGGAGTAGTATTTCTCTACCGTTTTCCATCATTGCAATCATGTTGTATGTTCCGGGCATTAATCCGGTCTTGTAGAATGAACCAGGTGCTACCATTGGTCCGGAGAAAGTTCCCTCGCCAATGAATAAACCTGTACCGTTGGCGGTTCCAATTCCCTCGTAAACGCCAGTACCCTCGAATGTTTCTCCATCAAGGAACTTGACGACGATTACTTCTCCATCTGCGGTCATTCTACCATTTGCATCAACCGTACCCTCGAATAGGTAGGTATCTGCTTCTGAAGTTAAACAGGCGGTGTGGGTTGAATTGACTGTTTCATCGTCTACTATTTCTTCATAGATTGGTAGTGATTCTATTGTTTCGTTGCCCACTGTCTCCTCTACACATGCTGGAGCGTCATAACCGATCCATTCCGCAACAATTGAACCTGCACCGGTAAATGTTGCGTTAGCAGTGTATGAGCGGCCATCTAGGACGTTACGGGTGTAGTTTCCAGTAAATCCGTAAACAATTCCTGTGTTGCCTTGAGTATCGAAAGTTCCATTCTCAGTGAAAGTTACTTCACCAGTTCCTTGGATAATTCTTGAATCACCGGCGTCGGTTGTGAATGAACCGCTTGTAGTTGAGACAGAGTAGTTGTTGGACATACCCCATACGTTGCGTAGAATAAAGTCCATTCCGTCTAAGGCTTCACCTTCGAAAGACTCGTGTCCTGTCCAAGTAACTGTACCAGATACTCCGCTTGAATCGACTGCGATGTCAAAATCTGTGTCGATAGAAGTTCCTTCTTCTTGGTCTGCTTGTGCTCCTGTGATGTTTTGTGTTACTTCACCCATCCAAGACATGTTTGCTACCTTACCTAGAAGAGCGGTAATCAAGTTAGTTTCACGGTTATCGTTCGTGTTAACAGTCAAGTCACCCAAACCAGCAGCGTATTCGCCAGTCTGGATTGTATCCTTTGCTTCTGCATCATCGAAAACACCTGCATATGCTGAGACTCTAATCTTTCCAGCAGGTACCGTGTATGACCATTCACCGTTTTCATCGGCATCAGTGTAACCGATTGGAACCCAGTAGGTATCTTCGTCCAAGTCAGTTTTATCCTCACCGGAGAATGCATCTCTCTCTATTAGAATTCTAACATTAGGAAGAGGTGTTCCATCATCTGACATACTGACTGTACCTCCGACTTCAACACCAGGGTAGTACTTCAGAATCTTGACTAGTGTGTTTGCAGCACCCAACATATCTTCAGGGTCTTCTGCATTGTACCAGTTAGCGATTACAAAGTGGTTCATCATTGCACCAGGCAGAGGAACTGCATTTGTCATTATGGAATTAGGAGTACCAGACTGACCGAAGTGTTGTCCTGGTTGCTCTGTAGTAGCGAATCCGAGGGAGGACGCACCATATCCTACGTATGCACGTGCAAGCATTGTGTCAAAGAATGCAGGCGTGTGGTCGATTCTAATGTCAACTAAGCTCAACGGGTCAAATGTTGCTCCAGACTGTTGGTTTAGAACGTCCTTTCGCATTTCTTCATCGAATTCTTCTCTTGTCATTTCATCATTGAACTGTCCTCGAGTAGTCATGTAAACTTCATCCATGAACGTATCAAAATCTTGTCCAGATAGAATAGTCGGTGCTCCGAAAATTCCAGTTGGACTACCACCGCTATATTCAGAACTGTACAAACCTGCTCTCGGGTAAAGTCTGTTATCTACAGCGAAGTACCTGATTTCGTGGTTACGAGTAATTGTTTGACCCGGTGCACCTTCGTAATCTTGGACA
>DAYA01000075.1:56984-65988 GCA_002506705.1 Euryarchaeota archaeon UBA550
AACGCAGAAGTTAGCATCTGCGTGACTAGAGCGATTCCAGCGTTCTTGCGGTGAATATTTGTGCTGACAGAGTCGTATTCATCTACCAAATCAGCGGTGTACCAATAGTCACCGAAGATGTAGTGAGTTGTGTTTGCTTCTGTATCTGAAGCAGCACGAATGTTGTTGTTGAATACTGGTTGTGCTTCACCCTCATTTGCAAATGCGAAGTCTCCTACACAGTCTGCAGAAGTAGGACAAGGTACCGCTTCTCCGTCTTCGAATACCATGTAGTATGTGTTTGCATCCTTGCCAAATACACCATCTTCAATCAGTCTTCCTTCAGCCATTACAACGTCGCCGTTAACCTGTGTGACCTTGAATGAACGGTCTTCGATTCCTTCAGCATCCATATTTGTCTCGATTGTGACAAATTCAGATTTCTGCTCATCGGTCAAATGGCTAGAGAGTGTGTTCAAGAATGAAGCCGTGTGAACTGCTTCTCCTGTTCTTGCCTCATTGTATGCAAGGTCAGCATTTGACAATCTCCAGATGAACATAGCAACTAGGTCATCTTGGCTTCTTGCAAGTAGCATGTTACCGCTCGAAGGTATACCTGACTGGAAGTTATCAGAAACGGACGGGTGATCACCGGTCTCTAGAGCTTGGAAACCATAATCCCACCAAGATACAAACGCAGGTCGGTCTGAATATGGTTCATCTGTGTCTTGATTCTTTAACCAGTCGTACGCCAAGTTCCAACCACGGTCGTTGTAACCTGAACCAAATGATCCAAGGTACCATCGGGAATTTTCGTCGTACGTACTATCATCCAATATAGAGAAACCAAAGTCGTTCCATCTTAAGATATCAGGAGCAATGTTGAAAATTGTTTCATCCATTTCTGCCTCGTGTCGAGAAGAACCCGGCATGGCGGCGTCAATACCGTATGTTGCATGCTGTCCAATCAACATGATCAGAACCAAACCGATTGCACTGAATTGTGGTGTTCTCCAAACGGCCTTCCTAGCATTGGAGATTCTTTCGCCTGGTGTTCTAATTCCCATACGCCTCCAAGAGCGAGCCATGTTACTAGCACCGCTTGCACCCCAGAGTGTTACGATTCCCCAAGCACCCATAATTGCCATTGCAGGTGCAGCGTTGAACAGGAATCTTCCTGCGGACCATGCCATGTATGCTGCGACGATGACCCACATTCCTAGAACGAGTTTTGTCTGGCTCTTCTTTACTATTCCATCCCATAGCGCGATAATTCCCATGACGATAGCAAGTACGAATACAATCGGACCAAAGGATGCGAATAGTTGACCTCTACTTGGTGCGCTTGCTTCAGCAATCGTACCGAAAATCTTGTTCTTTGTGAAATATCCTGAACCGGTTGTCAAAATATTCCAAGCGTTTGATTGGTCGGTGATTTGTAGTAAGTACAGAACCACACCAAACACAAGACCTCCAGTGAACAGGGAACCCAATACGAGTAGCCATGGTTTGTCTCTGAATCCTGTTGTAATCCATGCGATAGCCACTGTGAACAAAGTAACGAATAGAAGTGGAGTTAGACCGGTACTGTTCAGAACAAGATTCAATTGTGGGTGAGCATAGAACGGCAATACCATCACGTAAATTGTTCCGAGCATCATGATGTTTATAGCAGACAGAATTGTGCTGTCCTTTCTTCTGAACATGTTCATTGCAACTTGAATGAAGTAAGCAAGGAATATGATTGCTGGACCGTATACGAATCCTTTCCATCCAAGTGCTACGATGCTGAAACATACACCAGCAGCAATTGCATTTGCAGAAGCTTTCCTGCGCTGCTTGAGAACCTCGGCCATAGCCTTGATTATTCCAGAAGGAGATGCGTTTGTGTGCCTTGAAAGCCTTTCATCTCCACCTGCTTTGACTGCACGTAGATAGAACATAAACGCAGCAGTCAGGAATAGCAGAACGTACGAATCGTGGTCAGCCATAGCCCATGTTGACTTCTGAACGTGAGTTGGCATAAATGCGATTAACCACGCTGCGATTACTCCTGCACCCTTTCCGAAATGGTCCTTTGCAATTGCTGCCATTGGGAATACGATTAGTGCACCGAAGATTGCGGGTAGTGCAAGCATTGCATACCATACGGATTCATCCGAGGACAACCCTAGGTTTGTGAGTAGCATAGCACCCAATGCCATTGACCAAGAGAACAATGGCGGTCGAGGATTAATTCCTCCAACCGGGTAGTTTCGGTCTGCATCGAAAATCAAGTGAGCGTTTTCTGCGATAACGTAGTCCACTACTCTCTTCATGTACCATGGGTCAGAACCTCCAGTAAGGTCCCAGGATTCTAGTCCTGCAGAATTCATTGACGGTACAAAATACCATTGAACTCTGATCGCAAGTGCGACAAGGAAAGCCATGAAGGTCATGATTCCTGCCCAGTGGTTTGACCAGAATACTCTAGCTTGGCTAGGCTCGTGAAGTTCTCTGTTCATCCAACCGCCGTAGTCATCGTGTGTTGCGAACCAGTAGATTAGAACGCCAATGAAGAAGGTTATACCGAACCAAATCCAAACAGCCCAAGTTCCAGACAAGTTGTCATTAGACCAGTGTCCGGATTCGAACAGTGACGAAACGACGTATAGAGTCCACATTGAACCGATGAAGATTGCACGGGTAAACCATCGCTCTGCACACATCCATGCACAGGTTAGCGCTACAACTCCGGTAAGAGCAGCCGGCCAAAATCCAATGTATCCATGATAGTTTTCTTCGGACCAAATTGCTAGGATGTCGAGGTCTCCAAGTGTGTTGAAGTAGTACATGATAGCAATGTGAGTTGCTGCCCAAACTGCTAGAGCGACCTGAAGCGGAAGAGTTGCGTTATTCCATCCACCCTCGTGTGGCTTGATGTATCCAAACCATCCCTTGTCTGTTGCAGGCGTTAGAACGCCACGTAGTAGTACTGCTGCCAATAATCCAAGAATAACGAAGATTGCCAATGTGTTGAAGAACACGAATCCAATAGCTTCCTGCCAAGCTGCAGTCCTGATGTAATCTTGGCCATCAAGGGTGAACAACTTGGTCTGGTTGTCAGCGAAATTACCAGCTGCAATCATTGCGGCCCAAAGTCCTGTGAAAGAGAACACAAGGACTGTGTTCCACTCATGACGTCCATTGGAATCAAGCATATATCCAACGAACATCACAATGAAGAAGGTCAAACCTAGGAAGTTTGAATCGGTGAACATAGCCACCCCTTCTGCTAGAATCAGTGATACAACAAGGGTGACGAGGGAAAGTGCTGCGCCTTGTTGAATGATGTTGTTTTCTTTCATGACACGTGGTGCCATTGCGAGAACCGCTGCAATTGCAACTGCAGCAAATGGTTCCATTCCTTCTACATCAAGGACTAGACCGAAGTCTAGGCCAAAGTCAGCCAATATTGCAACCAAAATTGCTAGGGGTGCAATAAGCATCCCAAGCATTGGATTAGTTGCTCCAATTTTTTCGTCGTTTTGTGTCGACATTGTGTTTCCCTCTAGTTTTCTAGGTGCAGCCTAAAGGCTGTAGCATTGCGGCCACCAAAGACCCCTTTTTATGCGTTACCTATTACCAATAAAATTGGATATGGAATGTCATATTGAAAAACGAGTTACTGCATGGCATTTTTTGTTCATATGCCTATAGGGCTCTGTGACCAATATCACGACGATAGTGAGAGCCGGCTAACTCAATTTGCTCAATCAGAGAGTACGCCTTTGCAGACGCTTCTTGCAAATCGCTGCCAATACCTGTGCAAGATAATACCCTTCCACCGTTTGAAAGTAGGACTCCATCCTCCATCTTTGTACCGGCATGATTTACCCAAGAATCCTCATTTGAATCAGGTAGATTTCTTATTTCCCTACCTTTCTCAACCTGCCCTGGGTAGTTTTCTGCTGCAAGGACAACAGTCATTGCATGCTTGTCGTGGAATTCAACATTCAAAGTCGACAATTTGTCAACCGATGCAGCGTGTAGAACATCCCCCAAATCCGTAGCGATTAGCGGCATAGTGATTTGGCATTCTGGATCCCCAAACCTGACGTTAAATTCTACAACATATGGGTCTCCATGCTCATCTATCATCAGTCCAACGTATAGCACTCCACGATATGGAATTCTACGGGACGACAGGGCTTTGTGCATAGGCTCAACGATTCTCTTCACGGTTTTTTCCTTGACTGAATCTGTGTAAACTGGAGCAGGAGCATACGCACCCATTCCACCAGTATTTCTGCCTTTGTCGCCTTCGAATTCACGCTTGTGGTCTTGGCTTGCGGGCAAGCAAACATATCCACTACCATCCATTACAACAAGCATACTTGCTTCTTCGCCTGGAAGGAAAGCCTCGAGAAGCACTTTCCCGTCGGTTCTGATTGAATCTGTAATGAATTCCTTAGCTTCATCTCGATCTGTTGTTACCACAACTCCCTTGCCACCAGCAAGGACATCCCTCTTGATTACCCATGGATTGTCGGAGAATTCTTCCAGTGCTGATTCAACATCGCTATTCCTATCCAATACGTGGAAGTCAGCAGTTGGAACTCCATTTTCTTTCATCACTTGCTTTGCATGCAGTTTACTTCCTTCAAGCCTAGCAAGTGCAGCGACTGGACCGAAGCAAGGAATATCCATTTTTGCTAATTTGTCGGAGAGACCTTCACACAATGGTGCCTCTGGACCAGCAACAACAAAATCGACCTGTAACTGAAAAGCAAGATGAACCAAATCTGAAACTTGGCTGAAGGAGTGGTTAGTTGCGATTTCTGCGGTTCCAGCATTTCCCGGAGCACAGTGAATTTCGCTGATGGATTGGCTCTTTGCAAGACCGAGACAAAGGGCGTGCTCCCTGCCACCTCCACCGACAACTAGGACCGTCATACCTGCCATGTTGCTTCCATAATAGTGAGGCTCATAAGCCCATCGCGAGGGGATTTTATCCACTGAGTTCAAAGGCCTAATCGTACAGCATGATATCATGGAAGATTTCAACGTCTTCGAAATGATGTTGTTCACGTTGTGGATTTACTTGCCCGGATTTTTGGTCAATACCTTCGCGATGATGTGGGGAAAGTGGCTACCAAAAACCGGTTACGGCCCATGGCCTATCGACGGAGGAAGATTACACAAAGATGGCAATAGATTGCTTGGAGATGGTAAGACATGGAATGGTTTGATTGGAGGTTCCCTAACCAGTGGATTGCTGTGTTATCTCATGACAATGGTTCCTGAGAATTGGGTTTTCATTTCACCCACCGAAGCTGCCACCGGATGGGCAGCAAGTGCCTTTGTTATGGGCACATTCCTCGGATTTACGAGCCTGGTTGGAGATTCAACTGGTTCTTATTTCAAGAGACGTAAAGGGATGAAGAGAGAAGGAAATGTGTCTAGCAAAGCGCCGCTGTTAGACACCCTACCTTTCGCAATTTCTGTGTTCCTCTTTGGCCAAATATTCCTGACTGGATCAGCACACGGTGATAGAGATTTGATTCTACCAATGGTCTTGTTAGTTGTAATCACACCTGTTTTACATAGATCATTCAACCTTATCGGATACAAGATTGGGTGGAAAGATGTGCCATATTGATGAATAAAGGAGGGGTATGATTCATTTGCTCTTTAGATAGAGCGGGTGTTATGCGAAGAGCCCTGTTCATGACTCTGATAATTTTGATTGGTCTACCAATCGCTAATGCAACCCAGATTTCTGCCGATACTGAAGACAGTACATCAGGCACACTCTCAGGAGAATATACCGTTGAAAGTGGGGCAACATGGACAGTGTCTGGTGACTACGATATTGAGGAAGGTACAACTATTACAGTTGAAGATGGAGCAACTATGGTCATTTCAGGTTCAATGAATGCTGTTGCTGAACCAATGCTAAATCTAGCTGGAACCGCAAATGTGTTGGTCGACGTTGACTATCTCGGTGAGCAAGGTGTTCTTAGAATTGAATTCGCAGAAGAAATTCTCTACGGCATTGATATCGAGATAAATAATGAAAGCACAGTGGGTTGGACAGGCACTCAATTCGATTGGAATGGTAGCCTAGATGTTGAATCAATAACTGTTAACATTACTACTAATCCTTTCCAGATTTCTTCAATAGAATCTGTAACGCTATCTCCGCAAATGAATTCTCCAGTATTGCTGACTGCAGACCAACTTTCTGGAAACGGGACATCTCTAGTTATTCCTGACAGGTCCAATGCTTGGAGCATCGATGTCCAAGGAACATTGATTGTTTCTGGCTCTGTATTCGGTGCAGGAATCACTTGTCACGGAATGTGTTCATTGGATGGTGCAAACATGAGCAGCACAGGACCTATCGAAGTATTCGGTGAGATTTCCGTCATGGACTCTACTCTAAATGGTGGAATTAGCGACGAGGACATCATCATTTGGGATGATGCAGAGATATCTTGGACAAACTCGACAGGGACTGGAGATATGACAGACAATTGGGTTAACATTCTAACAACTCGTACTATTGGAGTCCAGAATGGATATGTCGTATTCTACGGTTATGAAATGGGATATGATTCAGTTAGTACATCACCGCTCGGTGACAACAGTACATTCGAGGCATCTAACATGGGTGACAATGTAATTGAAATCGCCATTGATGAAAGAGATAGAATGGTTCGCTGGCAAGACGGCGCTGGAGTAATTCACGAAGAGAGTGCGAGTGCTCTAGTCGTTTTGTCAACTCCATGGGGTGACTACGAGCAACAAATCAATGACCTACCAAAGGTAAACCACTTTGACGTAGTCCTCGATCTACCAATGCTAACCTTTGATTCACTTGTTGAAAGCGATGATGAGGGCAGTGTAAATACGAGATTGGGTGTTATGGCCACAGTAACCAATAGCGGTGATGCACCAGCAACATTCCTAATACCATGCACAGCAAACGGAAATGACGCAAACATCGGACTATCGCTTCCTTACACTGCTGAGGCAGGAGAAACTGTTGAGATTCCTATGAATTGGGACTCAGCAAATGAAGGAGAATTAACTCTAGAATGCTCAATATTCGTTCCCTATCACTTTGAAGGATACCAGGTAGTTGATGTTGGGACTGCGTCTACAAACCCAGTAACTTGGAGTGAGGATGAAGATAATTCCTCAAACCTTGCGCTACCGATTACAATCGGAGCAGTACTAGCAATCGGAATCTTTGCATTCATTGCTAGAAGGAATATGGTTGCTTGAAACTCAAGCTTGTTGCTTGACTACACGCCTAATTCGAACGTACACAACTTCACCGTTGATTACTTTGCGAACCTTGCCCTCTGACAAACGTCGAGATTTTGTTCTTAATGCAAGATCAGTTCTGCTAACATTAAGTTTCGACCTTCTTCTACGCTTGGGCGGTTGAATTGACTCACTTGCCCCATCATCCAATGACCAATTGACCATGACCGATATGCCTCACGATGAGGGTATAAACCATTGTTTCAGATTCAGCTGATGCAACTAGTAGCAATCAGCATGCTTCTGCTGCTTTGTCATTGCTCGTATCCCAGTCTGCACTGTTATCATCCCAATGGAATCTAATCTGTGAATCTGTTGATACAAGGGTACTACCATGCTCATTTTCGATTGTAATTTCGAAAGTATAGCAACCATCGCTACCATAGAAATCATCCTTGTCTAGGTATCCGCCGCCTGTGTGCAATGAAACCCAGTTGAAGTTGAAGTCACCATATCCGTTAGCAATGCCTTCGTCTGCGGATATTTCGTAAACGTGAATATTGTCTCCCCCAAGAACACGGATTGTTGCATCCCAATCTGACTCAATCGGTTGTGGAGTAGTTCCAGTGAAAACGCCGTCTTTGAAGTCGAACTCCGCGCTTGGAGTTCCTATTCCCACAATCATCTCAACGTAAATTCCTTTGTAATCCTTCTTGTTGCCCTGATCATTGTTCACAATATCATACTCTTCAGTGACCTTGATGAATGCAGTATCTACTTCTCTGTTCATAATGTCATCAAAGGTCATAGAATCCTCGCCTCCATCTGATGTAACTCTGATTTCATAGTCGATTAATCCCTTACCGTTCATGTTCTCTGCGTTACCTTTCCAGAAGTCATCTAATGATACGGAGTGGCTGCCTTTGTCGATGTTTATCGTTGCATCGTGAGAATACTCAACTTTACCATCAACAAGTACTTCGATGGTGTATTCCGCACCCTTTGGGCCGTAGAAAGACAAGTCGATTTCGTCATCATCGCCATCGTAAGCGATTTCAGAAATTGTTACTACTGTGTTTGAGCCACTGAAGATTGCAACACCTGCTACTAACCCAGTTACTACCAAAAACGCAACACCTGTTACTCCTAACTTCTGTAAATCGAATTGCTGAGCTTTGAGATCCTCACCGTTAAAGACTAGCCACCAGAGAATCACACCTGGTACAAATAGGTCGTCTAGAGTAAAGTCTCCGAATAGAACTATTGTATCTATGAAGAAAACAAGAACCATTGTTACAATGAATCCAACTACCGCACCGATCTGAAACTTGAGTGCATCCATGTTCAATCCGTTATCAAAAGGAGGTTCAGAAATTACTTCGCCTTCAGCAGATACTTCTACAACAGCATCTGCAACTACGGCTTCTTCTTTGTCTTCTGCAGCTTTGTTTGCCTTGTCCAGTAAACCACTCATTAAAATCACCAAATGTACCTGTACATCATAACTACGTTAAGTGCTACGTTATCAATACAACCCCTTCGTGGGTAATATTCGTGGCTTATTCTAGACTTTTCTTCAAAGTCCGGGAGCAGACTCACGCCATTCGGCTTCGTCATCGTCGTCTTCTTCCATTCCTCGACGAGCGATAACCGCTGCAGCCATTCCTAGCATAGCCAATGATGGAATTAGTTCAAAGCCTGGCAGATATACACCACGTACGTAGATGGTGATCATCTGAGACATTGAGTTACATCCGCTGATTTCGTATCG
>DAYA01000065.1:0-32934 GCA_002506705.1 Euryarchaeota archaeon UBA550
GTAATCTCTTCCGCCTCTTCTAAGTGCTCTGCAATTATCGAAGGATTACCGTTGTCGGTGTGAAGGATTCCTAAGCGCTCATCATCTCTCAAACCGTGCAGCAATTTTGCGATAGGTTCTGGATTAGGTCGAGGATATTCCATCTCAACTACGCCTTCCGCCATGTAGGTGTATGTGTCGGTCATGCCTCCTAGTCTAACGTGTTCGACACCCATGTCGTGAGCGATTGACACTTCCTGAATGATGTCCTCTGGACTACGCCAAATTGGCACGCCTTTCTTCGGTTCGATGCAGAATTTGCAACCACGCTTGTAGCGAACACATCCCTGGTAGACTTCGACTTCGTAAGTTAGAGGTCCGTCCAAATCCGGATTGTGAGTTACCGCCTTGGAGCAAGCTCCAGCATGTGCCCAAGCAGTCCACTGTTCTGCAGTTCTTCGCTGGTGCTTCCATTCATTGTTGTCTAAGAAGTAAGAAAGTGTAGCATCGGTATCTTGTAATGCCAAGAATAGATTTCTTCGCAGCGGACTCCATCCCTGATGTCTCCATCCCCTAATCGCCCATCCTCCACAGAGGATTGGAGTATCCCCTGGTGTTCCAGAGATAACCTCCTTTGTTTCACGAAGAGAAATTGGAGTTCCCCGGAGGTATTTACCGGGGACAATTGCTCCGGCTAGTACGACAACTCCGAGCCGGTTTTCCAGTGATGGAGGATTGATTCTGTACGAATCTATGGGACAGTATTCGTAGTTGATTCCCTTCTCTTCTAAGACTCCACAAATGTATCTGATGTGAAATCCAACATATGGCGGGACACCGAAAGCAGCAGGCTCATCCTCGTAGCCGTCAATGATGAGCCAGGAGGCATCTCCGGACTCACTCATTTACTCACCTCATTCCTTTCTTGGACGGCGTTTCTTCTTCTTGGCGTCTTCTTCTTCTTCAGCAAGAGCGCGCAATTCACGAGCGGATTTTCCGCCAGGTTTACCCCCGGACTTACCCTTGTTGTCCCGGTTCTGAGGTTTGGAGACATCGACCTTGATGTTGCGTCCCATGAAGTCGCTGCCGTTCAGTTTGCCAACGACTTCTTCACCCTTTGATTCAGGCTGGATGGTAACGAATGCGAACGCTTTCTTGCGGCCAGATCTATCTGTTGCCCACTGGACGTGAACATTGTCACAGTGGTCTTTGAACAAGGCTGACAAGTCATCCTCTGTGGCTTTGAATGGGAGATTGCCAACGTAGAGTCTCGCACCCTGTGGTCTTGGTGCACGCTTTGGCTTCTCATCTCTTGGAGCGTCAGCATCCCTGACTCCAATTCTGCGGCCCTTGATTTTCTGACCATTTAGTGCAGCAATTGCAGCATCTGCCATGTCTTTTGATTCGAAAGTGATGAATCCGAAGCCGCGAAGGTTTCCATCATCATCACGCATTAATGCGAAGTCTTTGACTTTGCCATGTTTCTTGAACATGTCACGAACTTCGTCTTCTTCAGCATCTCTGGATAGTCCACCGATGAATAGTCTACAACCAGGTGCAGCCTTCTCTCGGCGTCCACGGCCGCCACCTTGGCCACCTTGGCCTTCAAATCTGAAGTATTCGCGCTCTCGACCATCCTCGCGAATGTCTTCTGCGATATACGTAGCACGACCTGCACTACCCTTTGCGAACAGTGCTTCGGCTTCTCCGCTCCATCTCTTCCCCGCACCATTCAGTGCAGCCATTCCGGATTCTCCACCGAAATCGTCAGCAAGAGCACGGAAAGAACGTTCTCCATTTGTTCTACATACGACGTTCCAATCGCCTTCTTGTTCAGCTTCATATGTGTCGCCACATGATGGGCATAGAGCCCAAAGGACTCCACAATCATCATCTTCCCGCATGTCGATTCGAATCACATTACCTGCTTCGATTACCTTTGCACGCACGATATCACGGCGGCGCAGTCCGTCAGCAGTGTTGTGAAGGAATCTGTCTGTAATTTTAGTCACGTGGAATTGGGCATACTCTTGGTCTGCCATTACAGCGCGGTTTGGCTTTCCTTCAACACTTATTATCTTAATTTCACCAGATTTTTCGTTGAGTTTTACGACTTCTCCAATTACGGTGTCTCCTACTTGAACACGCAACATTTCGTTGTATGTGTGGACGCTAATCACACCATCAATTTCGCTGACAACACCTGTCAGTAGTGCGATTAGGTTACCATTTTCTTCTGCTGTGCCCTTGCCTGGGCTGTTCTTATCTGCAGTTCCTACTACAGTTCCGGGAGTGACGATTGTCGCCATATTTTCACGCTCATGTTTGTGGGAATCACCCTACGGGTGACGGGAAGGGGATGGTTGAGGCGGGGGCTGTTTACTTTTGAACCCCTCTCATCGGGTGAAACGCCAACATTTGATCTCGGTCGCACCCATTCTGGAGTTGTGGTGTTGGTAGGTAGCAGGCATTCTGAATTCACCTTCTAGAATTACTTCTCCCTCTGGCAGATGTGTGGCTGCGGCGCTGTGCATCATATGTACAACCGGCGCACATCTCAGCGCTTCATTGATGAAAGCACGGTCTGCACCATGGGTTTGAACTCCCCAAGGAGGGTTTGTAATCACGATGTCAACACTTGGCAACTCTACCTCTCCGACTCTCCCGATAACGGTAGGTCCGAGTTCTTGACAAAGGGCGGCAGCATCTACATCGCATTCAACGAATGTTACCTCTGCCCCCAGCAGTTGAGCACCGTGACCTAAGATACCGTTGCCAGCACCTAAGTCTAGGACGGTCTTTCCTTCTAGCCCATCAATCGCATCTATCTGTGCTAACCAAAGTGCTGCAAGGTCTCCTTCGGTTTGGTATTGCTCTAGTTCCACGCTATTGCATGGATGTTTAGGCAGTTTTGACAAAGAAATCGCCAAGTGGCGAAGCTTCAATTCAATCACCAACGCTGTTGGTTTTGCTGCTGACCGTAGTTAGATCGCTGCATTTGCTGTGCTTGCATTTGCTGTGCTTGCATTTGCTGCATTCGGTATCTGATGGATTCCGCTTCCATACGAAGTCTTGCAATTAACTGGTCACCAGGTTGTTGGCCTCCACAAAATCTGCAAAATCTTGTGCCATCATTTTGCATTTGTCCACAGTGCACACAGAAAGCCATGATTCTCCCACTCCTAACTTGTCTTTGAACCCTCGCATTCAACTAACCATCTGCATGAACACAGGCCAAGTTTCGAAATTTTGCGCTAGAGCCCTCTCGTTGATATCTTCCAAACGTGCATCGCTCATCATCTCTGAAGGGTCTACTCCAGCATCCAATAATTCCTGAATTAGGTTACGGAATTCTCTCTCGATGGCAGGCATGTCATCTACTTCTTGCTCACCGCTCGGTAGTGGTACACTCTCATCAGTGGTAGGTGGAGCCACAGGTGATTCTGACTCTTCCACACCAGGCAGAGCAACCGATGCTTCTTCCTTCACTTCGGGTAGAGCAACTGATTCAGATTCAGGAGCGGTTGGTAGGGCCACTTGTGCCGCTTCTTCAGGTACCATCTCAGCAATGAAAGCACTTTCTAATTCACTGGTTGCGTCCACTTCTTCAACCACTGGCTCGGGCTTATTTTCAACAACAGGAACTTCGACAATTTCTGGTTCTGGTGCTGCAAGACCGACTCCCAAAATTTCTGCCTGCTGTCTCGCTAATTCTGCAGCTTGCCTGCGAGGTAGTGATACGAATGCTTTGCCAACCAATGCGTGGATTGGATAAGGCAGGAAGTACCTCTCTAGCGGTGGCAGGCTCGGGTGTCTAAAGCAAAGTATAGAGTGCTTTTCAAACGGCCTTTGGTTTGGTATGTCAAGAGTAAATGGAACCGGAGCAATTTCAACCGTACTGCGCAACCATCCTTCCTGAGTAACCAGTTGCTGCATCCAAGGTCCCATGTCTGCGTTAGAAATATTCACGAATTGAAATGATGCAGATTTTGGGTCAAACCCCTGTTCGCTGATCAACTCAGCTTCTGCTCTTGGGCGATGGAAAATTCCCATAACCGGTTGACCATGGTCTATCATGTCCCCGTGCAACTCCAGTAATTTTCTCTCTTTACGTGGGCACAGTAGCATTATCTCAAGCCTAGCAGCATTACCATCCCAGATTTCTTTCCAACGTGAGTTGGCTTCATCCTTCAATTGCTGGAAGGTCATACCCGGAATCATTGCTGTAACGCCCATGCAACCACCAACCTACCCACTACAGGTTGACTATTTGGTGATATAGGATTCTTTGACAGCAAATTCAGCCAATAGAATCACTCCACCAGCAGCCCCTCTTACCGTGTTATGGGATAATGCATCGAATCTGATTATGTTACCATCCACTCTGACGTTACCAACAGTTGTGGTCATTCCGCGACCTATCCACAGGTGGTCTTCACGGTTCGGTGAATCTTCGATAATGTGGTTCACTTCCTCGGGTGATGAAGGAAGGTCCAAAGTTGGAATGTTCATCAGTTCCAAAACCTCTTCCAGAGTGGTTTCTTTTTCCACCTCGACACCGCATGAAACAAAGTGGCCATCTCTTTCTGGAACCCGGTTACATGATGCGATTACTGGAATTTCTGTTCCAAGCAAATACTTCAACTCAGCAATGAGTTTCTCCTCTTCACCGGGGATCATCGGATTGACATTTCCAGCCAATGCATCTTCGTCATATAGCAGTCTCCAACCTGCTCCTGATAGGGCTTGCCTGGTGTGAATTGTAACCGAAACTAAACCGAGTGACTTCAAACCTATTATTGGTGTGACTACAGGCACAACTGTACAATTTGTTGCACAAGCGTGACCATAGTAGGACTGCATGTCTTCCGGGTTAACTTCAGGAATTACAAGTGGAATGCCAGCAATTCTTCGAAATGCGCTTGCGTTTGAAAACACGTGGATTCCTCTTGCGACTAAGGATGGTTCAACTACTTCGGCTACGTTATTTGGAAGTGCTGAAAAAGCGATATCGACGTCAGGTATATCGCTCATAGAACAAATTAGAATGTCAAAATTAGGACGCATTGAATCTAGTCTCCACTCGAGTTCTTCATGCATTAATCCTACTGAATTTGGAGAACCTGCGATTGCAACGACATCAAAGAGGGGGTGGTCATAGAGCAGTTCCTGAAGCCGTTGGCCAACTAGGCCGCTCGCTCCTAGAATCGCAACATTGTACCGGCTCGTCATTGCTCCTCATGTGGTGTGGGGAAGATTCTCCTTATGATGAGTTTCCTTGCAATCGAAGTGCCATCTTTGATGGAACCGAGTTTTGCTTCTCCTACTCTCTTCGAGTAAGTGATGGGTACGTGGATGATTGGAATGTCCAAATGTGCGCAAGAAGTATACATTTCAGCTTCTATTTCGAAACGCATGCTATTGAGGTGTAATCTTTTCAGGGAGTCCCTTGAGAAAGCCCAAAATCCTGAGCATAAGTCGTTGATTGCCTTGCCGTGCAGCGCCACTGCTAACCATGTTAGCAATTGATTTCCAATCCAGTTTGTACTGGTCATCGCATCGGGTTCAAGGTCTCCATGCAGTCTATCTCCAATAGCTATGCCTCCCTTTGGTATTGATTCAACCATTTTTGTGATCTCCTCAGGATGGTATGTGCCATCACAGTCCAGCATAACCAGAACTTCGTCTCCAGTTTCGAGGAATTTCTTGAAACCTTGGCGCATTCCTGCACCTTTGCCTTCTCCCCACTGCTCGAAGACTTCGCAGCCTAATTCGGCTGCAATCTGTATAGTATTGTCACTAGAACCACCATCGACTACAACCACCCTTGTAGTGTAGCCTTTTTGCTTTAATTCCTCAATTGGAATTCGACGATAGATGTCTTCCAATGCACCCTCTTCATCAAGGGTTGGTAACATGATGAAGAGATTTGTCACGCCCCTTCGAGAGTGTGGTCCTTGTAGTGTCTTTCCCTAAATTTAGGCAAGATAGATGATTTCTATCCAGTGAATGCGAATACCGGTTTCATCGAAAAGCATGTCTCCTCTACCGGATGCTCCAAGCGGATTAATCCAAAATTCAGGCTCGCTATTAATGTCGATTTCAAAGCCTCCACCGCCCGCGTATACGCATGTATTATACCATCCTGAACCGCTAATTTCTCTAGAGTTAATTGTTGCAGATACTTCGCCAACAAATTCTGTCATTATGCAAACCTCGTAGGCAAAGCTGTCGTTCACTGAGAACGTATGGCGGCCTTCAGTGATGTATGACCTGTAATCGCCCAATTCGAAGGGATCTCTCTCCCTAAGGCCCGACCAGGGGTCGATGCGCATATTGTCTCCCTCGACTGCAATGAAGTCTGAAACCATCATGTCATCCTCTAGAACATACAGTGTTGATGCCCCGCTAGACCACATTTTTTCCCAATGGGTTGAGGCCTGAATATACTGCATCATCACCCCTTTTGGTGATGCGATTGCATGAGTGATTCCTAATTTTTTCAATCGCTCAATATCGTCTGTTACAATTGCAGTTGTAGCAGCGTTTTGAATGGAAAATTCTTGTTTCAAAATTCCAAGTGTGGGAACTGTTGTGATACCAATGTGCTCAGGGATTGAATAAATATGGCCCCAGTGTTCGTTTTCAGCATATACAATTGAGCCCTCGGGCAAGTGCTCTAGTCCATCGATAAGAGCGGAATCCCCATTGGAAATTGCATGTAATTCATCATGCTTTGATAATTCTGAAAGAGCACTATGTGCGATACCACACAGCAGAAGTGTTGCAATCATTATCGCTCTGCCTCCATCTGATGAAATCCCACCTTCGAGTTTGGACAGACGCATTCCAACCAACGCTGCAAGCGGTATGTGGAATGCGTGCATACTCATGGAGTATAGTGCATAGGATAGCATTGAAAGTAGAGTTACTCCGGTTAGACCGTCGAAAATATGTACGCCTGACAGAACCCAATTCATCGCTAACCAGAGCGTGAGAATCATCGCATTTTTGTCACCTCTCAATGTCCATGCTGCCCATAGACCAAGAGGGAGGAGTAATCCCGCATAAATCAGCATCGGGCCACCTCCCTGCCAACCGTATTCTGCGAATACGGCAGTACCATCGAATGCAGGGGCTAGTGCGATTAAAACGACGATAATTGAACCTCCTAATATCAATGATTGAATCGAATCTGCTAGGCTGAATGAATCACGCTTTGATACAATCAATTGAGAGACTATTAGTGTGGTTAGATAAATTAGGCCGGTTGGATGAATCATTGCTACGATAACCGTTGTAATTGCAACTATTTCCCACCGCAGTTTCTCTCCGAACATCAGTAATACTACCACTAGACCAAGTTGACTAGCAACCGTTGGATATCCAGAATCCAAATTCTTTGCAAAAAGGGCAGGTGCAAGCAACATCGCCATTATTGTCCAATGGCCGCAACCCATCTTTTCTCCAACCGCAGCGATTCCTAGCAGTAAAGCGACGAAACTCATAACTCCCAAGTAAAATACTCCATCAAGCGATGAGCCTGGTAGCCATGCAGCAAGTGTTGGGAATGCTGGCGGATAGAGCCACTTTCCCACTGATGGCTCACTAAGAATGAATCCGCCATTCCTTGATACAGCGTCGGCAAGTGAAGCGAATCCAATCCAATCAACACCCATTGGTCGCATGTAAGTAAGTGGAGTAATTGCGATGAAGCAGGCGATTATTGTAAAGATCCAAAACCATGGATTCCTTTCAATTGTGACTTCCTTCGGAATTGGATTCAGTTCAACTCTAATTGCGATTATTGCGATAATATTGGCAATAATCAGTAGGTAAGTCAGTGTTGAAAGTGTCATCTCGAAGATAGAGGTAAATCCTGCAAGTCCATAGCAAACAAGCAACCCAATCGCCGGACTGAGCATTAGATGTCTTTTCCAATCGCCCTCAGAATCTAATCGGCGAGCGATAGCAAAGCCAGGAAGTAATGCTACTTCCAAACCAATTGCCATGCCTTTCGCTCTCTAATCTAGGTTTCAAACCTATTTGCGAAGGATGATGAATTAGCGCCTTTTGGGATACAACATGGCAGAAGTCATTCTACTTCCCGAGGAGTATTGGGTGTTTGACTTCACGAGAGGAGTGGACCCCGATTTTGTTTGCCCATTCCCGTATCAAATAGGTCGCTACGATGAAGTCAGACCGGGTATGTACACTCACGAACTGTTCGGTGGAGAGAGAGATTTACACGTTGGAATTGATATCGGCGCACCAGTAGGTGAACCAATTCATTCCTTCGACAAAGGCGTAGTACACTCTCTAGGAGTAAACGATGAAGATGGCTCATACGGTCCAACCATCATCATAGAATATGAACTCGAAGGAAAGCCAATTTGGGCTCTCTATGGTCACTTGTCTATGGAATCTCTAGGCATGGTTCACGAAGGGATGGCTGTAGAAGAGGGCCAAGTTATTGCAACCGTTGGCGACAAGAGCGTCAACGGTGGCTGGGAGCCACACCTGCATTTCCAATTGTCCTGGGAAAAGCCAGAAGGGAATGACATGCCAGGAGTTGTAGCAAGAGAAGACCGGGAGTGGGCCCTCGAAAAGTATCCAGATCCAAGAATGGTCCTTGGTCCTCTATACTAGTCGATTTGTGACAAGTATTCCTTTAGAGAAATAATTGGGTCAATTGCTGATGGGTCTTTTCCATGTAGTAAAGCGAGAGCAATAGATAGCCAATCCGTCATAATGCAAAGATGAAGTAAGCACTCTAGCAAACTTTCTCCATCACCGTGA
Source organism: Euryarchaeota archaeon UBA550 (assembly GCA_002506705.1). Lineage (GTDB taxonomy): Archaea > Thermoplasmatota > Poseidoniia > Poseidoniales > Poseidoniaceae > MGIIa-K1. The sequence continues at coordinate 8,779 of DAYA01000065.1, forward strand.
ATTTTCCAAGCCAATTCGGTTGGACAATTAGATACGAACCAATCCATTCTGTGTCGTACACGAGGATGGATTCCATCCCATGAGAGGAGAAGTAGTGCTTGGTCTGCAGCAGATGGGTCTTGATCATCTCCAACTCCTCCCCATGCCACAGACTCGTTGTGATTCATTTCGGGGAACGCTCCAATACGTGCAAATCTGGATGAATTCTCATTCAACTGATTCTTGAAGCGGTTAACCGCTGGCATCAGTTCTTCAGGACCTAGTATAGCGATTGGGTTTTGCATTAGGTTTAGAGCAAGGCTAGCAACATCACCTTCTGGATGGGTGATGATGTCATTATCTTCTACGGCTAATTGTAGTCTCATCAGTGCGTGTTCTGAGATTTCTGCCTGAAGTATTCCAATTTCCACAAGTAGTGATAATTGTCTTGAAAATATGTGGCCAAAAGCGGACCTGGGTGGCTGGCCAGATGGACAGGAGATTAGGTATGCCCTCTCGGATAACTCACACATTCCTGCAAGTTCACCGCCGCTTGAAATCACTACAATTGTAGCATCATTCTTTAGCGCTTGGCGGCAAGCTTCGAGTGTTTCCTCTGTATTTCCTGAGTATGATGTTGCTAGGACTAGCCAGTCCGGTGTCCACCAGTTTGGTAGGTCATATCCCCTATGACATCTTACTGGAACCGCACCGCTTTCATCACACAAGACTGAGAGAAAATCTCCACCTGCTGCGGAACCCCCCATTCCAAGGCAGAGCACTCCACTCCAACCAGTGTCGAGGTCATCAAGCCAAGGCAACAACTCTCGGTTTACAGCCTCTCTTCCTTTGCGTATGTCGTTGACGAAGGACCGACTGAAACCGATCATGTCCTGCTTGTCAAGGGCGGTTGCCAAGCGAATCATGCCTTCTTCCATTTCACTCACCGTCCATCCCTAATCTTGGTAGACAAATCCATTCACCATCAATTCTTGCCAACAAAAGCTTCCTACCCGGCGTATGTTCGAACGGTAATCGAACAGCGGTCATCTTCCAATCGTTAGGGTCTAAGAATTCAGCAACAGATGCATCTTCGTTGATAGAATCGGCATAAACGAACTCACTTAGTCGTGCTACGACATTTGCGTTTTCCAAATCCCGCCAAGTTGCACCTGTTCTTTCACGTCTCTCGATTCGCTCGAGGATTGCACCTTCTCCCGTCCATGTTGAAGGCCGCCACAGGCTTCCTCTCCATCTAACTACATCACCTAATTCGTAGCCTGGTTTTCTGTAAAGAAGAGTTAGCCTTGTCAAGTCCACACCGTCTTTTCTGCCTACTACCGAGGTGGTTGTGGTAATTTGGCCACCATGCTGTGAGATTAGGTGCCTACCCCAAGCTCTCGCTAGGGCTTTCGAGCCAAGAACAACGTCATATCCCCCGGTAACAGGCCCCTCTTTCGTGATGAAGAACATCGGGTCATCGGGCATCTCTGCTAGAACTGTATCGAGCGTAGCCCGCAGTGTTTGGAACTCTTCTTCAGATAACCTACGTGCACTTGAGCGTAGTTGAACGGTGGCTTCGAAATAATTCCCAGCACGTCTTGTGCATGTAAGGCATACTCCGTTTGACATACGAGCACGCATAGTATGCTGCTCGGTGTAGAGGAGGTTGTCGATTACCCCTTCAATCTCTAAGTGGATTAGTGTATGTCTTCCATCGACCTCTTGGGCCATAAGTCCCAATTCTAAATCTTCGATTTCTGAATGGAACTCAACGTTTCTTGCCACTAATTCGTGCCACAGGTCTTCATCGTCAACGTTACTCCATTTGCCTTGGAAATCAATAATTCCACATCTTGCACACTTTGTCCAAGGTGCGTTCTTTGGAACTTTAGCAAGTGTTACTCTATCCCTAGTACACTTCTCACACATCCTATCTGTGAATAGTGGGGGGTCTGCTCCGCAGACTAGACAGAATTCACCACCAAGGTCCATGACTCCACCCCTGATTACTCAGATTCATCCCGGGCTAAAGCCTTCTCCAAAGAATCGATTTTGTTTTGCAAGGTTTTGGACCTAGCAAAAACAGTCCAAGTCCAAAGGGCGAGTGCACCAATCATACCTAGGTATGCTACGGTAAGGTAGGTTTGACCACTCATCTCATCCTCTCCTCGTATTGGCCCTGCAATTCCTCTAAGCGCATTTCCAATTTAGTTAGTCGCATACCAGCCATGACGTATCCTACGGTTAAGGTAGTGAACGAGATGGCTCCAAGGAATAGTACAATGCTCATGTCAGAATTTAGTGAACCTTCCGAGGTTGCAACAACCGGTCCAGGGTGCCTAATTTGCCAAAGTCTAGTTGCGATGTAAGTCAGAGGAACCAAAGCGAATCCAAACATTCCGAAGGCGGCAAATGTGTCTCTAGTTTCTACACCATCAGGTTGCGACCTTCGCCCCATTACGAGGTACAGAGAAAGAAGTGTTAGTATCGCAAACGTGTTCAATCTAACATCGGTCCAATCCCAAGGAACTCCCCATTCAGCAGCACCCCAAATACATCCGGACCAAACACACATCAGTCCAGTTGCTAGACCAGCTTCGCTGCTAGCGACATGCAGTCTCCACGCCCAATCGCTTCTTTTGAAAAACCAGTAAATCGAGCCGACAAAAAGTAAGCCAAATGCGATCATTGCAGCCCAAGCGCTTGGTACGTGCCAGTAGAAAATCCTCTGGGCTTCTGGTGCCTTGAAAGCACTGATTGAAACAGATGGTGCCCACATCATTCCCAGCCACAAAGTCACGGCAGCCCCGGCAAAACCGAGCATTGCCACGACCTCACCTTTGATGTTCATGTCTAACGCCCGCATGGCGCTCATCTTCAATGTTCACGCTGTTAGCGTATCAACAACAAGCGCCCATGGTAGAATTAGAATCGGCGTGAGAAGTCTAATCATGACTGCATTGGGTCTTGCCAGGCGGAGGGTAGCATTGCTCAGCAATCCTACTACCGCTTCGGTTGCAGCACCGAGTATAGCACCAGCGAGAATCAACTCCAAATTCAATTCAGAGGTAATTGCAGATGCTAACAATGTAAGGCCACCGCACAAGATTAGTGAATGAATAATTGCATTTTGAGGAATAGCGGATTTTGTGCTCCACCATGCATATGCTCTGTTCTCAAGACTTAGCCTGTGGATTGGATTTCCGCACAGGCCGGCTGTTAGAGCAGGTGCGAGGATAAACGCATTCAGGATTCTTCCTTCTAACTGAGATGGGTCTAGTAATGCAAGCATTGCTCCCAATGTTAGCAGTCCAGCGATTCCATTGTTAGCTAATCCTGATAGAGTTCTAAGATTTAGGCGATGCCCGACACTTGATTTGCGTGGATTTCCTTTCTTTATTGGAGTGAACTTTCCGTCATCCTGTGTGAATTCTTCTTCTTCATATGGAAATCGAATCACTCTATGTGAAACTTCGATAATCCTTGAGTCATGGCTTGAGACGAGTATAGCGTGTCCACCCGCCGCTAGATTTCTCAAGGTGTCTGCTAATTTCTTGATAGAATCATCATCAAGCCCACTGTCCGGCTCGTCCAGTAAAACTGCAACAGGAGTTTGAGAAATCATCGCAGGTATCAATCCGGATAGAAGGGCTACCTTTCTTCTCTGACCACCCGAAAGCATAGCAATTCTGTCATGGATTCTGTGATCTAATCCCCAAGTTTTCAGTAAACCTTCCACATCAAAGTCAAATCCTGCAGCATCGAGAATTCTCTCCCCTACTAACTCGTCACCCATTACGCAATCATCTTGTAAGCAAAGGCCAAAAGTCGGTCTTCCTCTCCTACCCTCTGAATCCCTAACCAACTGCTCAGAAATCGTCGCAGAACCATTTTCCAGAGGAATCAATCCAGAAGCGGTTTCAATCACGGTTGATTTACCGCATCCGTTCTCTCCAGCAAGACACACAATATCGCCGCTGTTCACCGATATTGACCATTTGTCAAGAACCTTTGACCGCCCTCTAAGGACGGTGGCCTCTGACAATTCAATGATGCCCATCATGACATGCGAGGGACCGCATTGCCTTCAAGCCGACCCCTCCTCCGGCTGTACATGGAGGAGGTACTTTTCGCGCTTTGGGTAGCAGCGATTCTTGGCCCTCTTGCTTGGTCATGGTACCACAAAGCCTCGATTGCCATGGCAATGACATTGTCTCTTTTATTCGGATACATTGTCCAATTGATGTGGGGATGGACTCTTGAAAATGACCAACTATCCGAGCTTTATGTTCGAGTTGTTATGATTCCTGCTTTGGTTGAAAGTGGCCACATTCACACTCTGATAACTAGCGGTTTCCTACATTCTTGGAATAGTCCTCTCCACGTACTTGGAAATATCGTGATTATTGCCCTAGTTGGCATACCTCTTGAAGACAGACTTGGCAGAGGGAAATGGTTGATTTCATACATGATTGGATTGTTGGGTGGATCTATTGCTTGGACGATAGCAAACGGGGGCTCATACAATCCTGCTTTAGGGGCATCAGGTGCTGCATTTGGGATACTAGGTGCATACCTTTGTGGATGGCCAGAAGACGAGGTCTTTTTCCCGATGATTCTTATCAGAAAATGGCCGGTTCAATTTATCGCTTTGTTTTACTTTGGATTCGAGATTTACAAAGCGTGGCAGGTATACGGATTATCACAGGCCAGCCACGTAGCTCACATAGCCCACTTTGGCGGTTTTATTTTGGCTTACGCAACTCTGCCGATATTGAAGAGAAATATCGAATGGGAAGGAGAGGTAGAGTTAGTTGAAATTTCAAGTGAAAATCCGTTCGAAGGCGTTGACGATTTAGTCAAACGTCTGCAAGAAGAAGGTGACGAAAAAGAAACACGCCAAGCATGGCTTGAGGAAATTGCTGATAGGGCCAAATGTCCGGTTTGTGGAGGAAATTTGCACCTAAAAAAGATGAGAATCAGATGCGACTCCGATTCATCGCATGTAGCATGGCCTTGAGTCCCGTAGGGACTCGGAGCCACCCAAGGTTCATGTGTAATGTAATCCGCCCGTAGGGCGGGTTGGAATCCATGAGAGGAATTAAAGCACTACTTCTCGCTATCGTTTTTCTCATTGCAGACATGTCTGCGCTAACTTCCGCAATGCCGGCCGATGAGCCAGAAATTGGGGAAGAAATAACCGAAGAAATGGCAGATAGGATGCCATTTAGAGGTGAAAGGCATGCAACCGAGGAATATGGTTGGTGGTTTGCATACGGGCCCGATTCAAACTTTGACGGCATGGATGATCGCCTAGAACAGGTAATCGCAGGAGATGTGTCACAGTCCACAACAGCAATTATTGGTGCGGATGGTAGAAAGACAGTCGCAATCGTCGTCGATTATGCGTGGCACCCTGGACAAGAGGAAGTCGACGAGTTAGTCGCTTTACTACGAAACCATGGCTGGGATGCTGAAGGTTCATGGTTCCAAGTAATGGATTCAATCGATTCGATTGTGGTCGACCACGTTCCAGTCAGCGCTCTTCTTGAGATTCATGCTATTGAATCAGTTGTTGTTGTTGAAATGCAGAACGTGATGTATCCAACATTAGAAAGCGCAAATCCTGCGACTAGAATTCAGCCGTCAGATGTCTACAGTGGAACTGTGTATGACAGAGGATACGACGGAGAAGGCGTTGTAATCGCTGTACTCGACAGTGGAGTTGACAATGAACACCGCTCTCTAAACGACTTCGATGATGAGAATGATGAGCCTGATTTGGACCCTAATTCCTATGACGACCAAAAGTGGGTTGCAGGATATGATGCAACTAGCCAAGCATCCAACCCGGATGGTTCACAAGACCCAGACGATGGACAAGGCCACGGTACTCACGTTGCAGGGATTGCTCTTGGAACTGGGGATTCCAGCAGAGTCCATATCGGCGCAGCGCCCGGTGCTTTCCTTGTTGATATCAAGGTCCTAACCGATAGCGGTGGTACAAATTCGCAGAACTCATTGAACGGGATTCAATGGATGATAAACAACGTTGACACCGATTGGGGTAACGGTGCAAAAGGTATCCAAATTGGCCAAATGTCGTTTGGGTCGATTGGAAACCCAATCAATCAAGACAACGGCGACAACGGCACGGGTGCCGAAGCACGTCTTGTGAACAATGCAACATACAACGCAGGTATAGCATGTATCATTGCAGCTGGAAACGATGGCAAGCAAAGAATTGCATCACCAGGAAGCGCAGATGGTGCGATTACAATCGGTTCAGCAGACAATGCCGACACGATTAACCGCACCGATGATTTCATGGCGTCTTACTCCAATACTGGGCCTAGATTGAGCGACAATGATAATGATGACTGGGACGAATTAAAGCCCGACTTGGTCGCATTCGGAAGTGGAATTTACTCAGCATCAGCAGCAACAGGTACATCGTTCCCCGGTACGCCTCGCCCCGAAGCTGACAACGCTTACGAATCAAAAGACGGAACGTCAATGGCAACACCTCTAGTCTCCGGTGTTGTAGCCTTAATGCTCCAAGCGGATTCAAGCCTAAGTCCGGTTGAAATCAAGGATATACTACGCAACTCCAGTGAGCAAAAGGGTAGCGCATCTGAGCCTAGTGTGTCAAACAGATGGAATTCTGATTGGGGATTCGGTTCTCTCGATGCATCATGTGCAGTTGACACAGTTTTGGGCAGGTCATGCACTCCTTTCACCGACGGAGGAGGCGGCGGTGGAGTCATCGTCGACCCACCAAACGAATCCGATGAAGGAATCATTTTCGATACTCCTGAGAATGGAACATGGTTACTGACTGGAGATATGATGGAGTTAGAAGGCCGAATTATTGCTGATACAGGTCCATGGAATAGTGTTCAGGTTAGATTGACTCAGTATTACGAAGAAGATGACGAAGTTGTATTGATGGATTGGCAGGAAGCATCGGTGCAAAACCTGTCATGGTCATTCAACGACCTTATCCCTACAAGTTGGTATGACGCTGATGAAACAGCTGTGGTTATCGAAGTACAGGCCCTAGGTAGTGGCGACATGGTTTCAAATGCCGCACATTGGGTGAGAATCGGAAGAATGTCGGCTACATTCGGCTCGCCATCATCTGGATCCACGCTTTCCGATACGGTCTCTTTCAGTGGTACAGCACAGGGAATTGAACCAAGCGAGTTGATTTTCAGGGTAGACTCCGGAGAATGGAGTTCCGTTTACACATTCGATGAAGAAGACTACGAAGCGCAAGATTGGTCGTTCACTTGGGATTCAACCGAAGTCGATGATGGGTCTCACAAGATATCTATTCGCTTGGTCAATAAGAGCGGACTCGAATCAGATATCGTTCGCAGAACTTACACAATAGACAACCTCCCACCTGCTCCTGAGTTAAGATTCCAGGGTTCAGTCGAGGTATATGACCGAGACGACTTGCCAGCAAGCAGTGCAATTGCAGGAACAATTCTAGAAATTAGATTCAATGTGGTAAATACTGGCGATTTAGACGCTACTGATTTACACCTCAAACTAGATGCACCAGGAAGTGAATCCAGCACATATCCAAGCGAAGGCAAAATTCCGAGGCTAAACCAAGGTGAAACCATCGCTGTAACTCTATGGTGGTGGGCAACTGAGGCAGGTACTCATGATGTGACCATCCAAATAGACCCTAACGGTGCAATGAATGATGATGATAGTGACAATGAGTACACATTCCAATTCGAGGTAGAAGAGCGGCCTCTTGAGCCAACACTTCGATTCCTTACTAGCGCAGTCACTACCTCAAAGCCAATCCCGCAACCGAGTGACGGTGATGACAAAAAGCCGTATGAGATACGAGTTAGAGTCGACAATTTGGGTCGCACTGATGCTACAGACATCAAAATGACACTATACACATACGTCGAAAATGGATTTACTGAAACCGGATCTAACACGATTTCGGTTATTCCGGGCTCAGACACCTCATCTGGAAAGGCTGAAACCGTTTTCTCATATACTCACGATGAAATTGGAATGGTACGTCATAAAGTGAAATTAGAGGGTAATGGAGTAGAACTTGAACATTCAGAACTGGAATTCAATGTCGTAGTAGATGAGTATCTAGTCGGTTCAAAGACAGGATTAACTCTCTCTGATGGTGAGGCTGTTCTAGGATTTGTAGGTATACCGGAAGGTGTGGACAGTGAAGACGGAGGAGGTCTCTTATTCACAACAAAGGATGGAGAATTGCATGCCAGAACATTAACTTCTGGCTTCTCTATACCTGGCGACACGTTAATTGAGGATAATTGGGCTGGAGAATTCGCATTTGCACTTCGTGACGATAACCGTGTCCATCTCGCATGGACAAAAAGAACCACAACTCAACAAGGATACACAATGACCGATATTGGAATGGCTAGCATAGGCATGCTTGGCGATTTGAGTTCGAAGTCGTCTCACATGACGCCTCTGAAACTCTCTGAGGGAAGTTATTGGGGATTCGATTTAGCAACAAATGGCGATGAGATAGTACTTGCAGGATACCACAGGGACATTTTGACAGGCGGTTCGTGGAATGATTTAACCAATGTTTTCATGATTCACAATGATGATTACAGGTCATCAAGTTGGACTGTAAAGATGAACGTCCTATCAGATGTTGATATCAAACCACAAGATGGTGACCCTCTCGCTGTAGCGATCGGTGAAGACGAAATACACCTGCTGTACCAAGCAATGAGAGACGATGTCACAGGAATAGAGCGTGTTGGTTTGTTCTATGCACACGGGACTATATCTCAAACTCCATTTAGTTTCCAAGCACCAGCTGGAGATGACGCACATATGCCGGAGTTACTTGTCCTCGAAGATGACGACGAGGATGTTTTAGTTGCCGCTTGGATTGAGGGCAATGGTCGAACATCCGAAATTGTTAGCGTTGTACAGGATTCAGTTTGGTCTGTTGAGGATTACACTATCACGCCATCACCAGGAGCAACCAAGGTCGTGATGATTGAAATGGGAGAAGACAGAATCAAGGTCTTCCACGATGAAGTAGGAATCTCAGGACCCGTTACAAGGTATGGACTGTTCAACATAGGTGATACCAAAATCTCACTTTCAAACATAATTGGTGGTGGGCACGTCATTGGAGCAGGTTCAATCGGCCAAGATGCGATTGTAATCATGACATCACCATCCGGACAAATAAGTGGAAAGACCATTGCAACCACCAATCCTGACAAAGGTTCAGAAGATGGCGGTGGATTCCTAGATGTGCTTTTGAGTCCTCTTCCAGGAGATACTCAACAAGAGAAAATGGTTGCATTAGGAGCAATCGGTGGAGTTCTTTTCTTGATGTTCGTTTCCGTAATTGTAGTCCTAAGGCGCTCTCACCGTGAGGAAGAAGAACTCGAGGTGTCAACCGAAACTGGCGATTTGGAATTACTCGTAGAAACTGAGGAAGATGATGGCCCACTGGTTGCAATAGATACCGACGGTGAATCAGATTTGGTCGTATCGACAGCACCGCTTAATGTGATTCTTGAAGAGGAAGAGGAAGAACCGACTTTATCTGACGAACTGGAGGCCAAGGTTGAGGCAGGGAATGCTTCAAAGCGACTAGAGCGAAGGATGAAGCGAAAGAGTGACCGAGAGGCGAGAGAGATATTTGAGAACATATCAAAGACATTGCCTAATCTACCAGCGCCTGGAGAACTACCTCCTTTACCAATCCCGCAGGCAAATGACGCACCTCAGGAAATAGTTCTACCAAAGTTGGACGAATTACCTCCATTGCCAGCGCCGGGTGAATTACCTATGCCGCCTGCTCCCGGACAATTACCAATGCCTCCTGCACCAGGTGCTCTTCCATTATTACCGGGAATGCCGGCACCTCAGAAAACCGTTACATGTGGTTCATGTGGCGCCAAGACTACTGTAAAAGACATGACCTTGCGAAGAATGAACTGTCCGGTTTGCTCTGAAGTAATCAATATGTGAGGCTTTTCTGTGTGTGGAATTTTTGGATTCATTGGAAAACGTTCAGCGGCACCATTACTTGTTGATGGACTGCGAAGGCTAGAATACCGAGGCTACGATTCTTCTGGAATTGTAGTGAAAAATGGGAATTTGCAAGTTCATAAGAAGATTGGAAAGGTCTCAGAGTTATCCAAAATCCTGCCAAATCACATCGAAGGAAATGTTGGAATCGCTCACACTAGATGGGCAACTCACGGAGGAGTTACCGATGAGAATGCTCACCCTCATCTCTCCCAAAATGGAGACATCGCACTAGTCCATAACGGAATTATTGACAATGCTAGAGGCTTGAGAAAGCGCTTGACTGAACGAGGTTTTCATCTCGAATCTGAAACCGATTCAGAAGCCCTAGTGCACATGATTTCAATCGGAATCGATTCTGGCCAAAGTCCTCTTGAATCTGTTCGACAAACCTTGAACAGAGTTACTGGGACTTGGGGGCTTTGTGTTTTGTTCAAAGAACACGACTTGATAGTCTGTGCAAGAAATGGCTCACCTCTAATCATTGGTAAGGGAGAAGGAGAATCATTCGTATCATCTGACCCACACGCATTGACCCAACACACCCAGAGTTTCTATCTCTTGGAAGACGGTGACATGGCGGTTGTAACAAGAGATGGTATAGACATCTCAAGGCTAGAAGGTGGAGCATCTTCTACGGGCCTTACGATACTGGAAGATGAGTGGGGAGAAGCAGATATGGCAGGTTTCCCACACTATATGCTCAAAGAAATTCACGAACAGCCCGAAGCATTACGCAGGTGCATAACAGGGCGACTAGACATGGCAAATGGTAGTGCAAAGTTAGGTGGTTTACGCCTCGACCCTCTTCGGTTGAGAACGGTGCCTCACGTGAGGCTAATCGGCTGTGGAACTGCACTGAACGCTACCAAGATCGGTCAATTGGCAATCGAGAGTTTAGCAAGAATTCCTGCTGTTGCTCACGTGGCGAGTGAATTCAGGTACAATGACCCGGTAATCAATCCAAACGCCATACATTTTGCAGTTTCGCAATCAGGAGAGACCGCAGATACTCTCTCAGCGGTGAAGGAAATCCAACTCAAGGGAGGAGATGTTCACGGTATTGTGAATGTTGTTGGTTCTACTATCGCAAGAACTTGTGGCCAAGGAGTATACATTCACAGTGGTCCAGAGCAAGCGGTTGCATCAACAAAGGCGTTCACAAATATGGTGGCATCACTACTACTGTTTGCTATTAGAATTGGTCGTACGCGAAATTTTTCTCGAGAAAAAGGCCAATCGATAATCAAAGACTTCCAAAGAATTCCAGATTTAATGGAAAAATATCTACAAAACCCTGGTCCAATAGATGAAGCGGTTGAGCTGGTGAAGGATGCAAAAAGCGTTCTATTCCTCGGCAGAGGATTGTCTGCCCCTGTTGCAAGTGAAGGAGCCCTAAAGTTGATGGAAATAGCATATATTCCATGTCTAGCTTATCCTGCAGGGGAGATGAAACATGGGCCAATCGCTCTCTTAGAAGAGGGCAGTCCAGTAGTAGTCATTCTTCCAAATGACAAACACCGCGAGAAGACAATTGCTTCGATGCACGAATGTAGAGCACGTGGAGCAAAAATAATCCTAATTCATGAAGAAGGAGACGTAGAGGCGACCGAGGAAGCGGATATTTCGATTCCAGTTCCTTCTTGCAGTTATTTATTGACACCTCTACTTACGGTGGTCCCTACTCAGTTGATTGCTTACAGAACAGCACTAGCTCTTGGTTGCGATGTAGATCGGCCAAGGAATTTGGCAAAATCAGTAACAGTTGAGTAATCAATTGATACTGAATCTCTGGTCTGCAGAATTCCAAAGGATGGGGGAATATCCTAATTTGTGGTGAGTGTGTCTCATCTTGATCACACCTAGTTTACGAGTAATATCGTCACCACTTCTTTCCATTGTCAGATGCATTACTCCATCCGATAGATAGTCTTCAACACCATACTCTCCGAATTGCTTGTGGTCTTCTCCGGTCATTTCACAGATGAAGAATGAGGTCAATTCTAGGCGTCGGCATGCTTCGAATAATCTGAAAATTTCGTCACGTGGATTTTCCATCTTTGTTAATGTGAAGAATGCTCCCAATGAATCGAATACCAACAACTCAAACCCGATTGATTGTCTGTATGAGGTAAGTTGCTTGATCAACTGCCCCATCCAATCAATTCTGTTGCTCATGCCTTGCTCATCAAGTTGAACACGCAAATCGGACAAGTCGATGATTGCGATTCGGTTGCGAACACGAGGGTCATCTACGTTCATTCCCATGTTGGACATGTGTGACCTCAAGGAATCCTTTCCTTGCTCAAGAGTGACGTATATACCGCTTGTTTCTCCATAGAGTACAGCATTGTAAAGTAGGGAAAATGTTACTGATGATTTCATTGCACCGGATTGTCCAGCAACGATACAAATGTGTCCTTGTGGTATGCCACCTTGCATGTTTTCATCTAATCCTGCGATGTGTGTTGGAATCCTTTCGATGTCACTCACGTCGTCTCACCACTCGGGTGTAACAGCGATGCTCTCTTCAAGGTGACCCCCAACCAAGGTTTCATGGGAATCTGGTTAGCAAGTGCTTCAGAGCGTCGCGCTCAGATTCTAAATGATAGAATTGGACCCATACATGTAGAAGCTCTACTGGATGTTGATGAAAGCCATCCATCAGGCCCAGTTCCAAATCAAGTATTGGAAATTTGTCGCAGGAAAAGCGATGCAGTACCCCCAAATCATGGCTTTCAAGGCGTGGTAGTAGCAGACACGATGATTGAGGACCCGGATGACCCAAATGTTGCGATAGGAAAAGCAGTAGACGAGTTATCTGCAGTCTCTATGATTAAGAGACTCTCTGGAAGGCGTCATCAGGTTTGGTCTGCTACCGGAGTTCAGATATGTGGTGATTGGACTTTTTTTGTTGAAAGTGCGGTTGTAGAAATCGACGACTTAAATTCAGATGAAATTGCCCATTTGATAGAAACAGAATCTTGGAAAGGTAAGGCCGGCTCTTACGACTTAGCTGGTGAAATGGGTAAGCACGCAAGGCTAGTTGATGGAGATGAATTAGCGGTCTTGGGTTTTGCTCCTAGCGCTCTAAGGCTGCTAGATTAGTTTTCATCGGTATATCCCGAACCTTGTTCTGGGTTTGCAAGATACTGGTCATAGAACATTGGAATCTTGTGCCATGTGTATAGGCAAAAGAAGGTTTCTTTTATCCAATAAATTAGTATTGAAAGGTATGCTAATGCATAAGTTACCACTCCAAGTCTTGGGAATTGGTATAAAACTTCGTCATTTATCCAACTAGAAAACATTGCATAGATTGTAACAGCATTTCCAGCGTTTATGCTTATGATTGCAAATAAATTCGTTTTCCTTGACTTCATTGCAATTTTCTTGTGATCTTGGTGAAGATATTCTGTGAATCCCCACAGTACTTGGAATGCAACACCAAATATCAACACCCAACGATAGTATGGTGATATTTCACTCGCAACCTGAAAATAACCCATCGTTTCTAAGTATGCTGAGATTCCAACAAAGGGTAGCCAAAGTACTGAGCATACAAGCATTGGATTGTAGGATTTACTTTGACCTATTTGTTGGATTATTTTACGTGGGTTCACAGCTAAAAATATGAAAACATATGGTAATAATTGGAGGACCCCCTTGACCGATGTTGACAAATCACCTCTTTCATGAAGTGGTCCAGATATTAGTCCCAATATCAGCAATACTGCGTATATTCCGAATACCTTTCCAATATTTTCTGACCGTATTATCTCCCAATCTAATCTTCTGTTGAGGTGTGAAATGATTAATGCTACTAACGCTAGTGAGAAGAAAAAATCAATCACTAAATTTTCTGAGAATTGCAAAAGGCTTGAGAACTCATATCTTAAAATCCAACAAAGTAGTGTTATTACACCTAGAACTGGCAGAAATGCCCCTAATGCATAGGAGAATGGCCCCACACTGTTGATACTTCCAGATTTACTTCTGAAAATCGTCATAGCAGGTGACCACAAACTTACCAAGGAAGCACATAGTAGTGTCATTCCTACAGCGGTAAGAGAATTAAAAGTCGACAAATTTTTGCTAATTATTCCAGCGGAAATTGCAATTTGCCCAACGACATTCATCCCTACATAGATTCGCATAAGCGTCTTTTCGAATCCTATTACATCGTAAATCAACGGAAGTATACTGAAACTAACGCCCGCCAATATGCACATCATCCAACCAAGAGACATTTGCATTCTCAAAGAATAATGAATTTCCTTGATATTTTCGTCATAGAAATCACCACCATAATTTCCTACCCAGTATGCTGTAAAGAAAAATAGGATCTGCATTGAAACTGCAGCTAGTACCAAATCGATATAGGATCCAGCAGACCAATGTGGTTTGCGTTGGAGGTCTAATCCCATGCCAATCTATTCGAACTAACTCCCTTCGTATAAAAGTATGAAGCCTATTTTTTCATATCAAAATGGGTGTTAGTCCAAGGTTATTTTTTGAAACATCCATTGTAACATCTTTTCCTGGCATCAGTAGCAACTTGTCAGATTCATCTAATGCAAAGATGGGTATATTCATGTCATCACCGACCTGCTTTAGCACTCTTCTGCAAGCATTTGTTTGAGTGTCCATGTGTATCAAACTGTTTAGGTCTACAATGATTGTATCTCCTCGTGAAATCCTATCCTGAATCTGTCTCACAGGTAACCTGTGCATTTGGTCGGGCACTACATATCTAAGAGCCCTGTCTGGAAAATCAGTTGGCTTTGAGGAATAGTTCGACAAGTCGTGAAACGCATCGCCATCAGGAGTCAAGGGGCCTGCCCATCCTTCGGGAACGTTTACTGCCCTTGTAACAGGTGGTGGGATGGAAATCGTTTGCTCATCTTTGATTTCTAATGACTGAGTTTCTTGGACGTCAGGAGTCAGCTCTGCACCATCATCTGGGCTTACCAAGGTAAGCTGCTGACCGGGAGTTTCTTCCTGCTTCTTTGCTTTCTTTTTCTTAGGCGTCTTTGGTGACTCAACGCCCGGAGTTTCAGGGTCTGGGAATCCGAAAAATTGCCAAAGTGTTCCCATAATTTTCACTGCTCACAGGTCCAAGTCGTCAAGAATGTCGGCTAAGGCCTGTGAGGCTGGCGTCGGTGGTTGTTCTTGAACCATCGTCCTGTCGAGCAGCGAAGGAGCGGGTTCTGAGACGATCTGCTGTGGCAGCGGATTGTAACTCTGAACTGGCTGCTGAGGTTGGTAATTTTGCTGCACAGGTTGTGCGAAATCATTCACTGGAGCAGGTGGCATTGAGGCCAGATACTGCTCGCCGTAGTATGACCATTGCTCCATTGTCCAACCCTGAGGTAATCCTGAGGCGGGTAGAGGTGGTCCACCGCTCACAGGTTGTGGCGGTGGCGTCTGGTCAAATTGTTGAGGAGCAGAAGTTGGTGCTTCTGACACGACAGATGGTGGTGAATCATTCCAAGCGTAATCTCCCATGTGCTTCGTCTCAATAACTACGTTGTCAGAATCCCTTCTACGAATTAGTAGTAGGGCTAGTAGGACCACGATTACTACTCCAAGTATACCACCAACAGCGGTTGTTGTCGTAACACCAAACAGTCCTTCACTTTCCTTTGCACTAACTTCAACTAACACAGACGCAGTACTTGACTTTCCGTCGTCATCGGTAACTGTTAGGTTCACGAAGTATTTCCCTGGAGTGTCGAACTTAATGGTGAAGGTTTCCCCAGCACCATCTTGTGTTGCTCCCTCAGTATTAGGATCGTCCCAGATGAACTGTAGGTTGCTGCGGTCGGTAGCGGAGTCGGTTGAATTAGCACCGTTGAATGTGATAGATTCTCCCTCGGTAATCTTGAATCCATCTGCTGGAATGAATATGTTAGCTGCTGGAGGGCGGTTCACAATTGTTACATCAATCGTGAACGAGTCAGATTCATTATCATCGTCCCAAACATTAGCAGTGACACTCTTGAGTCCAGATAGAGACCAAGAGTATACTAGGTCGGGTCCTTCAACGTCACAATCGTCACTCATTATTCCGTTTCCATCAGAATCTATTGATGACAACAGGTCCCAGCAGTACATCAGAACATCTTGGTCAGCAAAGTCGAGGGCAAATGCACTCAAGTTCAAAACTTCATCTTCGAACAAAGCCTGTTGAGCAGGGAGTGCATCTAATACTGGCGCTATGTTGTTGACACGTACGTATCCAATGACATCATCACTCTTCACACCGTCGTTATCAGTTGCAAATGTCTTCACTTCGTACAACCCAGATTTACCCCATGATGCTGTAACAGATGAGGAAGGACCGGAGGTTGTGATGCTCCAATTTTGGTCTGTAGCATCTGGATACCAAGATATCAGAAGACTTTCCTTGTCGCTAAGAGTGTCATTAGCATCGATTTCTAGAGTCGCAACTACGTCTTCATCAATTGTCCATGTACCATCTTCGGCAGGTAGGTACGGTATGCCATCGATCGCAAATCTCATTTCACCGGCTGTAGGTGCGACGTTCAAAACTTCATATGTGAGGAATGCAGAGGTTGATTCATTGTCGTCATCGGTGACTACAACCTCAATCTCTTGAACTCCCTCTACCTCTGGGGTGAATGTACAGATTGGTCCCAATAGAGTTCCTTCGCATGTACTACCTGGCCACGAAATTTCTACTTCCTGGCCTTCTTCAGATATTGTATCGATATCGCCGCTGTCCGATGCATCGAATGTAATTGGTTGACCTGCTTCAACTACCGGTGTAGATGCGGTCAAGTTAACGTAAGGTGCGCGATTTAGAATTGTAGCATTCATCGTCATGTGAACCTCATCCAACTCGTCGTCTACAACAATCACCTTGACTTCCCAATCTCCGTCATCAGCCCAAAACCAACTGGTAGTGCACGTGGTTGATTCGATTAATTCTGTGCGAATACCGTCACTTGTTGGTTCTTTGATTTCGAAGTAGCATTCAACATCTCCACCATCGTTATCATATGATGCAGATGCGTCGATTGTTACATTTTCAAAGGTGTACACGTTGTCGCTTAAGGTAAGGTCAGCAACTGGTAGCCTGCCAATGAAAATGTCCAATTCAGCGTAGTTGTTTGTTCTATTTGCATCAGCGGTAACGACGTTATCTGGGTCAACCATGAATGAAAGCGTCTGGGTGCCAATTGCGGCATCTACTGGAACAGACCAGTTTACACTTACCCTTGCTTCATTGTAGGGAGAAATTGGAGGAATATTACCTCTTACAGTGGTACCATCCGGTGTTGTAATTTCCATTTCAGTAGCCGGTGATGTTAGCACGCCTCTGTTTTGAGCAGGTATTTGGAATTCCAGGGTATCACCGGGTAGTGCATTGTAGCCACTTGCTTGGGACAGAATAGTAGAGTCTGAGCCTCTTGTCCTAGTGACAATCATTGATTCTGGTTTAGCAATCAAGTCAACTCCTACCACAGACAAATCCATCACGATAGTGCCAGCGCCGATAATTTTGTTCACAGGGTCCCAAATGATGACTCCGTTGCTTGACCAATCATCGGATGCAGCTGATGCATCTCTGGAATCCCCAACGTCCAAATCGGGCGCAACTTTACCGTCAGAGTCAGTGGTTAAACTCATGATAGTGCCTTCGGATTCATAGCGTAACTGAAGGTTAGTGCCGACTTCTCCGACACCATTAACGGTTAGATAACCTACAACCTCTTCAGTAGCGTTTGGCAGTATTGCAACGAACTCAGGGGTGACTCCGATCGCTACATTCCTTATTCCCGGCGAAGATCCAGCAACAACTCCTGCACTGTCCATAGGTTCGTAGGACTTCAGTTTCCAATCGATAGTAAATCCTGCAGGGTTATCGATCTGATACCAAGCATAATTCCTCACTGCATCACAATACCAATCGTAGCCACCTGATACACCAGTGTTGTTCCAGTTGTTTACTTTAATCGAATTTGAGCATCCTGTGTATTCAATGCCATCTCCATCTTCGGTAGGTGTTCCGTTAAGGGTTGCTTGATAGGTTGTGTTATCTTCAACATATGGGGTGCTGAATTCTCCAGGGTCAAAGTAGTCGGAAGTACCTGATACGACTGTAGTTGAATTGTAATTCGCAACCCACTGGTCGCCTGTTCTTAGTGGGAAGTCATACTTCTCTCGTGGTGGGTTGTAAACTGTGGCGAATTCCAAGTCTTCAGCCAGGATTTGTGTAGCAATGGTTACAGGGAAACCGAAGAAATACGGGATGAACCTGACAGTTAGCGAGAAGGTCTGGTTCCATTGGGCAAGGTCAGAAGCAGTGAATATGTCTTGGCCACGGTAGTCGATTTCTACTCTACCAGTGTAAGAGTCGCCTTCTGGGGTTGTGATTTGAGAATTAGAACCAGTTTGGAAATCTCCTGATACGTCAACTATGTAGACAAGTCTCTGAACTCCTTCTACCATCATGAAAGTGATGTTTACAACTTCGACGGTGGTGTCTCCAGTTAGTGTATCAATCGATGCTGAAACGTTGGCTTGCGCAATCAAATCATTGACGTCAAATCCGGTCTCATAGACCCATTTGTCACCGATTCTCCAATTGGGTACGTCGAATACATCGTTGGAGTTAGCACCGCTATATTCGATGCTCTTCTCCTCCAATTCATCAATCATTGAAAGTGGTCCATATGCTGTCAAAATAACGACGATTAAAATCGGAATTACCTTTCGCATGGTGTGGCGTAGAACACCACTTACATTTGATTATGTTTGTTTACAGTTTCTCGTTGTTCCGTGTATTGGTGGCCGTAATGTTGCCACTGCTCCATTGTCCATCCGACAGGAAGGCCGCCCTCTGGAAGTGGTAATGTCTCCATTGTGCTTTCCGGCTTTTGAATGTCTACGTTTTCACCTGTGAACATGTCCATGGAAGGTGCTTCCATTGGAGCGATTATCTCAGGCAAATCATCCGCTTCCCAAACGGACTCTTTCTTCTTCTGTCCACGCTTCAGGAAGAATACAATCGCAGCTATTCCGATTGAAATGCCCAGTAGTTGGAAGAATGGATTCGCACCTTCTCCAGCGAGCGATTCAACAACTTGCTCGAATGCTGTCATATCGGGCGAATTTACCTCGATAACAACGCTTTTACTATTTGGTCTGAGTATTTCTTCATCCCAAGCAATTGCCTTGATTTCGAATTTACCAGCCCTTGGGAATTCGTACTCAACAACAGTGCCAACCAAGTCAGCATCGTTATCTTTGATACCATCCCCATCACTATCTACAGAGCAGTCGACATCCCATACCACGGTCAGGTATTCTTTGTCAATTGGTGAGTCACGAGTTGCTGATGCGTCTAGCTTTACAGTCTCTCCTGCAATCGCTTTACTCGGGGTGTTGACCATGACCAATGGTGGAAGGTTGAGAACGGTTACCGCAGCAGAGGATGAGTTCCTTGCCCCGTTATCATCTGTTGCGTGGAATACGACGTTGTAAACGCCCGAGTTTTGCCACGACCAAGTGAGGTTTGCTCCTTCAACGTCACAGTCGTCGTCTGCAGAACCAATGCCATCTGTGTCCGCACCAGGGTCTGTGTCCCAACAGACGACTAGAGATTCCATGTCTGATGGAGTATCCCATGCGACTCCAGACAGAGTGAAACTTTGCCCCTCTGCAACAGCCATTACTTCTGGCAGTTCTTCGATTTGGGGCTCTAGGTTTTGTACATCCACCCATCTCTCGACCCATCCGCTGTCTTCTCCTTCTGAGTCGATCGCTTTGACTAGGACTGTTTTCATCCCAGCATCATTCCATACCATCGGCACCCTAGATTCTCTTCCGTCAGTTTTGAACCCGAATGACCATTCGTAACTCAGATCTGTCAAATCATCGATAGAATCTTCTGCTCGGGCTGATAGTTCAATTTCTTGATCTTCTTGAATTTGCCAAGTTAGTTGGGCACCAGCATCGATTAGGTTATCATTATCGTCCCACATTGTAACAGCAACATCATGAGGTGCAATATTCGTGAATTCAATGTTTATCGAAGCATAGGTTTGGTTTCCATCATCGTCGGTACCAACTGCGGTGAATGTTTGCAGACCTTCTTCCCACGCAGTAGTTGTACACACTCGTGTGTAGTAACCTTCCTCACACTTCGCACTAGGCCAGTGAATATCCACCAAACCGGGCCATGCATCCTCAGAGTCTGAATCATTGGCAAAGACATAGAGAGTTACAGGGTGTTCGACCTTGACTTGTGAGCGTTGTGAAGTGATTGAGACGCTCGGTGCTCGGTTTAGAATTTCAAATTCGATTGAATCTGTAGTCTCATCTCCTTCTTCATCGTATACCGTGACTAAAATCGAGTATAACCCGTCGTCTATCCAAGTCCAATTAACCGAGCATCCATCTCGCATAATTTTCTGATACGCTGTAGTTCTGCTACCATCATCATACTCAATGTTGAACTCACACCAAACATCTCCGCCATCCTCGTCGAAGGAAGAAGATGCGTCGATGAGGATTTTTTCGTTGGTCCACGTGGATTTGTTTTCTGCGACAAAAGTAGGCGCACTGCCAACGAATATCGAAAGGATTCCGATGTCGTTGCTTGAATTAGCATCGTTCGTGTTGACCGATTGCTTGTCAACCTCATATTCTACTGTGATATTTTCAATGCTAGAATTAATGTCAACAACCCATTCCATTTCGAAAATAAATTGCTCATAAAATGCTAGAGCAGGAAGGGACTCAGCCACCTCATATCCATCCGGATAGGTTATGTGGACTGTTGTTGGTGCACTGGTTGTAACACCTCTGTTGTATACTGGTAGTTGGATTCCTAAAACATCGCCTGGCAAAACATTGAATCCAGATATCGAGTTCAATGTTGTAAGTTCACCACTTCGATTGCGTAGAATACTTGCTCTCTCAAGACCAGCTACTAAGTCCAAACCTACTATGTTCTCGTCTAGGGTTATCGTTGCTACTCCGTACATACCTGCACTAACAGCAACGATTCCATGACTTGCCCAGTCCACAGTTGTGGCAGATGTATCAGTGGCTTCTCCAACTTGGACAATTGCCCAGAAACTTCCATTACTTGATGTGACACCACTTACGGTGAAGCCTTCTGCCTCGTGTCTAATTTCCACTGCTTGTCCAGATTGTGGTGCGCCTGATGAATCTGTAACGTTAGCCCATACCTCAATTGGTGTGTTCAGTGCGGTTATTTCAGAGGATAACTCGACGTCTATGTTCATGTTTCTGTAGCCCGGATTAGTACTTGCTACAACGCCACTTGAGGCAACTGGCATGTATTGTTTTAGTCTAAAATCGATGACCAATCCAATATCTTCCTCTGTATTGGACCAAGCATAATTTCTGACTTCAGGACAGAACCACTCGAAGGATGTCTTAGTTCCATTATCATCGTAAGAAGTTAATTCATAAGATGCATTACACCCACCGTAAGCAATTTGCTCTCCGAGGCTATTAATCGGCTTTCCAACATCTGTAATTTCCCAATTTGTGTGATTTGCACCACTAGTTGGTTGCGGGAATGGTGTGATGTAATCAGATGCTCCTGACCAAGCGGTTGAGGAAACATAGGATGTATTCCATGTCTCGCCAATTCGAAGCGGGAAGTCGTAATTTTCACTCATAGGGTCATAATCGGTACTGATTGTAATATCTGCAATTTGTTGAGTTAGAGAAGAGATTCCATATGGAACGTATCTAACATTCAGCGATAGGTCCGTTGACAGTTTTGCAAGGTCTGAAACTCTTCTTACCTCGTCAACCTGGTACTGAATAAACAAATTTCCAGTGTATCCTTCTAGTGCGACCCCACCTTTGTCGAAATCGGCCTTTGATGAAGTTTCATAGACAAGGGTTGGTACACCCTCGACATCGATTTCACTAACGGCATCTACAGTCGTTGT
Organism: Euryarchaeota archaeon UBA550; assembly: GCA_002506705.1. Taxonomy (GTDB): domain Archaea; phylum Thermoplasmatota; class Poseidoniia; order Poseidoniales; family Poseidoniaceae; genus MGIIa-K1. The sequence continues at coordinate 30,801 of DAYA01000065.1, forward strand.
TGCATCTCCGTTGATAGTTCCCACCACAGCGTCAACACCAGCGTCTTGCACTAACACTGTTGGGTCAAATGCACCTGCGTAAACCCACTTATCGCCAACTCTCCAAGTTACAGTATCGGTAACTCCGGGATCTTCTCCACCAAGGTTAGATGCCTCAGCAGGAGTGGGTATCACCAAGGTCGAAAGGAGAATGATGATCGCAACCATCAACTCCCTGCGCATGTTTGCTCATGAGTGAAGCGAATAGATATAGATGCGGGCAGATATTGTAATTATTCTCATTTAAAAAATAAATCAATGGCTCAAATCAGGGCATACACTCATGTCTAATGTCAAACTCGCCAAACTATGCGCTGGTATGCATACAATGGTGATGCAGACGGCATTTGTTCTATGGTTCAATGGGGTTTAGTCTACGGAATCGAAGGACACCGGGTAACCGGTGTAAAACGCGATATCGAACTGCTGGAACGAGTTAATCCAAATCCCGATGACCAGATTATCGTAATGGACATATCATTGGCGAGAAACCACGCTAGAGCTGTAGAATTGTCAAGTCAAGGATTTGATATTACTTGGTTCGACCATCACTTAGCAGGTGAGCCAATCGATGGAATTACCACAAATGTAGATACATCTGCAAATGTTTGTACCGCGAGAATAGTCGAGAAGTTTCTAGGTGTGGAATCAGATTGGGCGCAAGTTGCATTACACGGAGACGGCCTTTCGGTTCATTCAAGTAAACCTGAATTCAAAGAACTTGGAGAGTTGCTGAACTACAACGGGTATGGAGCAGACCTCTCAGATTTGCATTTCCATCCTGATGACCTCTTACTGCTGTGCCTTCAAGCAAAGACGCCACAAAATTTCATGGAAACGCAAGCCTTCATGACCCTGAAAAATGGGTTTGAGTCTGATTTATCAAATGCTAAAAACATTGAACTGAACAATGGATATTATCTCCTGCCAAATGAGGCATGGGCAAGGCGTGTTGTGGGTGTAATGGCCCATAGAATAAACGAGAGTGGCGATGGTCCTCACGTGATTGCTATCGACAAAGGAGAGACCTTGCAAGTGTCGATTAGGGGCATTGAAGGCATAGGCGAGCTTTGCAAAATGTTTGGTGGAGGTGGACGTGCTACTGCTGGTGGCATCGATGCATTGCCAAAGAGTGAGATAACAGCCTTGATGAAGGAAGTCTACTCCCGAAGGTCTGCTTGAGGTGATTCTTTGCAGGACAGGATGACGCATCTTCAGAGGTTGGAGGCTGAGGCAATCCACATCATGAGAGAAGTCGTCGCAGAGGCAGAAAACCCAGTTATGCTGTATTCCGTGGGTAAGGATTCATCGGTTATGCTTCATTTAGCGATGAAGGCATTTTACCCAGCAAAACCTCCTTTTCCAATTATGCATATCGACACGATGTGGAAGTTCTCAGAGATGATCGAATTCAGAGACAAAATGGCTGATGACCTCGGCTTAGAATTAATTGTTCACATTAATCCTGAAGGCAAGGAAATGGGCATGAATCCATTTGTTCACGGCTCTTCGACACATACTGACGTCATGAAAACCCAAGGACTCAAGCAGGCTCTCGATAATTATGGATTTGATGTCGCATTTGGCGGTGCTAGAAGAGATGAAGAGAAATCTCGTGCCAAGGAGAGAATATTCTCTTTCAGAAATGAAAACCACCACTGGGACCCGAAGCGGCAACGCCCGGAGTTGTGGAATGTTTACAACTCTAGAAAAAATCAGGGAGAATCAATTCGTGTTTTTCCACTGTCAAATTGGACAGAATTAGATATCTGGCAATACATCCACCTTGAGAATATTCCAATCGTTCCGCTTTACCTGGCAAAACCTCGGCCTGTAGTCGAAAGAGATGGTGTCCTGATTCTAGTTGATGATGACCGTTTGCCAATGGAAGAAGGTGAAGAGCCGATGATGAAAACGGTTCGATTCAGAACTCTTGGTTGCTACCCATTAACCGGTGCAGTGGAATCAGAAGCAGACACTTTACCAGATGTTATTCAAGAGATGCTACTTACTACAACCTCAGAAAGAGAAGGCAGGGTCATCGATTTCGATAGCACTGCTTCGATGGAAAAGAAAAAGCAAGAGGGGTATTTCT